>CALEJV010000003.1 GCA_937898545.1 uncultured Candidatus Saccharibacteria bacterium | reverse complement strand
CGTCGGCAGCGTCAGATGTGTATAAGAGACAGTTATGATATATTGCAACAATACGGTAAAATAACAGGGGTAAGTGGTGTCCATTCTACAACGATTTGTTCGGGTATGGGCGAACATGGTCAGGGCTATGCACCAACAGGAAGAGAACGAGATATATTCTACTAATTATGCCATAAAATAATCTGAGATAATTGTTCTACAAGCGTCAGAAAGCACCTACAAGCGGCTCTTGCCTGGGCCCTGTGTGCCTTGCCCTTCAGCGTTCTTACGCTGTTTATATGCTTTCGTCACAGGCTCGAGGCCGCGCTTGACGCGCTCGCGGTTGGCTTTGAGTTGCTTCTCGTCGCGGAAGGAGAGCTTGATGGGGGTGCCGGTATAGTCGTAGGTGTCGCGGATGCGCCGCTCGAGGTAGCGCTTGTAGCTCCAGTGGACGAACTTGAGGTTGCTGCCGTAGATAACGAACCATGGCGGGTTTGTGTCTGTCTGGACGATGTAGCGCAGCTTGGGGTGGGTATTCTTGAGGCCAGCTGGTGGGTGCTTCTGCACAGAGCGCTGCAGGAGGTCATTGAGGGTGCGCGTGGTGGTCTTTTGCTGGCGATGGGCAGCAATACCTAGGGCGAGGTCGAATAATTTCGTCACATTCTGGCCCGTAACGGCACTGGTGAAGATGAGTGGTGCCCACGGCGTGAAGTCGAACTGGGCGGAGATCTGCGGGGCGAGTGCATCGCGCGTGTAGGCATCTTTGCCCTCCACGGCGTCCCACTTGCTCACGACGATGGCCATGCCCTTGCCTGCCTCGGCAATGATGCCAGCAAGCCGTTGGTCGAGGGCAGTGTTGAGCTCATTCACATCCATCAGGAGGAAGCAGATATCAGCCTCCTCGATGGCAGCCAAAGTGCGCAAGACGCTAAACTTCTCGATGCCCACCTCCTGCTTGCCTTGGCGGCGAATGCCAGCGGTGTCGAGCAGCTCGATGGTTTGCCCCTGGTAGCGCAGGCGGATGCGATTGACATCGCGCGTGGTGCCTGCTACTCCAGCCACGATGGCTTGCTGCTTGCCTGCCAGTGTGTTGAAGAGGCTGGATTTGCCGACATTCGGCCGGCCGATCAACGCAATCTTGAGCACATCGCTCGGCTCTGCTTGGCGCTTCTCTGGGATGTGCTGGCAGATTTCATCCAGCGCATCGCTAATGCCACTGTTGTGCTCGGCACTGGTGCGAATGATACTCTTGATGCCAAGGCGAAGGAACTCACTGGTGGGCAGGCTACCCCGCAGGTCGGTTTTGTTTGCAATGAGAATGACGGGTTTGCGACTCTTGAGGGCAGTCTTGGCGACGCGCCGATCTTCATCGCTGGGGTATTCGGTGCTATCCACGACGACGAGAATGACATCGGCTGCATCGGATGCATCGGTGATCTGCTCTTGAATACTTGCCTCAAACTCGTCTTCGGCTGGCTTGAGGCCGGCTGTATCGACCAGCCAAAACTCATGCCCATGGTAGGCTGCCTTGCCTACCACCCGATCGCGCGTTGTGCCAGCCTCGCGCGCCACGATGGCCTGCTGCGAACGCATCATACGATTAAACAGCGAGCTCTTGCCAGCATTGGCACGCCCGATGATTGCAACGGTAGGAAGTTTGATAGCCATAATACTCTCATTATATCATGAAAGCGCGCGAGCGGATTTGCAGCGCCCTCTCCCCTCTTGTACAATAAAAGAACGAGTGCGGCAACGGGCTCACTCTCATTGATAAAGACTGAAATACAAGGAAGTGTGTAATGACCAATGAGATACCACAGCTAGCCTATACTACCCTATTGCGTCAGTCGATAGAATATTTGGATGAGAGCTTGGGTCAGCCACAGCTGATTGACAGCCTGGGTGCGCTGGGCGTCTCGGCGGCAGCGCTTCAGCACAGGGCGGCGATGCTGACGGTTGCCGATGTTCGCACAGGTGCCACGCAGCGAGAACTCGATGACCATGATGGTGCAGAGCCGCGCCTCTTCCAGCGTGATCACCAGGTGCAATCGCTTAATGGTTGGCATTGGCGCGACATTATTCCTCTTGCAATTGCGCCAGAGACGCACGACGTTTGGACGGATATGACCGACCCTATGCCGCTGCAGCGGCAGCAGGCTGGCGTAGCGCATGATGCCCCGTGGCGGCTTGGCGCGGCCAAGTGGTATTATGCGCCAAGCCGAATTCTTGCCGCACCGCACATGTCGGCCCAGGCGGCACCAGTCAGAATACGTGGCACGTATGCTGCATGCATTGTTGATATGGGGCGGGTTGGACGCACTTCCATGCATGCTCGGCCGAATATTATGATGAATCAGACTAGACTACCTCTCCATGATGATAGCGAGAGGGCGCGCATCATCACAGCCGGTGTACTCCTCCATGAGTTAAGTCACGCTAATGACGCCATCACCGCTCCTTGTACACCCTGGGGTGAGCCACCATATGCACTGTTCTCTTCTGAGCTCAAGGCGTACACGTTACAAGCACGGTTCCTTCGCCAGCATGATATGCCACCGCACCGTGACTTATCGGCTGTGCAGCAGATCGAGACGATCCGGGCACGCATCAACCACCCAGAGCGACCCTTTGACAAAAACCCTACTATCATCCAGGCTCTTGGCGCGGCTGGTGTCCTCTGGCGGATGGGGCCACGATGAGTAGAGGTTAGCTATTGAGAATAATATAGCGACGCACGGTAAAGATAATAACGGTGAGCAAAAATGCAATGCCAATGATGAGAATAGCTAAGCTCACAACATAGAGCCACAGCGGGAGAGGCCGCTTTTTCTCTGGGGCGTCTTGAGCATCTTTGTCTTTTTTCTTGTGCCATGGCCGCCAGACTAGCCACCACGTGCCAACACAGGTAGCGATAATGATAATCTCGATAGCTAAGGCATAAAGGTTGAGACCATAGCGGGCGTGATCACCAAAAGGTATCATGCGCGGCGGAGTAGGTGTCTCGCTCCAGAAGTGGTCATCCTTGGGATCGAAACAGAGCGTGCGCTCGTGGAGTGGACTAAGCAGCCAGGTGATGGTGTCATCCGTTACATAACGGAGCCTGTACCGTGGGGTTGGGTCTTTAAGAATAGGCATACACATATATTGCTATTGTATATTATTTTTTTGCTGAGAGTGCAAGAAGGTGCTGCTCTATTGCACAGCGACGTCTTCCCACTTACCTCGCGGTAGCTTGCCCAGGCTATAGTTGCCAAAGTGCGTGCGGTGCAGGCGCGTGACAGTGTATCCCAGAGCGGCGAAGGTACGGCGGATCTGGCGGTTGCGGCCCTCACTCATGCTAATGTGCCACTCGGTGCGGCTATCGGGCCGAAGACGCGTGAGGATGAGCCGACTGGTGCCATCGGCAAGCTGGATGCCGTAGTCGCTGATCATCTGTTGGTGGAGGGGTTCGAGTGGGTGGTCGAGCCGGACGTGGTATTCTTTGACCTTAGCAAACTGTGGGTGGGTCATGCGGTAGGCAAAGTCGCCGTTGTTGCTGAGCAAAAGCAAGCCCGAGCTATTGGCATCAAGCCGACCGACGGGCTTAAGAGCATGTAATTCTGTTGGTAAAAGGCTATAAATAGTAGGCTGTGACCCCTGTTGTTTGCGTGAGCAAACGTAACCGACTGGCTTGTTGAGCATAATAGTGCGGTAAGTAACCTGCTCGGGTAGTGGCGCGCCCTGTACCGTTACCAAGCTGCCTGGCTGGAGGCGGGCACCGAGCACAGCTACCTCGCCATCAACTACGACATCTCCAGCGGCGATCAGGTCATCCGCTTGGCGGCGCGACAGGCCCAGCGCAAGCGCAATGTGTTTGTTGAGGCGAGTAGTCGACATGCCTCTATTATATCACTGAGGACGTGCTGACCGAAGGCTCGGCTCTGTGCCGCTAACTCTCTCAATTAATGCTGATGAGTGTGACGCGACCACGGCCGAGTAGCTGCCGAGACAACGCTCCGCGCGCCGCGAAGAGCAACCTGGCCAATGGCACAAATGCGCGTGAAGAACCAGCTAGGTTTGACCTCTGGCACATCAAGTGGATACTCAAGCGATGGACGCTGGCGGCTATCAGCTTGTAGTGGATCGTTGCATCGCGCAGCAGGGCCAGTGACAGGGTCATCGGGAGGTTGTTTATGGAATGGGTAGTCGAATGGTGATCGATCGGGCATAACAGGCTCCATGCATGATGATTACCTAGTATAGCACGCGTGAAGCGATATGGATACGCTTTTTAGTGCGACCCGGCCGATGATGGTGTTGCCCGCTCAGTCTCTTCGAAACTGAGGTTGTCGTGGCTGTGCTGTATGGCTGGGGCTGGACGCGAAGGCGCGGCTTCTGGCTGAGGCGCTGATGCTGCATGATGAGTGATTGATGGTTGCCCTGCTGCGGCGTTGACGGGCTGTGCTGGAGCAGAATGCGCTGTAGCAACGGGAGCTGGGCGGATGGCATCGTAGAGTGGATGATCGACTGGTGAGACCGACGGATGAGCGGCTGCACTGCCCTGGAGCAACGCCGCGGCTAGTGCATCAGACGGGTCTGCAGCAATGGCTTGTGTGCTGTGCGGCGCAATGGCTGCACTATCAGCAGCAGGATGAGCTGGTGAATCCTCGTGATGCTCGTGGTGAGCAGCTGGTGGTTGAGCTGCGGCGACTGGCGCAGTATGGCTTGGCGCTGGTGCGTCGTATGTTGTGGTGGTTGGTACTGGTGGTTCAACTGGAGCTGGAGTCGGAATGGTGTCCATCTGCTCATTAAGGTTGGCCACGGCGTCTGATACGAGCTGGTTTTGGCTTGGCTGGTAGGCAGCTTCACCAGTGTCTGTCTCATCATCGGTTTGCTGCGTGCTCATGCGCAGAGCTTCGGCTAATTCGGCTTCGTCGTCGGCTGGAGTGTGGGTGTAGTGAGCAGGCTGGCTCGCCACAATGTGGTGGTGCACATCTGGAATACCTGATGGCGCTGTGCTATGCGGCGCAATAATATCGTTAATGAGTGGCTGCGTAGCGGGAGCATCGCTGGCTGGCGGTGTGTGCAGATGTGGAGCTTCTGCTGGGCTTGGTGCGCTATTAGCAGGGGCTGGGTGTTCATCATGATGTGTGACGATCTCGGCTTCTGGTGCCTCTTCGGTTGGCGGCAAGGTGAATGGCTGTGGCGTAGTGGGCTCGGCTGGCGGCTGCGGCGCTGTGGGCTGTGGAGCACCATTGGCGGCGTCCAGCTCGTCGTCTATTAAGCTGGCATAATCTAGCCTCGGCATAGAAGACTGCAGCGGGTGGATCACTCGCTCGCCCAGGCTGGCCGGCCGTGGTGTGGAGAATGGCGCTGTGGGCTGTGGCAGTGTGGTGGGCTGAGCGGCCGATGGCACTGGCACGGTTGGCGCACTCGGCTGAGGCTCAGGAGTGGTATGTGCTGCTGGCCGGTGGCTTACCCCTGTATCGCCAAGGACGTCGTGTACGGCGCGTACCACATCCTCAATCCCAACCTGCGATTTGACGAGGTAGCGGTCTGCCCCCAGCGCCTCGCCACGCATGCGCTGGTCTTGGCTGGAGAGTGCCGTCATGATAATCACCTTGATGCCGCGCGTCTCGGTAGTGCTGCGCAAGATATCGAGCATGTCGAAGCCACTGATCTTGGGCATCATCACATCGCTAATGATAAGCTGCGGACGTTCTTTGATAGCCATGGCGAGTGCTTCTTCCCCATCGCCGGCCGACACGATGTCATACCCCTCGGCCAACAGGCGTACTCCGTATATTTCGCGCAGGCTTTTGTCGTCTTCGACAAGCAGAATCTTAACCTTTGTCATATCACCCTCTATTGTACGCAATTGTCGGCAAAAATACCATAGTGCTTGTGGTTTTTTTGAGAGGAATTAATATAAAGTGCTGTTCTGGTGATGGGTCTGGCGCACGGTTGGCTTTGCGCGAAGAGATTGACAGAGCGCTGGTAGTAATTTGAAATGGGCGCACGTATACCGGAAATTGCAAAACATCCCCTGCTTTTTGCAGTGACCCCACTGCACAAGAGGACGTCTGAAAGCTCGCAACGTAAGCAGATATTCTATACACACTGGCTAGTGTATGTTTGCCTGGCAGCGCTACTGGGGCAGCTATTGACTATAAATCAATCCTGTGGTATCATAGCACTCCCTAACAGAGGAAGATGAATATGACAACAACACGACAAATGCGACATGCCGGGGCGCGATACAAAAGCGAGAAGCCAAGCTGGGTCACGCGTTTTGCAGAAAAATTGCAATCGCCCGAGCGATCCTCACGGCGCGAGAAAGCAGCGCGGGCACTAGGGATGCTGGCCACCATTGGCGCCACGCTGACAGCTGCAACAGGTATTAGTCTCTATCATGACAGTGGCAATATGGAGCCGGTGGGTAACCTGCTTAATCCAGTCGCTGAGCATGTGCTGACGACAGATGAGGAGATTGCTGCTGCCGAGGGGTTCTCAAACATCGATGGGCTCGAGCATCGCCAGATGGAAGAAGCGGTGATGCACGGGGTAGCGTGTGGTACGGAAGCGATGGCCCTTAGTTCTATTACGCTATGTCTGCTCAATGAGCGATCACGCAAATCTTCCCGCAAGAAACCCTAGTCGTAAGCGTGTAGCAGCCTGGGGCTTTGCCTTCGCTGGGGTTCACTCCCCTTCTCGCTTTTTGCTACAGGAGGGGTACTAGTAGCAGGTTTTAATATAAAAGAGGCCAGTATTGTGGAAAATATCGGTCTCTATAATTATTTCGAGAGAGGCGTGAGATTTACCGCACTGCCCGTGGTGGCGCAGCAGAGCGCGGCGTGGTGAGGACATCGCGGACACGAGTGGGGCTGCGCCGGGGCTGGCTGGTGGCAATGATATGCGCCGTGGGCGACGTGTTTGGCGTAGGCTGCGGCGTAGATGGTGGTGTGGCGCTTGGTGGAGCGGAAGGAGTAGCCTGGGCAACGCTAACAGTGGTAGATTGGACGTTTTTTGCTGTGGGTGGCGTGGCTGCGCGGCTGTTCTTTTGGGCTGGGCGCTGCGTGCGAGTAGCTAGGCTTGGTTGCGGCAAAAAGCCTTGGCTTTGGAGTGCGGCCGTAGCAAAAGCTGGCACTGGGCGAGGTGGGGTTGCCTTGGCGGCTTGTGCTACTGCCTTGGCTTTGGCAGCGAGGGCGGTTTGGGCATCGTGCTCGCTCAGGCGTGGGAGCTCAAGGAAGAAGGTACTTCCCTGCCGGTACGCACTCTCCACCCACAAGCGACCACCCATTACCTCTGTGAGGCGGCGACTGAGGTAGAGCCCCAGGCCGGTGCCGCCAATCTCGCGCGTATCCGAATTATCTACTCGATAGAACTTTTGGAAGAGGTGTGACTGATCTTCCACCGGTATGCCAATGCCAGTATCGGCAATGGCGATCGTCACGCGCCCACTACCGCCGGTTGCATCCACCGTTACACGCCCGCTGGGGGTGTATTTGATAGCATTCTCTACCAGGTTATCAAGCACTTCGCGCAGCTGGTCTGGGTCGACATAGATATAAAAGGCAGGGCTAAGCGTCCGGCTGGTAAAGGTAGCGCTGTGCTCACCGCCAGTTGTGCCAGGGCGTGGCTTGAAGATAAGCTGGAGCTTTTTGTCCTCGGCCTTGTGGCGCAGCCCCTCCACGATGTCACTGACAAAGGGGATGAGGTCGATCGCTTCGGGGTTGCTCTGCAGGCGGCCATCATCGGCTTTACTTACGTCCAGCAGGTCTTGGAAGAGCCGGCCGAGGTGCTCAGCCGAGCGGTGGGCTTTGGTAATGAAGTCGCGGGCGCGCTGGTCGATGGTGGCAGTGGCGGGGTTAAGGGTGAGGCCAAGGTAGCCCTCGATTGACGCCACAGGGGTACGCATCTCGTGGCTGGCGGTGCTAATGAATTCGGCTTTTTGGCGTTCCTCGGCCTTTTCCTTCGTCACATCACGAAAGACGACAATGACTCCACTGCCCGGCTCACTGCTGACCGGCGAAATGACGAGTGAGATGATCGGCGTCTTGCCAGAGCTCGTCACGAGACGCAGGCGGTCGGTGGTGAGGGGCTGGTTGTCCGCTAGGACAGCGGCGATCGGGTCGGTATCATTGGTAATGGGGTCATTCTTGGCGTCGATAAGCTTGAGGACGGATTGGTAGCTGAGGCCCAGAGCATCTTCATCACCCCAACCCACGAGGCGCTGGGCTGCTGGATTGATGAGCTCTATCATCCCATCTGCATCGAGCGCCATCACGCCATCGCCAATTGCATTGAGCACGATGTCCGACTTGCCTGCCACCCGACTGAGTGTGGCGGCAAGCTCGCGGTATGAAGTAGTGCGAGCCTGTGCGGCGCGATCATCCGGCCCCCAGAGCAAGCACCCCACTAGGACGGGCAGCTCGCCCGTTAGCATAGCGCTAGGAATCATCGTACTTGTAATATGCCCCGCCAGCACCCCCCAACTGAGGTAGGCATTGACCAGTAGCAAGACCAGTGCTAGCCCCACCCAGCCAAAAAACATTGCAAAGACTGCTACCAAGAGCCAGGCTGCAATAAAGGGTGAGCTCAGCCCACCGGTGCCAATAATGAGCGCACCGGTTGTGGCCACGGCGCAGAGATACACCACTAGGCTCGCCTGCCCAAGCCGCTGCTGCGGTGGCCAGATGTGAAGCACCGCTGCTACAACCCCTGTTATACCGGCCAAGATAACGGCAATGAGCGGCATGCCAAGCACGAGGTTGTATTGATCCACCCCGCCAAAGTGCCGCCATGCCCACAGCGCCACGATGATGACGGCATAGAGCATACTTGCCTCGCACAAGCGCCGGTGCCAAAACCGGCTGATTTGTTGCACCCCCATTGGTTATCCCCCTTATGCTTTGTGTGTATTATAGCGGATTGCCTGGGCGATGGCAATGGAGTGTTGGGCGAGAACCGTGCTCGCTGCCCGCCACTTCTTATGACCTTGAGTAGTTTATTCGCCCATTTTTCTCTACAATGTGCTACAATAGTGCCAGAAAACAAAGGAGGCCATATGGCAAAAAAATCAACCAAAGCAGCGGCCAAAGCAGCCGCGCCAGCAACAACCACCAAGACGAAGGTCACGGTATCGACCACCCGCAAAAAGACGCCCAAGCAAATGCTCGACATCCTGCTCATCGCAGCCTGCCTGGTGCTCAGCGTTATCGTAGTGGTACTGAGTATCTCGCACAGCATCGATCCGCATACTGCCATCGTCATGCTTAGCATTGGCTTGGCCTGCCTCAGTGCGTATGTGCTTAACCACGCAGCAAGCCGGTAGAACCCTGCTCTACTACTCTTATAAATAACCCGCTCGCGATTGGTGGGTTATTTTGCTATAAAGCTGCGACTATACAGAGGAAATGGGTGCGCTGTTTGTGGTGCTACTTGTCTGGCACATACACCACAAGTGTGCCGTCCTTGCTGGTGCTAGCGATGAGATTGCTGCGGATGGTGAGGCTGCGCATGTCAGTAGCTTTGATGGTGAGGAGGGTTGTACCATCAGCGACTTTGACGATCTTGAGGCCTTTACTGCCGCTGGCTTGGATGCCGGCGGAGTGGAGATTACTGGTGAGGAGGAGTGAGCCATCCAGGCTGGCGGAGACAATATTGCCGCCGTCGGCCAGGGTGAGTGTGCCACCGCTGGTGCGGCTGTAGGTGGCTTGGCTTAGAGCGAAGTCTTGCGTGTTTTGGCTGGCAATGCGCAGGAACTCCCTGCCCTGTCCATCCACAACGACGCGTGGCATATCTGTGGTGAGGGCTTCTCGTGGGTAGGTTGGCGCAGTAGTGCCAGTGGGGTTGGTGAAGGAGCTGGCGGCTGGACTGAGCTTGTACGCGCTATTGACAGTGCTGCGGCCGCGCGGCTTACCGTCAATGCCGTAGCTCTCGAAGGTCTCTTGCCCGCTGGATTGGATGGTATTGCTGCCCGCAGCGCCCTCTAGCCAGCCATCGCTTGCTAGGGTGACGTTGCTAGAGCTAGCTGTGCGCTGCACTTCGCGCGTGCCGCTGGCGGTATCATACACGGTGATGGTGGTCGTCGATTGATCTGCAGTGGTCGCCTGGCGCTCATTTGTGATGACGACACCAGTAGTGGTACGTGAGGTAGCACGCTTACTGGGTGACTTCTGGGATGGCTTAGCGCCGTGGTCTTTCTCGGTATTACGGCGACAGAGAAGCTTGCTACCGCTCGCTATCGTGCAGGTGGCGTTGGGGTTCTGAAAATCGCCACTGGTGATAGTGCGCAGATTCCCTGTGGCGGCGTAGAAGGTGGCGGTGGTGCTCTCGCCAATAATGTCTTGCTGTTGGCTATCTGTGCCATAATATGTAAGCGTAGTGGGCTGGCTAGCTACAGGGGTAGTATAGAGAACCTTAGCAGTAGTAAGCTCTACCGCGGTAATGACTGAGCGCCCCCGCTGCTGGTTGGCGCAATATACCACCCCACGCGGCGTGACGCTGCTGCAGGTGCTGGCTGGCCAGCTAGCGACTGGCTGCTTGCGCCCAGTATCCCAAATCCGGAGCACTGGTGCGGCATCTTGCGCGCCCTGCCCCGCGATGGCGAGCCGCGAGTGGTCGGCTGTGCCACCCAAGAAGCTCAAGCCGCCCTGCCCCGTCGCAAACCGCACTGCGCGCTGACCTGCTCCATAGCCATTGGCCAGAAACACATCAGTGCGCGATGGCGTGGCCGACACTGCCGCGGCCTGTATGCGCTGTGGCGAGGAGAGAAGGGTTACTGCCGCAGCAATGGCCGAAAGCACCACAGTGATGGCCGCCGCAAGCATCACCCATAGCATGAGTGTGCTATGCCGCCGTTTGGCAGGGCGTTGTGGCGGGTGCTCCCCCAGCACAGATGTCGGAACAGGTGAAATATCCATAAGTAACTTCGTTGTATGATGTAATAGTGTGTCATTAGTATAGCAGATATCGCTGCAGCCAGAGCATGATTCTCGGCTCGCGCGGCAATAGAGCAGTATTATGGTGGACAAACCAGCGACTTTTTCGTATAATGGCACACAGCACTGCTACGTGCCTGCACGGCCTCATCGTCTAACGGTTAGGACACCAGGTTTTCATCCTGGCAATCCGGGTTCGATTCCCGGTGAGGTCACCAGTATAGTATGTTATGATACCTTGCCTGGGCGAGGTGTTTTTATTTGCGTGTTGTTTTGAGGTATATATTTGGCGTGATGGGCCTACGATGTGAGGGAAAGCTACCCCAATAAGCTTGTTCGCTATTGCGTTCTACGCAAAATATAAGTAATAATAATCACATGGCACTAGAGAAAAGCAAAAAAATCATGCCGCACCCTGCTGAGTATGTAGCGCGGCAGGATAGGCTGAAACGGTCGCTGGAAGGTATTTTTGGAATCGTTCAAAGTCCACAAGGATATGACGTTTTGGGTGAGCATGCGGTACGCTTGGCAAAAGCTGTTGACTGTGCACGTGTGCCTAGTATCGGTGCTGATGGAGTGATTGCCGAAGTGCCAGACTGGCATAGGCAGCGGATAATCCCTATTGTATCGCTGTACCCTAGTGAAGTTGCGTATACAACGATGGATGGTATAGCGCAAGAGCAGTATAATGCGGTTCTCCGTGAACCGGATCTAGACAATGCGGTCAAATGGGATCTTGCTGTAATGTATTTTCGAAATACAAAAAAAGAAAATCATCATAGGAGAGAGCTAAGCATACCTGCGCAAAGGAGTGGAAAAACAACTTCGTCAGTTGTAAATATGACCCGTAAAGGCCAAGAAAATATTGCTGCTGGAGTGATAGGTCAACCCAGTATTGTTGTTAATGAGAGAATTATTCAACTGGTTGAAATGATTGATACGCTAAGTCATGAAATGATACATGGGGCAGATTATCTTGACTATCCAGTATGGATGATGGATAGAGACGGCATGGCTGAACAGCATCGCTTGTCGTACGAATTGCGTGCACATGCAATAGGTTGGCGGGTAGGAAGGATTGCGCTAGATCAAGGCTATAGAATGATAGGTGGAAGAAGTATGCTCGCTTCGTCTGAAGCTGTCGAGAGTATTCGCCAAAGGGTTAATGGTGACTTTCTCTCCCCTAATGCCTTTGATCCAAATGAAGAGCTGATTGAGGCGCTTGATGACGCCGGATTAAAAAGTATATATAGCTAAGAAGCAGTCACTTGCCTTCCTGCCCCATCTCCGCAATAATCTCCAGCAATCGCCGTGGGGTGATCTCGGCTTTGATGAGATAACCGTCTACACTGGTTTGGAGGGCGAGGCGGGTGGATTCGTCTTGGTCGAAGTTGGTCATGATGACGATCTTCGTGCCAGCGATGTGCTGCGGCTCGGCGCGCAGTGCCTCGAGGATCTCACTGCCGCGTTTCTCGGGGAGCATGATGTCGAGCAGGATGAGGTCGTAGTGGTTGTTACGTGCTGCCACGAGGCCATCTGCCCCGTCGATGAGCCAGTCTACCGTATAGCCTGCTTTGTGGAGGCTACGCACATACATCTCGCCGATGAAGCGATCGTCTTCGATGACGAGAATTGTTTGAATTGCCATAATTTCTCTCCTACTACCTCTGTTATCCCTTATACATCGTGTGGTTTTTTATCCAGCCACTGCCGCTGGTGATGAGCTGACTATTGCTGCCGTCAGTGATTTTGTCTGCTACGCTGGCGTAGGTGGGGATGGTGATCGTGAAGGTGGAGCCCTCCCCTTCGCGGCTTACCACACCAATCTGCCCACCGTGCGACTCGACGATTGCCTTGCTAATATACAGTCCAATACCCGTGCCAGCTACGGTCTCGCGGCTGCGGTGCGAGCGGTAGAACTTGTGAAAGAGATTGCCCATGACATTGGCGGGGATGCCGATGCCGTGATCTTGCACCTTGATGGCGACAAATGCACCGTCTTGTACGGCCGAGACGGCTACGAGCCCGCCTTCGTTGCTATATTTGAGCGCGTTATCAATGATATTGCTCAGCACCTCAGATAGGCTGGAGCGATCGGCCGCAATGGTGGGTAGTGTGGCGGGGATATCCACCGTGAGCTGGCGACCTTGGGTGGTGGCACGCAGCTGCATGTCGTCGCGGATGATATTGTAGATGCTAGCCACTGACTCTTCTGCTAGGTGAACGCGGAGATGGCGGCGGTCGAACTTGCTAGCATTAAGGATGTTGTTGACGTAGCCGCTGAGGCGATTGGCTGAGACGACGAGCCGCCCCAGCAGCTCGTGTTGGTCGCCAGCCAACGCTGGGCCAACCTCCTCAGTGAGGACATCCAGATAGCCACGGATAACGGTGATGGGCCCGCGCAGCTCGTGAGCGGCAAAGGCGATGAAATCGAGGTCATCATCCTCGGGCTGGTAGAGGGTGGTGCGATCGTGTAGCACCAGTATAACCTCGGCACTGCTGCCTTTCTCATAATTGGCTGTAATGTCGAAGATGCGCCGCCCAGGCTCACCCACCAGCTTGTTTGCAATGCGCAGCCAGGTCTTCTCGGCATGGACGGCGCTGTGGCGGCAGTGAGCCAGCCACTCCGTCAGGCTATCACCTGGCTCGAATAACAGCTCGAGCTCGGCCGCGCCATCATGGCTCTGGTGCAGCGGGGTGTGGCGGTTGTGGTAGCGTACCTGCCCCTGGCTAGTGAGGATGGCAATGCTGGCACTGGTTTGATCAAGCGCGGCCTCGATCTGGGCAGTTTGTGCTTGAGCCTGGCTGGGCTCGGCCTGGCCAGCAGTGGCGGCCGTCTGGTAGATGTATTGCAGTAGCGGCTTGAAGCCATCGCGCTCGAAGTGTGCTGCATTGGGGTTGGGCGGTGTGATGGTGCTGGGCTCACCCGCTACGTGGCTGAGAGCATGCGTGAGGTCTTTGAGCGGGGTGAGTAGCTGCATGAGCAGGAAAATATTGAGCGGGATACTCGCCAGCACTACCACCATAATAACCAGCCAAAACTGCAGCTGGCTAGGGCTTAGGCCAATCATCCACAGTGTACTTGCCACGAGCCCGGCAATAGTGCACTGCATCAGGATACTCGCACCAATAGCACGGCGACTATAGCGCGGCCAATATTGCTTAATAAGGGCGGGTGGACGATGAGGTGGCAATGGCCGGGCTGGGCCTATTGCTGCCACGACACGCTCCCTGTGCCACCAGGTACTGCCGCAATCCATGTCTGGCCACGGGTGAGAGCGATTGCCTTGCCATTGGCATCGAGCAGCTCGAGTGGGCTGGCGCGGTTAGCTTTGCGCCATATTCCCTCCACCACACTGCCGTTTTGGAAGATAGTTGCTTTGCCTTGGCCAGTGGTGATAATATTCTCGCGCGTGCCGTCCTCTTGCACGGTGGTCTGCTGGACGGTTAGTGCCACCACAACGCTGGGCGCAATCTGCCCTTCCTCACGGTCCAAGCTAGCCTCGCCACCAATGCTACGCTGGTAGGTGTTGGTGCTGGCATCGTATTGATAGCGCGTGTTGTAGCGGGCGGATTTGCCAAAGTTGATGACGGCCACAGTAGCGGTGGCAGGGTTGGCTGGCTTGCCATCGGCCCGGGCAACTGCGATCTTGACAACAGACTGCTTGTAGCCTTTGCTGCTATTGAGGTCATCCAGCCGCTCGGCACTGGTGTAGACATTGTGCGGGGCACGGCGGTCGGTGGCGCGCCAATAGCTGCGCCCATGAAAGAACTGATCGATATCGCGGTAGGTGCCATTGCGGATCTCTTGCAAGGCGTGCGAGCTACCCCCCACATGGGCTACGCTAGGCTGGTATGGTGCGAGCCAGTCGATGTAATACGGCCGCAGGCTGCGCACTGGGCCAATCATCGCTGGTTTGTTTTGCTGGTACAGCGCGAGAAAGCGAGTGATACCTGCCTCGGCAATTGCCTCATACACCACCTCAGCCTGCTTGATACCCGACTGAGGGCGAGCACTGGGGCTATTCTCGAGCATCACTGCAGTAACGGGCTTGGTGGTGGCCGCTTGGTCGGCGACCTTGAGGCCAGTCAGGGGCGAATAATACACTTCTGGGGCTTTCTGTGTTGCCACAACAGGAGTGGGCTTGGCCTGGCGCGGCTTATTGAGTAGAGAAAATGACGCCATAGCTCCCGCAAATACCACCAATGCCCCACCAATCACCATCACGGGCATACGGTGCTGCCCCACAAAATGCCGCAGCCCCATAAAGTGCCGCCCATGCCGTCGCAAACGCCGACGCTGCGCCCGGCCACCAAAGGCTGCCGGTGGTGTATTCTGTGGTGAACTCATCTTATGGCCATTATACCATGAGCGGATAGCGATGAGCTGGAGATTTTTGCATTGATGTGTAGTTCGTGTACCTCTGGAATACCTACATCCCAAAACTTGCATTATTTCTCACGCCCCATTGCCCTATCGCTCTCTCCGATAGAGCGCTGTAAGGGTCGATATCTCCCAAACATCAGCCTCTTGCGCCAGGGCTGTCAATCCGTTATTGCAGCGGATTTTCATACTCCATCGGATGAAGTATAGGAGGCCGCGAGAGCTGAACGTGAAGAAGGAAGGTTTTGACATTCAGATTCGGAGAGTGAGCCTCCGCATACCACTAAGGCGAAGTAATGAGGAGGCACCAACAGTTTCGCCAAAAGAAGTGTAATGCGATCAATTACCCAACAAACCCCTTGGCAAATCCGCAAAAATAGCCTACAATGAATAACCATTAACGATAATTTGGGTGAGGAAATATGACACGACGACACGATGGCCCTTTGGCAGGTAGTACAGATAATGGTGGAAGTACCGATGCAGTGCCACCGGTGTGGCGCGATGACAAGGGTCAATCGCCACAACAAGCGAGCGGCGGAGATTGGCGCGTGGGGCAGGTGCGAGAAGGGGTGCGCAAGCGCAAGCAGCCGTCATCTGATGTCATGGGGGCTGTGACGCGTGCTGCCCTCGGAGGTAGCATAGGGATTGGCTCGGGCCCGCAGGGCGTTGATATATTCGCCTCTCCCATTGCGCGCGATATTATTAACGGCAGCGCAGACTCTGTGAGCGGTATGGAGCCGGCACCATCGGTCTGGCCGGGCGACATACCTCCAGCAAAATAGCTGCGCAGTATTTCCCTTCTCGTGGCATAATCTCGCTTGATTTGTTTAGGTGGGGCACGACGAATAATTCGTGATCAACTTCTACCCCTGTTATTGCTATTATTTTTTGCTCATGACGCAATTATTTGTTCAAATAAAAACCGGCTGGGAGAGCCGGTTTTTGTGTGATGCGTAGCGCGTTATTGCCCAAGATACTGCTCAATCCGTGCCAGCGTCCGCTCCTTGCCAAGCAGCGCCAGCGTGTCATTCAGCTGGGGGCTAAAGGGTGCCCAGGTGGTGGCAATGCGGATGAGGCTAAAGAGCACGCCAGGTTTGTGGCCAGTGGTCTCGAGGAGCTGGTTGAGAGTGTCTTGGATGGCGCTTGGCGTCCACGTATGCTGCTGAGCCAGAGCGGCGTGGGCCGTGGCAAGAAGCTCTCGACGCTGCTCGTCCGTCAGTTTGCGCAGAGGCTTATTGGTGGTAATGAGCTCTTCGTTGATAGTGGGCTCTTCGAAGAAGTAGCGGCTCAGCATTGGCAGCTCGGCCAAGGTCTTGAGACGGTCTTGCACCAGAGCAAGCACTTGTTTTTTGTACGATTCGTCGGTGCTAGCAGCGCTGGCTGGCCAGTAGTGCTCGACCCGGCCGTAGAGGTCATCGAGTGATAAGCGGCGGATCCATTGGCCATTCATCCAGAGGAGGCGCTTTTCGTCGAAGCGAGCACCACTGCGCTGGACGCGCTCGAGGCTGAATTTCTCGATCAGTTCCTCCTTGCTAAAGATCTCTTGCTCGGTGCCATCATTCCAGCCCAGCGAGGCGAGGAAGTTGAGCATTGCCTCGGGCAAAATACCATCGGTGCGGTAGTCGGTGACGCTCTTGGCACCGTCACGCTTGCCAAGCTTTTTCTTGCCATCCGGCGCCATGATGTGTGGCAAGCAGGCCAGTACTGGTGGCTCAAGCTCTAGCGCATCGTATAGGCTGAGGTAGCGTGGAATGCTGGAGATATACTCCAGCCCGCGGATGACGTGGGTAATGCCCATCTCGGCATCGTCGACAATGTGGGCGAAGTTGTATGTGGGGTAGCCATCGGCCTTGATGAGGATGAAGTCATCGAGCGCTTCTGGCCCAGCAGAGAGCTCACCCATCACAGGGTCGTGCCAGGTGTAGCGTTGGGGCTCGGCTACCTTGAAGCGCAGCGGCTGGGTGCCATCCCACGCTGGTGGATTGGTTGGGCGATAGTCGCGGTATAAAAAGGCCTTTTTGGCAGCCCGAGCTTCCTCGCGAAAGCCTTGGACTTCCTCTGGGGTGTAGGGGTCGGCATAGGCGAGGCCTTTGTCGATGAGCTTTTGGGCCCAGCGGTGGTAGATGGCGAGGCGCTCCGACTGGTGGTATGGCCCAGCCTCACCGCCAACGCGTGGGCCTTCGTTCCAGTCTAGCCCAAGCCAGTCGAGTGTATCGAGAATCAGATCCTCCGCCCCAGGTACAAAGCGAGCGCGGTCGGTATCCTCAATGCGCAAGACGAATTTCCCACCCTGCTGGCGCGTAAGCAGCCACGGAAAGAGCGCTGCGCGCACATTACCCACATGGATATACCCCGTGGGGCTTGGTGCAAAGCGGGTGCGAATGGTAGTGGCATGCGAAGATGGTGTATCAGATGATGTGTCGTTACTCATATGGATAAGTATAGCAGATGAACTGCGACAATCTTAGAATGGCATGATTTTGGCCATAGTCTGCGCTTCTCCCATCGCTCCCTCCTCAGGAACACTACAAGGGTCGACACTCCCCGAATATCGACCTCTTGCGCTGGGCTGAAAACAGATTATTGCAATCTGTTTTCACACTCCATCGGATGAAGTAATGGGAAAAGTACAGACCTCTCAAGAGATTCACATACTTGCTGCAATCCGCTCCACCTGCTCGCTCGACAGGGGTGCGTTGCCCTTGATGGTGTAGAGAATACCGCCATTGACCCACGCGGCGGCATTGTGGGTGCTATAGATAGTGAGGCCACGGCTGGTGGTAGTGGCGAAGTTACGGCCAAAGCTGGGCAAAACGTAGTTGGCCAGGACAGCGCTGGAATCCCAATCGGACCGGCTCTGCGTGAGAGTAAAGGTGCCTGGGCCAGCGTTGGCGGCGAACTTCATCAAGACACTCCCCTGCTGCTGCGATATGCCGCCCGCCAAGCTATAGCCACTCGGCTGGTATGACGGGAATGATGCATTAATGCCAGCCTGAGCGGCGGCCATACGAGTAGCAATGGCAGGCATGTTGTGGTATGTCAGATAGCCGCCAAAGGCAAGCAGTGCCACCATCGCCCCAGCAATGCTAAGGCGCCTACCCCAGTGGCGCGCCGCTGGCTGCCGAGTCGGTGGTGGTGCAACGCTGGCTATGGGTTTGTTGGTGCGGCGTTTACTAGTGAAGAGCCTGCGATGTTTTGGTTTGGGCGCGGCTGCCGATTTCTTACTCTGCTGAGTAAGAACGCTGCGCGGCAGTGTGCCAACGGGGATATTCTCTGTCGTAGTGAGTTCTGGCTCAGCTGGTGGCCACCACACCTCACCTTGGGGCACTCCAGAAGGCTGTGCGACTAGTGGTTGGGCGGCAAGCTCGGCGAGATTGAGTGTGGGTAGGCCAATTGGTATAGCTGGCTGCGTAGCCTGGGCTTGCGTCTGCTCGACTTGCTCAGTGGCAAGCACGCGTGCCAGTTGTGATGGCGGCGGCGTGTTATGGCGCTTAGCGGCACTGGGTGGTTCTACCTCTGATGGTACGAATACAAAATCCATACTGCGTGGCGCGCCAGGCTGGGTGGACGTATGCTGAGCAGTGCGGTGTGGGGTTTGCGCACGGGGCGATGAGGGTATTGTTGGCTGAACCGAGAGTGGCGAGATCGTCACGGGTTGTCGCTTCCGTAGTTGGCGCGGCGAGCCAGGTCGAGATGATGTGATAGGCTGCACCGCCACCGGCCGATGATGTTTGGTGATGTGTGCAGTTGGTGTTGCGGCGCGATGTGTTGCCGTTGTTTTTTGCGGCGTGGCTGCATGGAGCGTGGCCAGCTGGTGCGCAGGGCGCGGCGGAGAGGTTTGAGTGGCTCCTGTAGCTACCCGTGGCTGGTTCTTTACGGGTGATTGCGGTGTCGCTGTAGCCGCTTGAGCTGTCTGTACCGCCTTGGTTGCCGGGATAATTTCTGAGATATGCTTCTGAGTTGTCTTGACCGCTGTAGAGCGCGCGCGCGGGGTATGAATAATCTTCAGCTCCGGCCCGTATAGTACAGGCTGCCGCTCTGATTTGCTCGTGCGATGCTGCTTTGGCCTCTGTATATCTAAACCAACGGTTGCTTGCTCAGCTGCCCGCTTAGATACGTGTCCACCATGTGTGGCCGTCGTATGACGCATAGTAATATATCCCCCTTGTTCCCTCTTTGATCGTATAATACTCCAAGCATAAGGGGTTTTGCAAGAGGCGCGAGCTGTTTTGTATAAAATCCCTCGGGACAAAATAAAATACATGAGCCCGCTGCGAGGTTAAGCTAGATAGGTAACACATCCTACTTCCCTCCAGTCAGCCATGGTATAATGTTGTCATGGATACGAAGCAACGAAAGCGACGCCAACGCGTCCATCTGACATTGATCTATAGCATGATGGTGCTGACTGTTCTCTTCACTGTCGTGATTTTTGCTTATGCAATACAGGGGTACCGGCTTAATTGGTCGAGTGGTAAGGTCGTGCAGGGCGGCCTGGTGCAGTTTGACACTCACCCTGATGGTGCCCAAGTGACGGTAGACCAAACCCGCCTCAGCAACGAGACGCCTAGTAAGCTTACCCTCTCGGCTGGCCAGCGCAACGTTACTATTCAGCGTGAGGGTTACCGTGACTGGCACAAGACGGTGGATGTGAAGCCTGGCAGTGTGCTGTGGCTCGACTACGCCCGGCTTATCTCCAGCAACCCGAGCCATAAGAATGTCGCAACTGCTAGTGGTGCGTCAAGCGCCATTGCTTCGGGTAATAATCGCTATCTCGCCTTCACTCCTGCTGCGCACAAGCCCACCGTTACTCTGGCCGATCTCAGTGGCGACAACCCACAGACGACGAATATCACACTCGACAGCGCGCACTACACCGCGCCAGACAGTGCTGAGCACCAAACCTTTACCCTCGACTCGTGGGATAAGGATAACCGCTATGTGACGATCAAGCACACCTACAATGGCGATAAAACCGAGTGGCTTGTCCTCGACACGCAGGGTAGCCACAAGCTCGAGAATGTCACGCGGCAGCTTGGCGTGGATGTTGATGCTGCTAAATTCTCGCAGGGTGACAGCCGCAAGCTTTTTGTCCTCACTGGTGAGGGCGACCTGCGCCAAGCAAGCCTCGGCGATATGACTATCACAGGCCCACTCGTTAGTAACGTGGCTGAGTTTGCGCTCTACAGCGACACTACTGTCACGTACACAACCAAGCTTGACCACACCAGCAAGCAGCGCACTGCTGGCTACCTCACTATTGGCACCACCAAGCCTCGCACCGTCCGTAGCTATGCCGATGATGGTGTAGCTCCACTACACTTCCGTATCGAGAAATACTACGACAAAGTATACTACGTGATCGCCTATGGCGAGACGGCTGAGATCCTCAGCAGCACCTCGCATGCCGCGAGCGATTCGCGTACGGCAAGCAGCCTCAAGTCTGTCGCCAGCCTCAGCATGCCAGGTGGTATTAGCCATGTCGATTTCTCGCGCGGTGGGCATCGCTTCGCCTGTGTGTATAACGACACGAGCCTCATGACATACGACCTCGAGCTACTTAAGTCCTCCACCGTCAAGCTCCCCCAGCCACTAACGCGCGACATCAACTGGATCGATGGCTACCACTTCACCTTCACGCACGGCGGTGTACACCTCTACGACTTTGATGGTGCTAACCAGCAGCGCATCACTACCTCAGCGCTTGACCTCCCTGTTGTCCTCTCACAAAACCAGCGCTACCTCTACAGCTTCGTCAAGACGAAGGATGGCGTGGCACTGCGCCAGACGAAAATCGTGAACGATAACTAAGCGTTACCACACCCCTTGATAACATCAGCGATAAACTTCTCGTTGTTGAATAGTGTATAATCAGCAAAGTAATTAACAAAACCAAAAAACATAGCCCACCAACCACGCTCAAACTGAACCCAGATTAATTGCTCAACCCGAGAGTGCACTTAAGGGCACTATGATCAGACCGAGACACAGTTTGGTGAGCTATGTTCGGTTGACTAGGAGCCCATTTGTCGTATCCGCATCAACTCTTGCTGCTTGAGCTGCTGAAAGCTGAGTATTCCAGTTGCGACTATACCGACAAGGATAAACATGAGGAGTATACTCATTGGTGAGTTACTCGGCATTGCATATTCTATGAAGAAGAGTGCAATGCTTGATATGCTTGACATAGCTAGTAGCCAATCTAGCTGTGCGCTTGCTTGTTTCGTCTATGAACACGAGCAAAGTATAGATACATACCCTCATCTTTGTAGACTACTGCACCAACTACCAAAGTAACCAGTGAGAAATATCGCACTTTCAAGCGTAGATACCACACTTGTTATAAAGCTAGCTTACCGTCCCGAAAACAGGTTGCCGACTCGTTGGACGAAGGTTGGTGAGTTGCCTGGCATGGCACTCTTGCTGTTGCTGCTACTACTGTTAGTAGTGGTTTGAGATGCTTCTTTTTTGGCAGAGGATGGGTCAGGGCTGACTTGCTCGGCTGTGACGAGTAGGCGGTTGAGGTCGGTACCAAGCGGCACACAGGTGATGAGCGTCATAGTTGGCTTAGTGGCGTTGGTTTGCAGTGCGTGCACATCGGTCGGCTTGACGACTTGTGAGCCAGTGACAGTATAGGTGTAGCGCTTGCCGTTGTAATTGACGTAGATATTGTCACCCTTTTGCATTTGCTCGAGCCGCGCGAAGATGAACTTATACTTACCATTATCGAGCCAGTCGTTGCTCGAGTGGCCTGAGACGACGAAATTCCCTACCTCACCAGGCTTCGCATTGGCACCAGGGATGTTGAACCACACGACACCCTTGTCCATAGCAGCATTGAGTGAGGCTTGGCTGGCAGCGTTGGCATCCCACACGATGGGTACGTCTACCGCGATCTTAGGAATGATAAGCTTGGGATCTGGGCCAACGTTGGTCGAGTCGTATGGGCTGATGATATAGCTCTGGGCATCGAGGTCGCCTGGCGAGGTATAAGCAGCAACGTATGAGAAAAAGACCCGGTTGTACTGCAATGCCAAGAATAATACCATGACGGAAATACCAGCTACCGCGGGGATGAAGTGTCGGCTATGGCGGACTTTGTTCGCACCGTTGCGGATCGAGCTCAGTAAGCGCGAGCGCAGGTCGCCCATTGCTTGGCTTTGGGTGAGCTCTTCTGGCTCATCAGTGGTGGCTGTGGTGGTATTAGGCGTATCGACGTCGTGAGCTTTGGCTTGCTCAGCGAGGCGCTCCTCAGCCTTCTTGACTTGGCCTAGATAGTAGCGTTCATAATACTGCTGATAGTAGTTTTGCCAAGCACTGTGATATTGCTGCCAAGCGGCCTTTTGGTTGGCGGTGGGCTGGCGTGGTGCACCGGCAGGGCGCTGGCTGTCTGGTTGCTGCGGCTGATGCGCGCTCGCTGCTGGCTGCTCGGTGTGGTTGTCTTGAGATGAGGGTTTTTGCTGCGCGTCAGCTGTTGATGAAGTGGCTGTGCGAGTTGGTGAGGGTTGGGATTGCGCCGATGTGCCAATGTAGTGCGCCTGTGGGTGGCTACGCGGCGTGATAGATGAGATATCGCGCTCACGAGTCGTGGGTGCTGAGTGGGTATTTGACGCTGCAGCCGCTTGGCTCTGACGCCACGCGTGCGCACCTGGACGGTAAGCCGTCTGGCTGTGCTGAGCGCCGCCTACTGCGTGCCGCACCACTGGTGCATGGCTGGCTGGTTTGCTCGCAAGGTTTGGAACTGAGAAGGTAGCCGCCTTGGTGCTCGTGCTGGGCGCTGGCTGGCGAGTTGGCGCATTACCAATGATGGGCTGCATAGTTGGGCGGTTTGTGTTGCCGCTACTGTTTGACGTATTGTATAGCGCATCAATTTGCCCACGCACCTCACTAAGCCGTGCATCGCGGCTCTGCGATGATGAGTGCCCTCGTGATGTTGTGCGTGACGAATCTTGTGGCTGCATAACTACTTCCAGTATACAATATTAGCTTTGATATACCAATATATCGCTTGCGTTTCAAGGCCTATTTTGGATAAGAGACTGCTTGCCCGTGCCCATACTCTCGAGACAGGCGTAAACAGACAGCAAGAGTCATCAATAAAAAAATAAGCCGACGCTTACGGCTTATTTTTCGGAAAACAGTTGAATAAACACTGGTACCGCGGGCCGGACTTGAACCGGCACGTCCGAGTGGACATCAGATTTTGAGTCTGACGTGTCTACCAATTCCACCACCGCGGCGTGTGTAAGACTAATTGCAGCCCTATCCTGCAACTTCTGTCAGTATAGCAGATTACGCTGTACTTGGCTAGCCTCTCGCGCAAGGCTCTACGGAGATATGCCTAAGCCGGTCGCTTTATTCATTCAATACGACCGCTCGCCCATCCTAAGCTACTGGATAACCAGCCATGAACGATCAAGAAAAAATATGGCGAAAAAGCCGAGCAATATCACATAGCTGCGCAACAGGCGAAAGCACCGAGCGTGCGATGTATGTTTGATAAGTACAACACCATCGAACATCGCTTGCACGCAACCCTCATATAACAGTGGCTATGATCATCATTTTATGGTAGAACAACAGCCATGAAATATAGATTTAAGCATAAGCACAATATATGAAAAAGTATTGTTGACAAAAAATAAAGGACATGATAATCTCAACACATAACGTCTAATAATGACGAGGAGGAAAACAAATGAACAAACTAGCAAAATCGTTTGTTGCACTTGGCGTAGTCGCTGGCGCAGCAATCGGTGGCCTGTGGGTAGCGCAGCCAGCATCGGCAGCGATCTCAGCAGGTTGTAGCAACTTTAATGTTGTAGAGTGCGGCACGAAGGATGTACAAACCCTGCGCAGCACCTACTCGAGCCGTGCAGAAATCCGCCAGCTCTACACCCAGTTCGGTATTACCGAGCAAATGATCAACGGTGCCAACATGCAAGAAGGTACTGTTGATGCCAACGGTAACATCATCGTTGGTGGCCGAGTCGTCGCTACAGGTGCTCGTACTTTGCAGGCCAAAGAAGGCACCAAGCAAAAGAAATCAGAAGGTCAGCGCACTGCTGGTGGCCACACATACTACCAGTACCCAACGGGCGACAGCTTCATCTTGGGCAAGACAACCTTTAACATCTACGCATGGTTCGACAACAACGGTAAGTTTATCGCTGGTGTTATCAAGGACTGTGGTAACCCTACCTGGGGCACCCCAACTCCCCCACCAGCTAAGCCAAGCCTGACCTGCGACGCATTGCAAGCTACCCAGGTTTCGCGCAACGAGTACCAATTCACCGCCAAGGCAACCGCTAAGGAAGGTGCAAAGGTCGCTACCTACAAGTACGACTTTGGTGACGGCAAAACTGCCACCGGCGGCGCAACCGTTCGCCACACTTACGCCAAAGAAGGCACATACACCGTTAAGATGACCGTGGTTGGCAACGAAGGTGGTAGCACCAACGTTGAGAAGACCAGCCAGGACTGCCAGGTTGTTATCAAGGTAACACCTCAGCCAAGCATCCAGGTGTGTGAGCTGAGCAGCAGCACCATCATCACCATCAAAGAAAGCGAATTTGACGCCACTAAGCACTCAAAGAATGTCAAAGACTGCGACAAGATGAAGGTCTGTGAGCTGAAGACTGGTGCTATTGTCACCATCAAGGAAAAAGAATTCGACGAGAAGAAGCACTCAAAGAACACTGCTGACTGCGACAAGGTCAAGGTCTGCCGCATCTCTGACAAGAAGATCGTCGAAGTTCGCCGCAACGAAGTAAGCAATGACTACACCACCGACATGTCGAAGTGTGAGCAAACTCCTCCTTCAGTAGTTGAGTTGCCACACACCGGCTTGGGCGGTACCCTCCTGCCGCTGGCTGGTATTGGTAGCCTCACTGCTGCAGGTGCCGCTTACTACGTAAGCCGCCACCGCAAATAATATAACCGTTTGCGGATAACCCAAAAATCACCCGTTTTGCATGGATGGGTGATTTTTTATTGGTTTGGTTTTTGGAAGTAAATCATTGATCCGATATAAGCTGCATGCCCTCTTTTTTGATTGGTCTCATCTGTGGAATTGTGGAGCGAGTTAGTTACTCCGATGAGACGTATTAAGACTGCTCTGCCCTCTCTCGGTCTCTCCTAGGCTGCAAGAGAAGGCTGACTGCGCATGTGTAAGTGTAACTGTCTGTGCTAGTGGCGCCCCATTTTAGTCAGTGGTAGGATATATTTTGTTGGAATGATAAGGAAAGACGGTGTAAATATATGTTTACATCGTGGCTTCTAGATGGTGACACGAGTAGTTGATTAATACACTCCTACTCAAAGAATGGAAACTATGATAGGGCTGTAGTTGCTTCCGTAGGTATAGTTCAGCTAAAGATAATGGTATTCAAAGATTCCTCAAGGTATTTTATCTACACCACCCGATTCTATCCTATATGCTTAGCCAGATAGATGAGCGAGAACCCACCATGTGCCATAAGACCTTTATCCAGGCTGATACTGTGGCTTCTGCTTGCTAAATAAGGCAAGTGATGAGACTGTGTAGTGGCATGCTAACCTACCCTTTAATTAGTAGTATGATGATGCGCCGAACACGCTTATTACTCATGTATCATGATTGACGGAGCGCACAAACTAGGGCGAACAAATATAATACTCAGCTGCTTTTTACTCTATAGTGCAAGAGAAAATAGGTGATCTGCCATGACCGATAAGCTAAATATTATCGCAAAACATGGTATATGTACTTGATTTCCAGTAGAATAGTGCTATTTATGTTCTATAAATAAGATATATAATGTTGGTATTCGTGCAAGTATAGCACGCCATGCAATAAGAGAGTTTGGTATAGTATTTGGTGGTGTTTTATGCTTGTGCTACTTTTTTGTCCAGCAGAATAACAGAGGTCGTGGGCTCATGTGACGCAAACATTTGTTCATGATTTGTGCTTCGCATGATCTGAACACAAAAAACGAACAATATGATAATGGCGCTGCACATCACGTGCAAATCTCTTTTCTCGCTCTTCCCTTTTGGTATTGGTTTGGTAGGAAAAATTCCACTACTTGAGATGGTCTCGCGGGTGTATTTATCGTGCTTGAATATATCTGTCGTTTATCATTCAAGCAAAAAGCAGATCATAGAAATATTGCTCGTGCTCTAGGGCTTGAGCGACCCCTCTTATGCTTCTCCTCACTAGCCAAATAGACAAAGAAGAGAATTACAGATAGCTATAACAAAAGTTCCGGAGCCGATACCTAATACCTACTCCTTCCCATCTAGCAAGCTAGCCGTTGCTGCCTGGAGGGGCGTCGCTGGATTCCACATGGCATAGGCTGCGATGCGCGTTGGCACAGTGCCCTGCCAGAGCGCCATTGGCTGCGACCACGGTGTTGACGTGACGGTGCCGTGCTGAGCGATGAGGATGGTGTCGGCGTGGAAGGTGGCAAGAGTCAGTGGATAGGTGATGGTAAATTTGTGCAGCACCTCGACCAGCTGAAGGAGCGGCATCCGGAAGGTGAGGATCTTGGGGTAGTACAGGGCGCGGAGGAACTTTTGGACTTGCGAGAATGATGTAATGATAAGGATGTTTGACTGACTGGCAAGCTGCGGAGCGCTTGGCATAAGCAAATCGACCGCGTCGCGGCTAATGATAAGTGGTGTAGTGGTGTGACTCACGAGCTTTTCATAGACAATGGCAGTCTGGCTGTTGCGGCCTGCATCGCCAATGAGGAGGAGTGCGTCGGCCCAGCCAGTGAGGGCTTGCAGCTCTGGCCAGGCCTCGTTGCCTAGGCTGCCGCTGCTGTTGCTTGCGGCAAAAATCGTATCCGTCACGCTGGCGGGAATAGTGCCACGCAGGGCATCTGGCAGCACGACGCGTGCCTGCCCTACTCCTGCAGTGAGCGCAGTGGTATAACTGTGCTCGATGGCGCGAAAGCTCAGCCGGTTGCCACCAATAATGCCTAGCTTGCCTGCCTGGGCCCGCTGCTGCGGTTTATTCCAGGCGATGTCTGGGTAGAGCGGTTTGGCCGGCGTTTGCTGCTGCCAGTAGGGGGTGTTCATGCGTAGTCACCTTGCTCTGACGGGCGGAGATAATACGGGGAGAAAATAATCAGCATAGAGCTATTATACCGCGAAGTGAGAGTGTGTGCTATGTATCTCTGCCCGGTAGCATCTCCCTTGCTGCTGAGCAGTGGAATGGATTGAGCGGCCTATAACTGGGGCGGATGAGGAGCATAGCCTGTGGTGAGTGAAAAAACGCGAAAAAGAAAAACCCAACCTAGGAGCTCTCCATACTCTAGTAAGAGTAAGTGCTGACGACTAGGTTGGGCAAGAAGGAGATGGGAGGTTGGGGCGCAGAGGGTGCGCAAACGTGTGCTTGCGCACCCTCTGCTGACCAGCTAGGATCCACTTCCACCGAGGAGGAAGCTCATGACTGTCATCTCCTCTCCCTTCAAGGTCACCTCTCGCCGAATTACGAGAAGCTAATATATATATCAATATATGAGGGGTGTGTCAAGGTTTGCGTGTTTATCGCGCCCCCCTAGTCTTACACTATTGGCTCATCCAATGTAATGCTAACCGGGCAGTGGTCGCTGCCCATTTGGCTGGCGTGGATGTGGGCGCTGGTAATGCGCGGGGCGATTGCCGCCGAGGCTAGCCAGTAGTCGATCCGCCAGCCCACGTTGCGGGCCCGGGCGTTGGCCCAGTGTGTCCACCAGGTGTAGGCATCGGTTTGGCCTGGGTGAGCGGCGCGGAAGGTATCCACAAAGCCAGCGTCTAGGTAGTGCTGGAAGCCAGCCCGTTCTTCGTCTGTAAAGCCATGCTTGCCCCGGTTAGCGCGTGGGTTGGCAAGGTCTATTGGCTGATGGGCGACGTTCATATCGCCGCAGTACAGCACCGGCTTGGCCGGGCCGTACTGGCCGGCCTCCAGCCCCTGTAGGTATGCCAGCATACAGGGGTCCCATGCCTTAGCGCGCAGGGCCAGCCGGCTCAGGTCGCCCTTGCTATTGGGTGTGTAGCAGGTCACCAGCCAAAAGCTGGCAAACTCCGCTGTAATGACGCGGCCTTCATCATTTGGGCTGCCGTAGCTATCGGCCGCCAGCTGGAACTGCTCTACCAACTCAGCCGGCAGGCCATCGCGCCACTGCAGCGGTGCGGTTTTGCTAAAGACTGCCGTGCCGCTATAGCCCTTCTTGGCCGCGCTATAAAAGTGCTCGTGGTAGCCCGGCAAATCGAGCTCCACCTGCTGGCGCTGCGCTTTCGTCTCCTGCAGGCACAGGATATCGGGGTTATGCGCCGCCATAAAGCGGGCAAATTCGCCCTTGTTTATCACCGCACGAATGCCGTTGACGTTCCAGGAGTAGAGATTCACGATGTGGAGTCCTTCTCGGTGCTAGTGGTTGTGCCGCCGCCCATATCATAGCGGTAGATCGGCTTAGTGATGCGTAATCCGTGAGTATAACGATAGAGTTCGCCATAGATACCGCGTAATCCTTGTTTTAAATCCTGTTCACGATAGCGTCGGTCGGATGATTGACAATTGGTTTTGATGATGCCAATTTTATAACCAGCTCGCTTTGCCTTGAGCACAAAATCGTAATCCTCCATAATAAAAAGCTCAGGATCGAAACCATTAATTGTTTGAAATGCTTGACGCGTAGCATATAAACAGCTAAAACCAATTGGCCACGGCGTGTGAGCCATTAGCCGCATATAGCCGACCATAAAGCTTGCGCCAAGTCGAATAGTCATTTTTTTGGACTTCATTTGCTGAGTAAAACTCCCCGCCGCAAAAAGATGCTTCGTAACTTGCGCTTCAAAATCTGCCAAAAACTCCGCATCTGGGATGAGGTCGGCATCCATGAAGATTAACATATCGCCTGTCGCTACTGCTGCACCAGCGTTTCGAGCATGTGCAGCCCCTGGTTTGTCAGCCTTAATAATAGTTAGAGGGAGCTTATCAGCGTACTGTTGAGAACGTTCAACTGTTGTGTCGGTGCTGTGTGAGTCAACCACAATTATTTCGTCAGCTACTCGAGACTGTCTGGTTAATGCTTCAAGCAGGTGCTCTACTACGCCAGCTTCGTTTTTGCAAGGAATAATGATGCTAATTTTCATAAACCTAGTATAATAGAGAAATGAATAAAATTTCAACGCTAAAACAAATTTATACAGAGCTGGGCTGCCGTGAGCGAGTATCGCAAGGTATTTGTTGGTTCGAGTGCAATATGATGGCAGAGCGTTTGGTGGTGATTTTTCCTGGAGTAACTGGCGGCAAGATTGATATGATGCCATTGGCCCAGCGCTATGCGAGTGCTGGATATGCGGTGTGTGTGTTTGATCTACCTGGGCATGGTAGATCAGTGCGCACCCATTTCAAAACATATGATGACTTAGCCAAATGGCTCTTATGTGCACTTGATCAACTAGGCAAAACACCACATCTCATTGTCGGTAATTCTTTTTCTTCGTCGGTGTTGTATCATACATTGCGGATAGGTTGGCTACCATCACAAATCAAGGTCGTGCTGGCTTGCCCTACGCCAACTATGTCGCGAATCGCCAATACATTACAAAGACTATCGAATAAACTACCTGATAAGCTAGGTTGGGATGTATACACAAGTAAGTCTGCTCAAGGGATCCGTATGGTTGTAGGGCTCAAGACACGACGAAAAGATGCCTGGCAGTGGCTGCGTGAATCAGAGCGATACAAGAGAGATACACTTACCTTGCGTGATTCTGATATATTGACAACATTACTCTATAATCAAAATCCGTACACTTTTGGTGTGTCAGAAGAAGCTCAGCAGCGAATAACCGTCATCATTGGTGACAAAGATAATATTATTAATGCCAAGGCGGTAGAAATAATGCACGAATTATTGCCACGAGCACGCTTCGTGACAGCACCAGGTGCAGGGCACTTATTACATCTCGAAGCCATCGAATATTATCCGACAGAGGTAAAATAGGAAAGAGGCATCGTATCAAGCAAAAGTCCACTAAGCTGCTGTGTTATTTTTGCTATACATATGGTATGCAATAACGTTGCGCAAATTAGCTCAATATGACTTGACAAACTGAAAAAATTGATATATATATAGACCTACCCGTTAAAGATAGAAAGGTAGGTAGCTATGTCGTCGAGGCGAGAGAAAGTAACGCCGAACTACAGTGCGCAGGATGTGCCAGTAACAATCAGTCAGTATGGAGGTGGTCTGTTGGTGGCGCAGGCGAATAAGCTGATGAGCCTACAGTCATATGAAGGTCGCGAGCAGGATATGGACAGGATCAAGCAAGTTAAAGTATCTTGTGCATTAGGTGAGGGTGCTATGACACTGACAAGCTATGAAGGCAGTGAGTCGGACACCTTAATTCTCTATAACCCTTCGGTATGGAGTAATCAAACAGCACCTGCTGGGAAGCTTGAAATTACGGAAATGGCCAACAGCGTTGCTCGCGATTCTGGTGTATCAATGCCAGATACGTTAACACTGCCGTCGAGCGCACTCAAACCGTCAATTGCTAAAGAGATGGCACGTACTGGTAGTTTCATACCGCTAGGTGAAGCAGTTGCTCCAATCATTGAAAAATATACCAAGAGTTATGATGAAGTGGTTGTTCTTGGTAACTCATTTGGTGGGCGGCTTGCTCCAGCTGCTGTTGCGACGATGAGCAATGAAACTGCAGCAAAGCTAAGTGAAGTTGTCGTATTCGATCCACCAAGTATCCACGAACGACTTAGCTGGCGTATTGCTCCAGCACAGGCTCGAGAAATGGGTCATCAAAAGCGATACACTGCGCAATCACACGATCCTGTAGCTAAGGAAGTTTGGACTGGTGATTTGTTGGAAGGTGCCGACAAAACGCTACCGACTCCTTCGCCACTCGTGATGATGCGAGACGTTGGGGCTATGGAAAAACCTGGATTCGAAGATGATCTGGATAAGGCATTCTCAAAAATACCACTAGGTACACCAGTGACGCTATTTACACCAGAGCTCAGCGAACTCAATGATAATACACTTAAAAAAGTTCATAACTTTGCAGAACGTGTCAGTACTAAGCATCCAATGAGTGACGTTCGTACGGCTTGGCTAGGCGATACGACGCACAGTATTCTAGCTGGCCATCCAGATATCTTTGCGCGGACTCTTACTCTTGGTCGCGATGCGATTACACCCTTCTCTGGCCGCAAATAACAGAGAAGTATGCTATAATAATAGCTATGAAAATCGGAATCTTTATTGATGACTACTTGCCATCAGTCCACGGTGTGGCGACGTCCACGGTTAATTTGAGGCAGGCACTTGAGGTGCTGGGTCATGAGGTCTATATTGTTGCGCCAAAGTGTGAAGGCTATGACGACCACGATGACCACGTCATTCGTCTGCCGTCATCGAAGAACTATGTCTTCGACAAGCGCGAGACAGCTGTCATCTACCCTGGCTTAGCCAAGAAGCTGGACGACTACCAGTTCGACATCGTCCACAGCCAAATGCAGTTCTATATGGGCGCGCTGGCCCACATCGTGGCTAAGCGGCAACGTATCCCCCATGTCACGACGATCCACACGCTCTATAGTGAGCTGATCGACGACTATCCATTTATGGTAACGGCTGGGGTGATTGCGCTCTCGGTCGCCTTCCCTGTTGTCTTTCGGACGAAGCCGATCTTGCCAGTCACCTCGCGCGAACAGCTCCATGGTATGGGCAAGAGTGCGATCCGCGATATGCTGTCTCGCCAGGGTTGGCGTCTTACTGCGGCGTTTGCCAACCAGTGCGATGCGTGCATCTCGCCATCGCAACACCTGGCCAAGATATTAGTGGAGGACGGTGGTCTCACCACGCCATGCCACGTTTTTCCCAATGGCATCAACACCCAGCGCTATCACGATGCTTCGGTGGCAGATTCGCCTATCGCAAAGGGCCCAGACGATAAATTTATTATCTCAGTAGCGCGCCTGAGCCCTGAGAAGCGCCAGCAGGCACTTGTCGAAGCTTTGCCGCATATTCCAGATGAGAATGTGAAGCTCGTGCTAGTCGGCGGCGGCCCATACGAGGCGGAGCTGCGCGCCTGTGCTGAGCGGCTTGGCGTGGCGGAGCGCGTGATCTTTGCGGGTATGCAACCCAGCGATACAGTGGCGGCGCTGCTCAAGCAAGCCGATGTCTTCTCACTGGCATCGTACCATTTTGATAACCAACCGATGACCTTTCTCGAGGCAGCATCAAGCGGTCTGCCGATCGTCTACTGCGACGAACGTATGACTGAGGGCTTGACCAAGAAAAATGCAATTTTGACCGATGGGATTGAGGGTGAGGACTTTGCTAAGGTATTCAACGATCTCTTTGCTAACCCCGATAAGCTTGAGCAATTGTCTCGCGGTTCATTGCAGGTGGCGCGCCGGTTCGATTCCGTGACGATGGCAAAGAAGGTTGCGGCGCTGTATGAGTCGCTCATTGCCAGCCATAATGCGCTCGAAGAAGAGTAGATAATGTCTATTAAAAACTCACTACTGATCATGTAGTGAGTTTTGTTTTCTCTTTAGTGTGCACGATTAAATCCGAGCATCGAGGTTTAAAAAGCCTAGCCTAGCCTAAGGCTCTCTCAAGATTCTACTAGCGATACTGCCGCACTGCCCGTCGCTGCTCTCGCTCTACATCGCGGCGTTTGATGGTTTCGCGCTTGTCGTAGCGTTTCTTACCCTTACCGAGGGCAATGACGAGCTTAATGTAACGGCCACTGGTGAGGAGCTTCGTGGGGACGATGGTATAGCCGTCCTTCTTGCGATCAGCGAGTTGCTCGATCTGCCGCCGCTTTGCCAGAAGCTTACGTGCGCTGGTGCTGACTGTTCGGGCGTTTGGCTGGCCCTGCTCGTTGTGGCGCAGTGAGAAGCTGGCGTTATTGAGCCACAGCTCGCTGTTGCGAATCGTCACATATGCCCCCTTGAGCTGCACATGGCCCTCGCGGGCGGCGCGCACCTCTAGGCCGGTCAGGCTTATGCCGACCACTATGTCGTCGCTTAGTTCATAATCAAACCGCGCACGGCGGTTGACAATAGCTGGTACTGGTGGCTTGGTAGAATGTGATTTGCTCATACGTCTCTTCTATTGTAGCAGATGAGGTGGCATGTGAGGACACGAACGTGATATATTTGGGCTTGGGCAAGCCAAGAGATCATCGTCTAGCAGGTAGTAGTGCCCTCTAAGGAATAGTTTATGCTACGCGTAGTCATTGGGAGTGGTATCGATGCCAAGATAGCGAAAGTACTGCTGGACATCTGCGAGTCCCCCGCCTGACTTAATAATAATGCGGCAATCTTGCAAGAGCCAACTCGCGTTGTCATAGCCGTAATTGCATAGTGGGTCGAGATGCTCGTTGATATAACTCATCGTGAGAGGAGAAAACGCTACGGCAGGGCTCTCCGGGCCTTGCTCGTCGAGAATGACATTGGTTGTGTCTAGCAGTGCATCGCGCTGGTGGTGTGGTGCATTGAACTGGGATATGAGCTTGGTGTGCATATCTTCGGAGGCCAGGCTTGGGTTGCTCTTTGCCTCAAGTGCAAAAAGTGGTTTCTGGGTATATGTGTCAGCACCCTCTTGTGTGCTTGCTAAGTGTCTCTGAGAATTTTCCATGTATGACAAAACTAACAATCCTTCCTATTTGTTTCTTTTCTAGCGTGTCTGCAGATCATTATACCGCTAAATGTATGGAAAGAGTGTCGTAAAAATAACAGAATAATAATGTGAAGGGTTCAACTAATTTCCTTTAACAAAAAACATAGCCCACCAACCATGCTCAAACTGAACCGGATTAATTGCTCAACCCGAGAGTGCATTTCAGGGCACTACGATCAGATTGAAGCACGAATCCAGTGAGCTATGTTGGTGGGCTCAGAGCCCCCCTATGAGCTGTCATGGATGGGAACGCGCAATACGCATTCCCACAATATACGCGATGGTCATGCCAAGAACGGCAATCATCACACCGACTGCGACAGCGGCCATCTCGGATACTCCAAAGTATTGCATGATAACAGCAACGGAGAACCCGATAAAGGCACCAACAGCCATTAGGGCGCCAATGCCTTGCGCAATGTCCTGTCCGCACATCTTTCTCACCCCCTCTCAAAGGTGAGCTCAAAGCGAGGGGCGACTCTCCGCCCCAAGATGCACTTTGAGCGAAAAGTTAATATATATATCAATATATGAGAGGCTAGTCAAGCGGAGGGTGCTGCCGTAATGACAATACATGATGGTATAGCATGTATACTGTATATCATTCTGGTGTGTAGTATGGTGTTGATTGCCACGCTTCTACCTCTGTTTTGTTTGCAAAATCTGCCTGCTATGATGTCTAAAGAATGTTAATAAAATGTGAAAAAGATAGCTCATAAAAAATATGTTGTAATATTAGCATCATACAACAAGGCTAATGAAATACCCCTTGGCTTTTTGTATTCGAAAAGGGCGTATGGAGGTAACCCTCCCCTATCGTTATACCTTGCCATGCTATAATATCCCCTATGATTGCCGATATTGCCATTACCGAGAAGTCGTTTGGGGCGAAGACGCTGATGACAGACGTGAAATTTAGTGTGAATGATGGCGAGAAGGTAGGCTTGGTGGGGCGCAATGGCGTGGGTAAGTCGACGCTGTTTGCCATGCTAACGGGGGTAGATGATGACTATAGTGGCTCGATTATTTTCAAGCGTGGCAGTGTGGTGGTGGCAACGGCCCAAGAGCACCATGACAGCGGCGATATCACAGTGCTCGAATATATCTTGCGTGGCCTGCCGGAGTATGCGCGCCTGCGCCATATCATTACAACCTATCCCGAGACGATGGGCGATGACATGCATAAAATCGAGGCATACACCGCGGCGCTGGAGCGCTTTGGCCAGAAAGGCTTCTATCAGATTGAGGAGCTAGTGGCGGAGGAGCTAAAGAACTTCCAAATGGCAGGCTATGGTGAGCGACATCTGGCGAGTTTGAGTGGTGGACAGAAGCGCCTAGTGGAGGTGGTGAAGATCATGCACGCCCAGGCCGACCTTGCACTGATCGATGAGCCAACGAACCACATGGATTATGTCGCCAAGAAGCAGTTTATCGACTGGCTCAAGGGCGCGAAGCAAGCGATGCTCGTCATTACCCACGACCGAGATGTGCTGGCAGAGATGGATCGGATCGTTGAGATAAAAGATGGCACAGCCCTCAGCTACCGAGGCAACTACGATGCCTATCTCCGTCAAAATGCCTCGGCGACAGGCAACGCGATGCACGAGTATGAGCAGGTCGAGCGGCGGATTGCTAATGTGAAGGATAAGGTAGTGCAATTTCGCCGGATGAAGGAGCGAGCGCGCGACCCCGGCACTATCAAGCAGTTTAAGCAGCGTGAGCAGCAGGCTATGGCCGAGCTTGAGGAGCTCGAGCAGATTGAGAAGCCGACGTTTTGGATTGATCGCGACAATGTGGCGCAGCTGGAGTATAAGATGGCCGATCGCTACCAGAAGTTTAAGGCGCGAACGATTCGCCTCAGTATGCGCGATGGTGCAATGCGAAGCCAGCGCACGCTAGTAGCAGTGCGAGATTTGGCGCTGGGTTATGGCGAGCGGATTTTATTTGAGGGGGTAAATATCGATCTGCGTGAGGGTGAAGCTGTGGAGCTGCGTGGCCGCAATGGCGCGGGCAAGACGACACTTATTCGAGAACTACTTGCCGCGCAAAATCTGGTGCAGGACAGAGGTAGCGATACGCCAATTGTCTATAGTGGCTCGCTGCAGCTCGATAGTCATATTCGAATTGGCGTGTATGAGCAAGAGATTGCCTCGACGTATCTTGACCTCACACTGGCTCAGGCGATTGAGCAGATGCACCTCGACCGTGGGCTGCCAATTGGTCAGACCAAGCTGCGCCAACTGATGAGCGACTATCTCTTTGCTGAGACGGATGGCGATGTGCCGCTTGCTCGCCTCAGTGGTGGACAGAAAGCGCGCTTCCAGATTATTAGCATGCTAGCCAATGAGCCACAGCTGCTCATCCTCGATGAGCCTACCAACCACCTCGACTTGCCCAGTATCGAGGAGCTCGAGGCGGCGCTAGAGCGCTACACTGGCGCCATCCTCTACGTCAGCCACGACAATTACTTCCGGCAGAAGTTGGGTGGTGATGTGGTGCAGATCGGGGCGCAGTAAGAGAATCTTGCCGCAAAATATCAACTGCTTCTACGCCCCTTCTCTCAAGTACACGCCTTTCAATATCATGAGAACTCGCATACTTGGTAGGCTCACCTCTCGTAGTGGTGAGTGTGAGCATTACAACAAGTCTCCACTTCTCTACTCTCTATTTACTACTGCACTCGGGTGGAGCACGAAAATCAGTTGTAGTGATTGATTATATACACAATTTCATACCAGCATATTGCTTACGGTTGCAATCTACGCTATTGTAGAAGCAATGCTAGTGAACAAAAATAGATCAAGCGCGGGGTTTGCTCTGCCAACAGTGATCGTGGCATCGGTGGTGGCAATGATGCTACTCCTCGTGGCGGCGTCTGCATCGACGGCGATTCGCGAGGGGCTCTACGCCCAGCACTACCGGCGCTTAGCCCGTGAGGCAGCAGAAAGTGGCGTTGTTCTTGCCAGCAAATGTCTTGAGCTCAATAACGACCTCGCGCAGTGGTCAGATGCTGCAAAATTGCGACCTAATACTGATTGCAAAGGCACAGTAGTCGCTGGCCGCACCCAGTATGTTCAGCAGGACGGCAATGTGCGCACGACCTTTGAGGTGGGTGAGCCAGAGCGCCGCGAAGGGAGCATTCAGCGCATTACAGCGGTGGGTCGGACGGAGCTTATTCGCACGACGGATGGCGCAGTATGGAAGAGCTATGAATATCGCCTGGCAGGGCAAGCGGGCCTGAGCGCACTGCTCGATAGCGTCTCATTTGGCTACGCGGCTGGCGGCGGCTTTACATTCAATGGTGCGTTCTTTACCGTCATCGACGAGTTTGGGCGGCCACGCTCAGCAGGATTCAATGGCTTTGGCCAGCTCGGTGTTGGCTCGACTACCGACACCCTCACGCTTAAGCAGTTTAATGTCCCTGCCAACAAGCGCGTGGTACGTACCTATACCAACTTCCTCTCTCATGGCCGCAATATGTTTGCCCTCACAGAGAATGGTGAGGTATGGGGTGCGGGGCTGCATAACTTTGGGCAGATTGGCAACCCTGGCCAGATTATTGCATGGGTAACAAACCCCGTCCAGTTTGTATTGCCTGGTAATGACAATGTTGCGACCTTTGTTTCGCCGCTGGGGATTGTCACCTTTGTCGTGACGGCTAAGGGTAACGTCTATGCGGCTGGCTCTAATGAAAAAGGTGTCGCCGGCATTAACTCGACTGCTCCAACAATAAAAACTCCAGCCAAGATTCCCTTCCCTGAGAAGATTCGGGCCGATGCTCACTCCTGGGCGGTCGACAGCAAAACAGCCTATGCGATTGGTGAGAGTGGCGCAGTCTATGGCTGGGGTGGTAACGACTTTGGCCAGCTGGCTCAAGGTGATATTAATGAGCGGCACATGCCTGTCCGTTTGGGCGACTTTGGCAAACCTGGCAAGACCAAGGCAGTGCAGCTCGCCTTCGACGGCGATACGGTCTATATTCGCGATAGTGCAGGGGCAGTCTACTCGGCTGGCAAAACAAACTACGGCCAAGCTGGTGTGCCGACCTTCCGGCTGCGTGCGGGGGTGTCAGACCGTTGCTTGGCGGCGGTGGGGGCAAACCTCAGGACAGAAAAGTGCTCGGGTGCTGCTGCAAACCAAAAGTGGCACTTCGACCGGACGAATAACGCCCTGCAAGTCGAGTCAAACCCAGGTGGAGGCCAAAACCGCTGTGTCGAAGCAACCGGCCATAATAATGAAGAGACGCGTATGCGGTGGTGCGCTTGGTGGTCTAATGGCAAGCGCTTCGACTTCCGCTACCCAGCAGGTGCGTGGAGCCATGTCTACCTTAGCAATAGCACCGACATTGGTGGCCGAGGCCTATGTGTTGCTGAAGTCAATATCGCGACTGGTGGCGAGACGAGGATGAATTCGTGTGAGTACTATGCAGACAGAACATTCTTGCCATACAACCCAACACTCGAGCGTGTCGCGCCGTCTGGAGTAGTAGACATCACAACAGACCAGTACTTTACCACCATGGTCTATGCTAACGGCGAGGTTAAGACCTTTGGCCTCAATAACGGTGCGCTGGGCAATGGCGTCTATGTCGATACATCCAATCTAGATGCTTACAAACGCCACGTATATAATCCAACCCCAGTCAAGTTCATCCTTCCCCCGGGGGCTAAGGCAGTTTCGTCATGGACGACCTCTAATGGGCTCAACCCTAAGAATGCTAACACCTTTGTTGTCACCAGCGATGGCCGTGTCTTTGGGGCGGGCAGCAATGTGACAGGCCAGCTAGGTATTGGGCATATTGGTGGTGGCACCAATGGCATCTACCCCACTCCGCAGCAGATGCTCGTCCTTGGTACGCAGGGCAACTTAGCATCGTATGTGCGCTCGGGTTATGGCACAACAGTGGTCTACACTAACAATCGCAAAGTATTCACCGTGGGCAATAACTCTAACGGCCAGCTAGGTGATGATACCACCACCACCAACCCCACACCTCGTGCCAACAAGAATACAAATGCCCAGCGCCACGTGAAGTTCTACTAGCGGTAGCGCGAGACGCTTATATACAAAAATAATCTGCATGAGAGACATCGCACCTAGTCAATGTATAGTGGAGATTAATGCTAGATGAGTATTATCTACAACTCATAATCAATACAGTACCTCTGTTATAAATAAAAATTAGCAACTTGTGTGGTTGCAATAGTGTGACTTTTTGAGTCAAACAAAAAAGTATGAACAATATATGTATACTGCCTATACCCCTCCATTTCCCTCGTATGCAAGCAGCCAATAACAAAACTCACTGCCCTTCCCAAGCAGTGAGTTGAATGTGATGCATAACCAGCTTACGATTTTGACAATAATCCCTTTGCTGTAAGGAGCTCATCAATTCGAGCTCGGTCGAAGCCATAGACGATCTCACCAGCAATATCTGTGACTGGAATACCCTGGGCTTTGCCGCCGGTTTTGGTAGCGAGCTCCTCCTGGGCACCAGGTGTTTTCTCGATGTCCTTCACGGTATAACTCACGCCGAGCTTGTCGAGATATTGTTTCTCTGTTTTGCAATAGGCGCACCACTCTGCGCTATATACTATGACTGATGGTGTTGTACTCATATATTCCCCTTTCGCTCTTGCTAGTATAGCATGGACGGTGATGGAGTTGGCAAGCGTGCTGAGTGCAAGGTAAGGCGCGAAGCTTCTTCAGTAATAGTTCTAGTAGGATGGAGAGGTTAATCCTCTGTAGTGTATTGACTCGTCAGATACCAGCCACCATCGTGCGGTGATTGATACACGCGTAACTGCACATCCAGCTGATATTTACGGAGCTCAGTGATGGCGCGCAAGGCGGCGGCTCGGCTCGGGTAGCGCTTCTTAGCTGCTTCACTGCGCGGTGGGCGGTAGGGCTGATGCTTAGGCGTTTTATTGCGGCGTGGCATAGCTCTAGTATACGCGGCTTTGCAATGCGGCGCCAGTTGTCTCGCATGCATCCTCCCAAGGAATGGTTATAAAAGTTAATGGAATATAGAGAAGAGCAGTAACTCCACGCCAAATCATTACGATCTATGCGTGCGCTTCATCGGTTCAAGACGTAAAGAAAAGGGCTAGCATACCAAGAGAAGCCAGTGCTTTGAGATTCATACCCAACTGCTGCTTCCCTCTTTACGTCTGCAGGGCCTCCTGGTACAATAAGGCCATATGAGTACGGAGTCTCGTGAGAATGCCCGCTCGCACGGTAGCCAAGTGGTTAGTGTGCTGTGGCGTACCCTACTTGGGACAACCTGGCGAATGGCGGTGCCAACTGTTGGGTTGTTTTTGCTCGGAGTCTGGGCAGACCGGCAGTTTGCAACCAAGCCGTGGCTGATGTTTGCTGGCCTCGTGGTCGGCATTATCCTTGCAGCTGGGCTCATTACGCACCAAATTAAGGGAGGTCATCGCACATGATGTTTTTTGCGGCAGTGCCACACATCTCAGTCAAGGCAGACGAGGTGTTTTCGATCGCTGGCTGGCCAATTACTAATGCCAATCTCGTTGGTCTGCTGGGTCTCATCGTCTTGGCTTGGCTCATGTTCCGCACACGTGCTGCGGTGCTGGGCAAGAAGAAGGCTAATTTTGCAACTCGCTTGACTGTCTGGTGCTTCGAGGGGTTGTACAATACCGTTGGACAGGTCATCCCCAGCAAGAAATGGACGCGTCGCGTCGCTCCCCTTGTTATTACGATGTTCTTCTTTATTGCCGCGCAATATTGGCTCGGGTTATTACCAGTTGTTGGGCCAGTGATGGTTGGCCATACACCACTATTCCGTGGCCAGAATGCCGATCTTAACATGACCTTTGCCCTCGCGGCCGTTACGATCGTTATGGCACAGGTATACGCAGCACGCGAGCTTGGCTTTGTGGGCAATCTCAAGCGGTATCTTGTTAATCCACTGCGCGATCCGATCATGTCCTTCGTCGGGATTCTCGAGATTGTGGCAGAGTTCTCGCGCTTACTGAGTCTATCCTTCCGTCTATTTGGTAATGTGCTGGCGGGTGAGATTTTGATCGCGATGATCGCTTATCTTACCCAGGCGGCAATGCCAGCAGTATTGCAGCCGTTCTATCTCTTTGAGCTATTCATTGGTGGCATTCAGGCCTATATCTTCTTTATGCTTTCAACCGTGTTTATTTCACTCGGGCTCACGCATCACGGCGGTGATGAGGAAAAAGATACGCACTCAAGCACTTCGACTTCTTCAGACGCGAACCTCGTGACCGAAGGAGCAAAATAACATTGGTAACAACTAAATAAGGAGAAATAATTATGAAAGACATCGCATTTACCCTGGCGTATGCTATCCCAGCAGCGTTTGCTGCGATCGGGTGTGGCTGGATCGGTGCCAACGCCATGAAGGCAGCTGGTCGCAACCCAGAAAAGATTAACGACCTACGCACCATGATGATCCTTGGTATCTCGTTTATCGATGCTCTGGCTATCATTGGTTTTGTGGCCGCAATCGTCGGCAAGGTGATGTAAGGAGTTCGCACTCGTGAATACCCTGCACTATTTTGCATCGACAGAGGCGGGTGGTGGCGATTTATTCTCGTCGCTTGGTCTTGATTGGCAGCTGTTTGTCCTGCAAATGGTGGCATTTGTGGTGCTGCTCTTGGTCTTGAAGAAGTGGGTCTATCCACCGCTGCTCGACATGCTCGACCAGCGCGATGCGAAGATTCGCGATGGCCTCAAAGCAGCTGAGAAAGCGCAAAAGGCGGCTGACGAGACCGAGGAGCGCACTGCTGCAATGCTCAAGAAAGCCCGCCACGAGTCACAAGAAATTGTGACCGCTGCCAAAACTGAAGCAGCTAGCATGGTGAACGACGCCAAGGACGACGCCCACACGCAGGCCGAGCGCATCTTAGCGTCAGCTCGCACCCAGACGCAGACAGAGTTGGCTGAGGCTAAGCGAGCGCTGCGCCGCGAAATGGTCGACATGGTCGTCGAGGCAACGCGTGCAGTGACGGCCGAGACTGTTGACGCGTCGAAGGATCGCCAGCTGATCGAGAAGCACCTGACTAAACTCGATAAGGAGCAGCGCTGATGGCGGCCGGTTTTTCGCGCCGCCGCCTCGCTGCGTATGTTGCTGAGCAGATTGCTGCTGGTGCTGAGGTGCCTGCTGTGCTGCGCCAGGTTGCGGCCTATCTTATTGACACCCGTGCAACGCGCGATGTCGATGTGGTGGCGGCAACGATTGAGGAAGCGCTAGCTGAGCGCGGCATCGTTGTGGCTGAAGTTACGACGGCGCACGAGCTATCGGCCGCCCTGCAGAAGCAGCTCAAGACAGAGGTCACGGCACTTGCTGAGCAGAATGGCACTGCACCAGTTCGGTCAGTACAGTTCCGCCAGGTTGTCGATCCGTCGGTGATTGGCGGCGTGAAGATCGCTCTGCCGGGCCAGCACTACGATGGCACTATCCAACACAAACTAACCGCCCTTGCGGGCACGAAATAAGAGGAATTATACATGGCTGAAACAACGGTTACAGAGTTGTCCGAGAGCTTGCGGCAAGCGATCGCAGGCCTGGAAGCCTCTGAAGGACTAGAGCAGGTCGGTATCGTGACCCGAGTGGGTGATGGTGTGGCCTGGGTACATGGCTTGCGCCACGCTGGCTATAGCGAGGTGCTCGAGATCGAGACGAAAACAGGTGTCGTTGAGGCATTTGCTCTCAACCTGATGGAAGATGAAATTGGTGCTGTGCTGCTCGGCAGCGACCAAGGTGTAGCTGCTGGCGATCGCGTCAAGCTCAAGGGCGAGGTACTGAGTGTGCCAGTTGGCGAGGAGCTGCTCGGCCGCGTGGTGAACCCACTCGGTGAGCCGCTTGATGGTGGCCCAGCTATTACTACCACGCAGCGCGGCCTCGTCGAGCGTGAGGCGATTGGTGTGATGGGCCGCAAGAGCGTGCACGAGCCACTGATGACTGGTATTATGAGCATCGATGCGATGTTCCCGATTGGCCGTGGCCAGCGCGAGCTCATCATTGGTGATCGCCAAACCGGTAAGACAGCAATCGCACTCGACACGATGATCAACCAAGCGCGTCAAAAGACTGGCGTGGTGAATGTCTACGTTGCCGTTGGACAGAAGCTGAGCAAGATTGCTCGCCTGGTCGAGCGCCTCAAAGAAGAAGGTGTGATGGACCAGACTATCGTGGTAGCAACCAGCCCAAGCGACCCAGCTTCCTTGCTCTATCTTGCGCCATACGCCGGTACCGCCATGGGTGAGTACTTCCGCGACAATGGTGGCCATGCTTTGATGATCTACGACGACCTGACTAAGCACGCCGTCGCTTACCGCCAGATGAGCTTGCTGCTGCGTCGTCCACCAGGGCGCGAGGCCTTCCCGGGTGATGTGTTCTATTTGCATAGCCGCCTACTCGAGCGCAGTGCTAAGCTAAGTGATGAGCTTGGGGCAGGTTCGCTCACTGCTCTGCCGATCATTGAGACCCAGGCGGGTGATATCTCCGCTTACATCCCTACCAACGTGATTTCCATCACCGACGGGCAGATCTTTATGGAGACAGATCTCTTCTACCAGGGTATTCGCCCGGCCATTAGTGCTGGTCTCTCGGTGTCGCGTGTTGGTGGTGCCGCGCAGACTAAGGCGCTCAAGAGTGTTAGCGGTAACCTCAAGCTTGGGTTGAGTCAGTTTCGCGAGTTGGCAAGCTTTGCTCAGTTTGGAAGCGACCTTGATGCCGAGACCAAGGCACAGATTGGCCGTGGTCAGCGCCTGACAGAGCTTCTCAAACAGCCACAATACCAACCAATGAGTGTCTGGGAGCAGGTGGTGAGCATTGTGGCGGTAAGCCAAGGCTACTTCGACACCGTGCCAGCTACGAAGATCAAAGCTGCCCAAGATGCTCTGCTGAGCCGTCTCTGGGCCGAGGCTAAGGAACAAATGCGCACTCTTAATAAGGGTGACCAGAAGTTCGGTGCTGATGAGAAACTCACTCACTTGATAGAATCAACCGCGGGCGAAATTGCCAAGGAATTTGCGGAGTAAGCAACGGAGGTCGCTATGCCCAATACGCAACAGCTCAAAGCACGGATTCGCTCGGTTAAGAGCACCAAGCAGATCACCAAGGCAATGCAAATGGTGGCAGCGAGCAAGATGCGCCGCGCCCAAGATGCAAGTCGCACCACTGCGCCGTATACCACGGCAGCACGCGGCCTCTTGCGCTACCTCTCGCGCCAGGGTGCGACCGACGATCACCCCCTGTTTGCCCAGCGCGCGGTCAAGCGCCGCTTGATCATCGTCATTGCCGCCGATAAAGGATTGGCTGGCGCCTACAACAGCAACGTCCTTAAGCGCTATGTCCAGCTCCTGCGCGATGACGATGTAGCGGGGATTGACAACACCACCATTGCGGTGGGGCGCAAGGCGGCGCAGTTTGTTGCGCGCCTTAAGGATACGCAGGTGGTTGGGGTGTATGAGGATGTGCCAGATCGCCCAACTGGGCCAGCCTTCCGGGCAATTCTCGACACCGCGCACGATATGTTTGTGAGCACGCAGGTCGATGCGGTCGACGTTGTATTCACTCGCTTTTATAGCAGTATGACGCAGCACCCTGATACGATCCACCTCTTGCCCGCTGGCCTTGATGCCGAGCAGCTCGATGCGGTGGATGACGATGAGGTAATCCCAGATGATGAAGCACTCTTTGAGCCAAGCCCGCAAGCAGTACTCGATACCATCGCTGCGCGCATGGTGAGTGCCCGGCTCTACCAAGCCTTGCTCGATGCTCGGGCGAGCGAGCACAGCCAGCGCATGCTTGCTATGAAGAATGCCACCGATAACGCTACCAGCCTTGTCGATGACCTAACACTCGAGATGAACAAACAGCGCCAAGGTGCCATCACGCAAGAGCTGACCGAGATTAGCGCTGGTGTGGAGGCAATGGGATGAAACACTACGCGCGTGTCGTGATAGCTGCGCTTGTCATGTATGCGCTTGTATGTGTGGTGTTGCTTCTTGTGGGCGGTATTCTGATGCTGTCTGCTAGCCGTGGTGAGGGGCTGCTCTTTGGCCTTGCGCTGATGCTGCCGTTTGCTCTCGGTGGACTGTGGTATTGGCGGTATGGCCAGCGGCACAGTGCGAGTTTTGTAAGTGCTACGACTGGCCTATTAGTTGTGATCCTTGCTGGCTTTGGCTCGTATGCTGCGGGCTTTCTTGTATCTTTTGCTGTGCATGGCGTGGAGGCGCAGGCTAGTGATGTTGCTCGCCTTGCCTGGCCGGCTCAGCCTATTATGGCGTTTGCCGAGCTGCCAGCTGTGAGTAGCCTCTTACCATATGTGCCAATTGTGGTGTTGCTAGCTTACTGTGGTATTGCAGCCCGTGATGCTATGCGGTATATACAGAAACATCGTGCCAAGACGCCAGATAGTCATAATAATCTGCAAGTAAAGAAAGTATAATGAAATGATCGAGAGGAGAAATGAATGAGTAAAAACCAAGGAAAAATCATCCAGATCATGGGTGTGGTGGTGGATGTCGAGTTCGACCGCGAGGTGGAGCTGCCAGCCATCTACGACGCCCTGCACGTCGAGCGCGATAGTCAAACGCTGACGCTTGAAGTGGCGCAGCACCTTGACGAGCAAACGGTGCGGACCATCAGCCTGCAATCGACCGACGGCCTGAAGCGTGGCCAGTCAGTGGTTGCAACTGGTGCACCGATCCGCGTGCCTGTAGGTGAAGCAACGCAAGGGCGGATGTTTAATGTGGTGGGTGAACCGATCGATGGCGAGCCAGTAGCCGATGATGCGCAGCGTGCGCCCATCCACGCTGAGCCCCCTGCTCTCACCGAGCAATCTAACAAAACCGAGATCCTCGAGACCGGTATCAAGGTGATCGACCTCATCGCGCCACTCACCAAGGGTGGTAAGGCGGGGCTCTTTGCTGGTGCTGGTGTGGGTAAGACAGTGCTCATTCAGGAGCTGATCAACAACATCGCGAAGTTCCACAGTGGTAACTCTGTCTTTGCTGGTGTAGGTGAGCGTACCCGCGAGGGTAACGACCTCTACCACGAGATGAAGGATGCTGGCGTGTTGGATAAGACATCGCTTGTCTTTGGCCAGATGAACGAACCACCGGGGGCGCGTTTGCGGGTAGCACTGGCTGGCCTAGCAATGGCCGAAGCCTTCCGCGATGAAGGCAAGGATGTGCTGCTCTTCGTCGACAATATCTTCCGCTTTACGCAGGCTGGTGCTGAGGTGTCTGCCTTGCTGGGTCGTTTGCCAAGTGCGGTGGGCTACCAGCCAAATCTGCAGCAAGAGATGGGTGCCCTGCAAGAGCGCATCACCAGTACCAAGAAGGGCTCGATTACCTCTGTTCAGGCAGTGTATGTACCAGCCGACGACCTAACCGACCCAGCACCTGCCACTACCTTTGCCCACCTGGATGCTACCATCGTGATGAACCGCGCTCTAACGGAGATCGGTATCTATCCAGCGGTGGACGTGCTCGACTCCAGCTCGAACTCGCTCGACCCAGAGGTGGTTGGTGAGGAGCACTACCAGGTGGCCCGCGAAGTGCAGCGCGTCTTGCAGCAGTACAAGGAGCTGCAGGATATCATTGCTATCCTGGGTATGGAAGAGCTCAGCGACGACCAGAAGCAGATCGTTGCCCGGGCACGCCGCTTGCAGCGCTTCTTAGCTCAGCCATTCCACGTTGCTGAGCAATTTACCGGCAACCCTGGCAGCTACTTCAAGCTTGCTGATACCATCCGCGATGCCAAGGATATCCTCAGCGGTAAGTATGACGACAAGCCAGAGAACTGGTTCTACATGTCGCCAGTGCCACTGAGCGAGAAGCAAGACTAGCGCTCCCTGCACATTCTTACACGGCAGCAGCCAACCGAGATATTCTCTCTGTGTTTGGCTGCTGTTTTCTTTGCCTATCCTCCTCTCATTTCCCTCCCAACTATAGTACAAATCGATTTGTACTATAGTTACCCTGTTTTTTCTCTGTTAGCGTGGGTTCTTTTTCTCTTCTCTTTATATATTTATATATAATAGGAGAGAAATCGATATGGTTGGATATATGGATATATAGGTATATAGATGTATAGGGAGATATAGGTAAAGATAGATAAAATAAATAAAGATAAAGATAAGTAGATAAATAAAGAAATATAGAGATAAGTAGAGATAGAGATAGAAATATAGATAAGGATATAGATATAGAAATAGGTAGATAAATAGTAGAGAAAGAAAGTTATAGAGATATAGATAAAGAGAGATGGGTATAAATATATCGATACATAGAGAATAGATATAGTATCAAGATATATTGGTATGTATAGAAACATGCTTATTACAGTGTATCTACGGTAAGTAGTATAAGAAAACAGTAAAGCGCTCAGCTTCAAATAGACACACTTTGACTTACCCGATCAAATATGGCACACTTGAGGGTGGTGGGGCGACCAGCGCCTCAAGGACACGCATGGAAGGAGAACCCTCATGCATAACAGGAAGAATGCATGGGACAGCCGTTCCATGCAAAGAGAAGCCAGAAAGGCGCGCAACGTTGCGCCGTTTTGGCTGATTAGTATAGCTGCCTGGGCGGGTGTACCGCTTGGCAGTTACCTCATGCTGTTTCACTTCGGTGGGACGGCATTTGGTCGTCACGAGCTGCCCTGGCTCGTGATGTATATCACGTGGCTTCTCTTCGGAGGGGCTATCGTGGCAGGCCAGCGCCTGCCGAAGGCGCTGGGGCTGTTGCTTATTGTGGTGGCCGCTATTGGAGGGATTTTTATTTCCCTCCTTGCCTGGGGGCTTTCTATTTAGCTTCGCAGGTCGCCCCTTACCCACTAAGGGCGGGTTGAGCGGCGCCATATGGCTTGCTGCTCCCCGCCCTTTTCTCTTGCTCGGAGTAAAATCACCTCACCTTCTACCTCGCTTTTTCTCTGCTACTCTGCTATAGTAAGGCTATGGATTTAGAACTTGTGACACTGACTGGTAGCAAGCTACACGAGACTGTGTATGAGGTGATGCTACCGACGCCGGAGGGGCAGATTGCGGTCTTCCCGGGGCACGAACCACTGGTAACCCTGGCAGTGCCAGGCGTTGTGGCGGTGCGTCGCGCCAAGGACGACAGTGACGACCATCTGGAGTACTTTGCCATCTCTGGTGGGGTGGTCGAGATTAGCCAGACAAAGGTACGCATCTTGGTGGACGAAGCCGAGCATGGTGACGACATCATTGAGGCTGAGAGTAAAGCCGCCCTTGAGCGTGCTCTCAAGCAGCGCGACAACGCTAGCACTCAGGTAGAGCTCGAGAAGGCTCACCAGCTGGTCGACCGCCATGCCGTGCGTCTGAAGGTGGCTGGCCTGCGTCGACGCCACAATAAGCACCGCGTATAAATATTAGGGTAACACAACCGCAGAGAGGCAGCAGCATAATGACGGAATTTTATCCTCCCCATCCATCATTACCAGATGGGACGTATGATTATCGGCGTGATGGCGAAGCTACGGGTGATTGCTATGGAACGGCCTGTTGTATCCTACGAGCTCGGTGATGAGTATGGTCTTGGTGATCTTACCACACCAGAGTGGCCTCGCAGAGCAGAGTTTATTCATGAGCTCGGTGAATACTACGTGCCAGCAGTGCAGAATATCATTGGCGCGTGCATGGATGGTCGGCCCGGCAGCACAGCAGAAGCAGTGCCAAATAGTGCAGGCGGTGGCTTGCTCTACCTAGTGACGGATCGACTGGTGCGTGGTAATAGTGATGCTATTGATGAAGCGAATGCGCGCGTCCTGGGGCGAATTGGCCAGATACCCGCGACGGTGCACGTCCATCGGGATGACCATGCTCATGGCGAACAAGCTGGCTGCGCAGCAGCCGACAAAGTGGGTGCGATCTTTACTATCATTGCTCAGCATGGTGAGCAATTGCGCAGCCTAGCCACCGAGCTTGGTCTTGGTAGTGACAGTAGCGACGAAGCCCACCAGCAAATTATTCACCATGCAGCAGATGAGTCGAAGCTTGTTATGGCTAGTGGCAACAAACTCGTGACAATGGTCGACGCGCAGTTAGCAAAGAACACTGATAACACTGATGAGCCTACTGGTGCTCATACCGATATATTGCGCGGCAACCACCATGAGGCAGCAGTGGTAATGAATCAGCGTACGGGGACAACGCTCGACCGTCAGGCCTTAGCGCAAGAGTTCGACCAACAGTACCAGGCTTTCAATATCGACACATGGGCCTTTGCGCCCTCGGCCGAGGCGCTCTACCCAGATAACCCAACTGCCCAGCAGCAGGCAACCACTGCCATGCTCTACTACAACCTTGCTGCCATCATGGCGTTGTGCGGCCCACGCATGATGGTGACTGTGCTCGAGTAGTTTCTTGGGTGTGGCAAATAACAAGTAAATTAAACCAATCTTTCGATTAAGAGGTCTCTTTTGCTTTGCCTGGCAATAGTTATCACGGCAAACGCTTCTTGCTTCATAGATAAGGATGTCTCAAGCATCACTACTACCCTGCCCATACCGATGGAGAACTATCGCTCTCGTTCGTCCTCATGACGATGTAATTTGAGGATATCACCCTCCTTTACCATAGCACAAACACCATCTACTCAGATGTGCGCATAGTCTCATGCCACTGGTGAATGACGTGCCGCGCCTCGGCCGTGCTGGTGGTGTGCATCAGCTGGTCGCGCAGCTCCTTAGCGCCGTCGAAATCGCGGATGTAGATCTTGTAGAAGCGTTTGAGCGTCTCGTATGGCCGGCCGAGCTGTGGCTGCCAGTGGTCGAAGAGGTCGAGGTGGTAGCGAAGGAGGGCAAAGTTGCGCTGCACCAGAGAGGCACTGCCCTGCGCTACACTATCGATGCCCAGTGCAAAGCAAAATGGATCGGCAAACACCCCGCGGCCAATCATCACCCCATTGACGCCCGGGTGGGCCGCCACCAGCGCCATGCCGTGCGCCCGATCGCGAATATCACCATTGATGGTGAGCAGTGTCTGCGGCGCAGTCGCATCGCGCAGTGCCACGATCTCATCGATCAGCTCATAGTGCGCCGCCACCTTGCTCATCTCCTTCTTGGTACGCAGGTGGATGGTGAGATTGACGATATCTTGCTGGAGCAGCGTTGTGAGCCACGCCCGCCACTCATCCACAGTGCTGTAGCCAAGGCGAGTCTTGACGCTGACTGGCAGGCCAGCCGTCTTAGCGGCCGCAATAGCCGCTACGGCAACGTCTGGATTGCGAATCAGCGCCGCTCCCCCACTCTTGATGGCGCTCTTGGCCGGGCAGCCCATATTGATATCGATCCCTGCAAAACCCAGGCGCGCGCAGTGCTGAGCAAATTGCTCCATATCGCCCGGCTCGCCGCCCCAAATCTGTGCCACCAGGGGGTACTCGTCGTCCGTCTTAATGAGCCGGCCAGCAATTGCCCTGTCACCAGCGTGTACCCAGCCCGTCGCATTGGCAAACTCAGTAAAAAACACATCGGGCGCACCAGCCCGCTCTACTACATGGCGAAACACCACATCCGTCACCGCCTCCATCGGTGCCAAAACAAAAAACGGCTGCGGCAAATCATTCCAAAACGACGTCATATCAAGCTATTATAACACAATTGATCAGGGGAGAGCCCCCACGCCCGCATGCGTAGCTAGGCGAGCGTGGGGGATGGGTGTGAGCATGCTGATCTATTTATAGATCACCCCCTTTCTGGGGTTGACTCCTCCAAGGCATTTCCTTGGAGGGTATACTTACTCACAGCTGGGATGGCAGGAGTCGAACCTGCTACGAGAGTTCCCACGAATGCTTGTCTCCATTGACAAGCAAGCCTCTCGTACCCCGCAACCACGCGGGCCATCCCAGGTCGGTCACCATCGACCGACTTTCCTCACAAAAACTTAAGCCGGAGCAGTGCCGGCGAGTTCTTTGTAAGGGTAGAGATAATTGTAATCTACCTAGTGAGAATTGTCAAGTAGTGAGCGCCTCTGAATTTTACAGCTATACCACGGTTATGTACTAAAAAAGGAAGAAGCTCCTGCCTCAACGCATGATGCGGATGCAGGAGCTCGGGAGAGACTACAAGCGGTTCTGCTCGTCCTGGCCGGTAGCCAAGGCGCGAGTGAATCTCGCGAGCCCCTTATTTTAAAGAAGTCTCCGTGGCAGGTGCACGGTGCGCAATGAAGACGCGCAGCATGAGACTTCTCGATCATTGCCTTCCAAGTGGCGACGATACCACCTACCCCCTCTTGATGTCCGACAAGGGGTAGCCTGCGGCGGTTGCTATGGCAGTGCTCAACGCGGGAAAGCGGAGCATTTGCCAGTAGCGGAGATAGCAGGAATCGAACCTGCACCTCTATGTGAGTTAAAACACAAAGGGAAATGGAGCCATTCATCTCCAGTGACGGATAGGTGCACGACCTTATTCTGTCGTGACTGTACCTACTCTCTCGGTTCCGCACGTGGAACCGACCGTCGTCATCCTGTCTGTGTCTGCTACCGGCCGTTTGGCCGACCGCAGGCACAGACGTAACCTGTGCCATTACATGTGGCACAAGCAGTCTTGAAGGAGAAGGCGGATCCCTTCTCCTTCTGAGTGCCCCTGCAGGAGGGGCAGGTCTTTGTGTAAGTATAGCCATCACCGGCACAAATTTTACACGCCATGAGGTATTCACCTCCTCCCCGCCGAAGTTTCGGCAGAATTGTCGGTGGACCCCTTTTCTAAGGACGCTCTCGTGCTGAGCGTCTCGAGTTTTGGCATATCTGATGCCAAAACAGGGTTCACTCAGCTGAGCTGTTACTATATATATACCAATATACGGCGAGTCTGTCAATCGATATACGCATATCTTGCAGATATTCTCGTTTTGTTCTTATACTCCGCTTGCATACCACTTGCAGCAGAGGATAAACATTGCAGACTTATTGCACTCAGATAGTCGTACGCTCTCTGTGAGAATCAGATAAAGATAAGAATAGATAATTCTCTCCTGCAGTGAGTTGCAGCAAGGGTGTATAGCGAATACATCGCCTATTGCGTCACAAGTGATCGTGCTAGTGGCTATTCTCGCTCCTGCATGCGCCGCAGCAGATCTTCTTCAAAGGCGAGGATGCCTTTGTAGGTGGCTGGGTAGTGGCTGGTGTCGGGCAGCTGGAGGTGGGTAATGCAGCGCCACACGGCGGCAATGAGCTGGGCAAACTCATCCAGCTCGGCTTGAGAAAAGCTGGTGCTAAGCTGGTGGATAGCGCCCGTATCCTTATCTGGCTCGACAAACTGCAGCGTGGCTCCGGCAAAGTCGTAGCGAGCATAGTCGCGCGAGTGGCGCACGAGAAGCTCGTAGAACATCAGCTGCTGGCGGTATTTGTGCAGCTTGATCTTCTCGGCATCGGTGCGGCCCTGCCAGCTGCGGGCGGGCTTGCCCGTCTTGTAGTCTGTAACGGCGATGGTATTGGCGGTGTGGTCAATATCGACAAGGTCAAGCGTGCCAGTAAGGCGAGCATCACCAAGCACGACTCCTTGGCCGGCAAAGCTCAGCTCGGTCTTTTGCTCGGGGCGGAAGGTATGCGCCTCGGCCTGCAAGAAGGCGCTCAGTGAATCGAGCCCCTTGCGGCTAAAGTACGCGAAGTCCTCTGGCTCTAGTGGCTGGCGATTCAGCTCTTGCTCGAAGTCGCCGAGGATATCTTCGGCCGGTCGCACCTTGCCCGTGGCAGTAAGATGGGTGTGAGCACGCTGCAACACGTGGTGGATGGCATTACCGTAGATGGCATGCGGGCTCGGTGCCTGCGGAAAGCGCAGTAGGTAGTTGGTCAAGAAGGCCGCGGGCCCACCCCGCGACACATCTAAGAAGGCAGTAAGGTGGGTGCTAGAGAGCTTATACTGCTCGAGCATAGGCTGGAGAAGCTGCTGCAAATCGGGCTCGGGTGTGCCAACTGGCGCAAGGCGGCGCTGCCAGTCGGTGGTGAGCTGCGCGGTGAGGCTTGGCACATCATTGGGTGTGTCAACGGTAGTTGCAGTGAGGTCGACGCCGTCGAGGAAGCTGGCCGGTAGCGTTGCTTTGCCGGTATCATCTTGGGTACTGTAGCTGATGGTGAGGTGGTCGCGCGCTCGCGTCATGGCGACAAAAAAGAGACGGAGGCGCTCGTTGTATGTATTGCCAGCGGGAGCAATAGCGAGATTATCTGGATACGTAATAAGCGACACGGGTGAGCGCACGCGCCGCCCCCAGGTGCTATCGACCGCGCCCATGATATAGACATGGCCAAACTCCAGCCCCTTGGCCTTGTGTGCCGTCATGAGGTTAATGCGGCCAGTATGCGCCTCGGTGCGCTGGCGAATGGTGGTGATGGGTGTCTTGAACTGCCGGTGCATACCGAGGAGATCGAGCATATCGGCAAGCCGGAGCGTCTCATCATCACCGCGATACTCCTGGGCGCGGCTGCGCAGAGTCCGCAAGGCCTCAAGGCAGGCAAGGTATGCGTCGGGCTGCTCGGCAAGCTTCTCGCGCGAGAAATAATAATCGTACAGTGGTGAGCGGTAACGTACCGTGGGCATGGCAGGAGCTGCTTCAGTAGAGAGACTAATTGGCTGGTCGAATTGGGCCATCTGTTGCGTCATGTACTCGGTAATCACACTGGCTATGGCGGCCTGAGTCTTTTGGCTATCGGCTGGCTGCGGGACACCAAGCAAATCATCAAGCACCATCTCAAGCGGCTGATGCTGCGCCTGCCACGCCATATGGATCAGCCACACCATCAAGGGTTGGAAGGTGGGGCTCGCCATCATCGCCTCGCCCCACGTTTGGCGGTTGCGCCACGCCTGGAGGCTGAGCTGCCAAATATCCTGGCTAGCAAAGCCAAAGGCCGGGTGTGCTATCAGCTCTGGCAGCAGGCTATCGGCGGTGGGAAACTCCCCTGCTGCTATGGCTTCGACCACCCGCGCGAGCAGCTCGAGCACCTGGATGACAGGATTATCAAGAATATTGTCGCGCCGCTCGTAGTTGATGGCAATACCTGCAGCCTGGAGGTGTGGCACCAGTGCTACTAGCTCGCGGTGGCGCCGAGCCAAGACGGCAATCTCCTCGGGCGGCGTGCCACTGTCGATCTGCTGGCGGATCTGCTGCGCCAGCCATTGGCGCTCGGCCAGGCTAGTGGGCAGCTCGGCCAGACTGACGGCAGTCTGGGTTGGCTGGTGGTGGGCCGTGAGCGTCTTATCGAGCTCGGGAAGCACCGCCTCTAATCGGTCACTCCCCTGAGTGATAACAGCCCGGGCAGGTGCGAGGATGGCCTTGCTAGAGCGGTAGTTATCCGTCAAGACGATCAGCTGCACATCGCGGTAATGGCTGCGGAAGCGGTAGATGTTGCTCACATCTGCCCCTTGGAAGCTGTAGATTGCTTGGTCGTCATCCCCTACTGCCATAATATTGGGGCGGCCCTCGTGGACCGGACTACTCGTTAGTGAAAAGAGAATACGCAGCTGCGCGAGGTTGGTATCTTGGAATTCATCCACCATAATGTATTGGTACTGCTCCTCTAGGTTCGCGCGCAGCTCGGGCTGGGCATCGAGCGCCTGAGCGAGCTGGAGAATCATATCATCGTAGTCATACAGACCAGCCGCACTCAGCTCAGTAAGATACGCATCATAAACCTCAGCGAGGGCGCGCAGCTTACCAAGGCGCTTGCGATCTTTTAAGACATAACTCCCAGTAGCATCCTTCTCGCACCAGTGGTTGCGCCAGGCAGTGAGCGGGGTGGTCTTACCGCTATCAAGCGTCTCATCAATCGCTCGAGCCAGGCTGAGTGAGAAGCTATCAGCCAGTGGTGGAATGGTGGGCGGTAACGGCGGCAGTGGCAGCTGAGCTGCCTCGCCCGCCAGTGGAGCGAGCTTGCCGGCCATTGGTTTGCTTATTCGCCCAGCCGCAAAGACCTCGCTGAGGCGTGGCTCGACGGCCGCTAGAAGCGCCTCATCTGCATCAATAACCTGCCGAAGCTCTGCGCTACTCAGACCAGCCTGCTTGAGCTGGCTAATACTGCGGCTGATGTCCTGCAGGTAGGTAAACTCACCATTTTGCTTACTACTCAACGGGTTATGATGATCGAGCTTGCCAAGGATACCACGCAAAATCTCGTAGCTGCCAAGCTCATCGGTAGGTTTACGTGACGCACCATGATAGAAATACTCCCGGTGGTGGTTTATCACCTCACTGCCAAAGCTATGGAAGGTATGGATAGCGACGCGGTAGGCATCTGCCCCAATGATGCTGCGCAGGCGCTGGCGCATCGCCGCTGCTCCACTGTCGGTAAAGGTAAGACAGAGAATATTCTCAGGCAGTACATCTGTTTGGCGCAGGATGTTGGCGGCGCGCATGCTGAGTAGCTCTGTCTTGCCAGTACCGGGGCCAGCCACGACGAGCAGCGGCCCATCAATCGTATCGACAGCAGCGCGCTGCTGGTTATTGAGGTGCGTGTATCGAGTCGAAAATTCGTGTTCAGACATGTCTCCATTATCGCACACTCACCGCCTCGACTCTAGCGGCCAGGCCAAGATTCCGGTATAATATCCATCATGGACTTTGGTAACCACATGGATGTCGCATATGTGCAAAAGGCTCTCGCCGCGCGCTTTGGCGTGCAGCTAGTGATCGATCGCGTAGTGGCGCGCAATATTGCCGCGGGGCTTGCCGCCAAGGCATCGGTGTTTTTTGCGACAGACGGCCAGCTCTATTGCTTGGTCTATGGGCCATCGCGCCTTCTGCTTGGCGATATCAAGAAGATCGCTGTGCGAATTGGCCTGCGCGCTGAGACATTCTTTCCACCCCGCGGTCAGCCAGAGTATTTTGATGAATTTGGCCGGCAGAAATTTCGCGAAATCTTCCCCGGATTTGGGCGCATCACCGATCGCGACATTATGTACTATCGCACGCTTGCGCCATACAACCCAGCCCTCATTCTCGTTGATGAGGTGAAGGACGGCCACATCTACCAAGCAGACAGCGACGCGCGCAGTGGCTGGCGGGTTGCCGCGAAGTGTCAGTATCATCGAGGAGAGGTAAAATAACGATATGAAGGATTATCTAGCAATCATCCGGCGCAACTTTGCCTCGCCCATCGTGCTGGCGATTTTGCTTCTTGCTATGGCGCTGGTCTATGTGCGGGAATATCGCGACGCCTGGTTTATATCATTTGTGATTATGGTTAATTCGCTCATCGGTGCCGTGCAGGAGATTCGGGCCAAGCGCGCTCTGCGTAAGCTCGAGCTCATGAGCGCCCCACGTGCCCGCGTTGTCCAGGCCGACGGCACTACCATTGAGGTACTCTATGATGCGCTCCAAATTGGTGATGAATTGATACTGCACAGCGGTGATGAGCTACCCGCCGACGGCGTTGTGCTCGACGCAAAAGGCCTTGAAGTAAACGAGAGCATGCTCACGGGTGAATCTGCCGCGGTAGACAAAGCACCTGGCGATACTATCTATGCAGCCACAACAGTAGTAGCGGGTACAGCCCACGCTCGCGTCACGGCAGTTGGTAGCGCCACCAAGGCTGGTGCAATCAGTACCGTACTTAAGCAGTATGCACCGCAGCCCACGCCGCTCCAGCGGGCTATCCAGCGAGCTATTACCGTCTTAACCTATGGTGCAGTGGTATTAGCACTGCTTATCTTCGCGCGCTACCATATTGCGGGGCTGCAGGCGGTCAGCATCCTCAAGACGATTATTACCGCAGCGATCACAGTCGTGCCGGAGGGGCTGCTCCTGGCGAGTTCGCTCCTGCTTGCCTTTGGCTCGCTGCGCCTGGCTCAGGCTAAGGTCTTGCCGCAGAAGCTCTCGGCGATTGAAGCAATGGCACTGCTTGGCGTGCTCTGCGTAGACAAAACGGGCACCTTGACAAGCGATGACGTTATCTTCGAGCACGCTGCGTCATTCGATGTATCGACCAGTGATGAACAACTCGCCCGCTACGCTGCCCTGGTTGCGCACGAAACCAGTGGTGGTAATGCGACTGGCCAGGCAATTCTTGCCGCGCACCAGGCACCCACCGCCCACGTCCAAGAGGTGATGGCATTCTCATCGAGCCGGAAAATGGCGGGGGTGCGGGCCGAGATTGCTGGCTCAATGCAGACGCTGATGCTAGGTGCACCAGAGTTTGTGGCGCGGCTTGCCCCGCTCTCACCAGCCCAGCAAGCCCAAATCGACGCCTGGGCAAATGACGGCCTGCGTGTCCTCCTGCTTGCCCGCTTTGCCAACAGCAGCGTGCCACTTAAGCAGCTCGCCGCTGGCTCGGGTCAGCCGCTGGGGGCAATCGTCCTGCGCAATAGCCTGCGCCATGGCGTGGTCGATACGGTGCGGTTTTTGCAAGGCCAAGGAGTAACGATTCGCGTTATTAGTGGAGACAACCCGCGGACGGTCAGCTACATTGCCAAGGCAGCAGGGATTCACCAGCCCGAGGCGGCCATCACCGGGGCAGAGCTTGCCCAGCTCGATGATGCAGCGTTTGCCCAGGCGGCCGACACCCACACAATCTTTGCCCGCGTCTTACCCGAGCAAAAGGAACGGCTCATCGCGCACTTCTCAGAGCAAGGGCGATTCACTGGCATGGTGGGCGATGGCGTCAATGATGCCTTGGCACTCAAGCGAGCCGACCTTGGCGTCGCCATGTACGCTGGCGCTCCAGCCAGTCGGCGCGTGGCAGATATCATCTTGCTCAACAACTCCTTCACGTCATTGCCATTGGGGATGCAGCTAGGCAATCGCATCATGCAGGCCATTGAGCTCATTGGCGTGCTCTTCTTTCATAAAATTATCTATGGTGTGGTGCTGCTAGCCATTACTCTCACCATCGGCATTATGTACCCATATGCGCCGCGCCACCTTACCTTTATGAATATCTTCCTCGTGACGATGCCGACCATTATGTGGACGCTCTTTCCGCCCTCACCGCGGCACCGGATTGACCCCCGGCGCTTTTGGCACGACACCCTGCTGGCGGTGGCGCCAATTGCGGTGCTCACAGGGGTAGCGGTGGCTAGTGTGTATTGGCTTGGCCGCACATTCTACCCAGATCGCCTTGGCGAGGTAGCAACGATGACAGTGCTGGTAGCAACCTTCTACGGCGTGTATCTGGTATTTTTGGCTGGTCGCATGCTTGGTGTCCAGCTCGATAAGCGGGCCCATCTTGCGCGTATGCTGTATATGCTTGCTGTATTGCTTGTAACAGTAGTGAGTTTTGGTGTTGGCCCGCTCCGTGAGTTCTTCGATTTTACCCCGCCAAACCTACTCCTGCTCTGGCCCGGCATTGCCATTATTATTCCAGTAACCATACTGCAATGGTGGTGGGCGTGGCGTGTGGGCCAGCGCTTTGCAGTGGCGTCCCGCACCGAATAAGTTCGATCGCAGCAATTCTGTTTCTGGAGTTTATATTAGTCAATGTATTATGCCTGAATAACATCCTTACGCGAAAGAGCGAACAATGTAGGAGTAAGGACGGTTATCGCAATCATAATAAAGCCGAGGAGGGAAACTATCAAGCCATCGGTGATCGTTATATCCACAAAAGGCAGTATCATAAGCCCTTTGGATACAATATAATTTGAAGCAGCAACGGCGATAATACCAACAAAAGTAGCATTTGCCGAATGAATAAAAGTTTCGCAAATAGCAGCCAGGATCAACGTGCGTGGACACGCGCCACTGATTGCAAGTAGTTTCACATCACTGGTCCGAGAACGTGCAGTCATACCAATGCTCGCTGCAGCTCCTACTGCAGAAAGGAGAATCGGCCCGCCCATAGCAAGAATAGTTGAAGTCAAATCAAGGCCATTAAAATTGGTGATCCCGATATCCGTAGCATAGTGTTTCATCGTGTTGATAATGGTTAAAATACCAGCTACCATACCAAACCCAACCATAATGGGGGTCTGTACGGAAGTACTAAGAGAAAAATTGTACAGTGCTATACGCCTTGCCAAAAACCACACAACACAACGTTGCGGAACAAGCAACGTCCATATCCTCATGAAAAGTAAAAAAAGCACAGGAGCAATAGGAACAAGTGTCCCAACAAGCAAAATTGGTAGGTAAATTGACCGATCCATCCCGTTATTTGGGCCATCTACGATAATGGAATATGAAAACCAAACCGTGATAGTCAATAAAACAGCAAAAAGCAAAAGCCGAGTCCATGTCATGTCAAGCTTTTTTAATGGCTGGGAAGTTAAGGCTTGTAGTGGAGTGGTACGACCTGCGGTCCGTGCTGCTTTGAGCCCTCCGAACAGAAAAATGCATGCAACCCCTAACCAAACTATAGGCATTGAAGATAGATCAACTCGTGGTATGACCTCTTCGAAGATCTTTCTTGCACTAAATACCAAAGGAAATAATGGAACGAAGCTTATTCCTGATAATAATGTCCCGCATATTGCCCCTAAAATGGCAACAACAAACAGCTGAGCAAGAACAACCATAATGACCTTGCGGGGACTAACGTTTACTAACTGCCATAGGGCGTAAGATTTTCTTTGTGCATCTACTGTAAGCTTAGCTACTGCAGAGATCACAGCGAGTCCTGCAACAATAGAAAATAGAAATAGTATTGTTCCTGCTTGGTTAATATTTTTATACACAGCACCAACATAGAACTGAGCAGTCCCGAGAATGGAAATTACCCAGCCTCCGATGTATCCACAAGTTATTGCGACAAAAAACGCACCGAGCCATGTTGCCTTATTGGTTTTCAAATCAGAGAATATAAGTTTCAACATTTTAACCCTCCATCACTGTCAAAATTTGAGCAGCTGTACAAGAAGTGAGCTCTCGAATAATTACACCATCCTTTAATACTAGAACACGATCGGCAAGGGCGGCAGCTTCTAGATTGTGAGTGACCATTACTACGGCTCGCTTGGAGTTATTACCTATACTCCTTAGCATCTTCAATACTTCTCTTCCGTTTTCTGTATCAAGTGCTCCAGTAGGTTCATCAGCAAAAATAATATCAGAGCTATCTGCCAGTGTTCTTGCGATAGCTACGCGCTGCTGTTCTCCTCCAGACATATCAGTTGGGCGATCCTTTCCTCGACCATCGAGCCCGATACTAGCTAAGACATTATTTATTTGCTGTGTGTTTATGGCATGCCCTGCCAAGCGTGCCGGGAGAGATACATTTTCAAATACATTGAGCGAAGGGATAAGATTGTAGGATTGAAAGATAAATCCTATGTGGTCTCTTCGGATTCTAAAAAGTGAATTTCGGTCTGCATGCACGAGTTGCTTACCCATTATCTTGATAGAACCACTGTCGGCAGTCTCCAGACCAGAAAGACAGTACAGTAAGGTTGATTTACCTGATCCACTCGACCCAACAATACTAACCATTTCACCTAGATTAATAGTAATACTGATTCCTTTTAACACCTTTGTTATTTTTGTGTTGCTTCCTTGGCCGCTACAGAAGGACTTAGTTATATTCTGTGCAATGATTGCTTCCATTACTTTTCTCTCCTTATATCAATGTATAAATTTGTTGCTGCGCATAAAATACCACCAACTACCCAAGCTAGCCAGAACCACCGATAGGCGCCGAATTGAGGAATAAATAAAAGACATAAACTGATAATAGTTGCCAGATACATGATGATCATGCAAACATTGCGTTTGTATTTTGCTTTGCGAGCAGCTTTCTGTAACTCAATGTCGTCAAGTGCGTTAATTTCTTGCTCTGTCATTAAACTAAAAGATCTTTGGTTATATTTTTCTATGTCCATTCGTCGCCACAGGAAATATCTGTGCAAAACGTAAAAGACAGAAACAGCAAGAAAAGACAAGAATACCGCCCATGCTAATAGCGTAACGTGATGAAGAAAAATAGTAGTCAGTACACCAGTAACTACCAAGATAAATCCAAGAATAACTGCGTGAGACATTGCTGTCCTTGCCTTGTCTCTTTGTTTTGCAGTGTAAAAATCTTCAACAAACGGGTGTGCTTTTTGGAATCCATTGCGGGTATATACTGCTGATGCAATAAAGGCAATTCCTACCATCGTCCCAACACACAATACCACAGCAGTATAGTCTGAAAGTTTATTTTCTAATACCGCAGAAAGAACAATCCACAAAATTGTTAGAGATGCGCCAAAAAGCATAATTGAAATTCCTATTGGCAGCCTCAACGCGTAAGTACGCATGGCCTTATCATAGTCTGTAATATCCTGTGGTATCTGTCCTTGAGGGATACGTATAGCCTTATTGATGTGGTGACGGGTCAGATCTCCCCTCACAAGATCGTCAAGTTGACAATCGAACAAGGTACAAATCATGAGTAATTTGTCCATTTCAGGGTAGGCATGCACTGATTCCCACTTAGAAACAGCTTGTCTGCTGACACCAAGACGCATTGCTAGTTGCTCCTGAGTCATATTGTGAGTCGTGCGTAAGTGCTGTAGGTTATCGCAAAATCTCATATATACCTCATCATTATTAAAAATATTGCAAATCAAGCATGTATTAATAATAGGCAGAAGAGGCAAAGGATTCAACCACCTTTCGGTTGCTTTTTTGTTGAAAACTGGTTTCCTTGAATAAATAATGACAACTTGCGGTATCATATTTGATTTACTTAAATGTAACGCATCATCGACTACTAAAAGAATAGATGGGTGTAGTTGATTTAGTACTATTTGGTAAATCTAAAAGCAGGCAAGAAATAATGAATCCCTGCTAACTAAACCGCCCAAACCATGAAACGAGCTAACCGGATGTATGCCCTCATTCTCATCATCAGCGCGATCTACGTTGCCGGTATCGTGACCGGCGTAGTTATCACCTACTGTGCGCCTGGTACGTACCGGCAGCGACATGCACGCGCGCCTTCACACACTCCTCCCGCGCCACAGCCATAGCCAGAGAGGATGTAGCCAGCGAGGAAGACAACGGGGAACTTGACCCCGATTTTCTTTCTGGCGATGAGTCGGATATGGCTGATCAGACAGTCGTAGCCGAGAGTGTCGACGGTGCCCAAGACGCTCTCGCTGACGCTGAGATGGACGACGGCGATGACGTGGGTGTGGAGAGTGAGGCGGGAGTTGATAGAAATCAGGATGTCACGTCCCTACGATGCACCATCATACCTATACGCAAACGCCCCTGTCGAAGGCGACAAGCAGAATATCTCACCGTGCGAATCTGGATGGTAGCGAGCAACACACTGACCTCCCCCTCCTGTTGCCGTACGAAGAATGTTGTGTGAGTCGGGCGGTAGATTTTGCTCAATACCAAGCAGTGGTGATGTTTTGCCATACTCACTATACGGCTGCCACGACGAGCAGCCACCAGAGCAATCGGCAAAGGGCTGAGCTTGGAGCAGCTTCTGGCGTGTCTTCGTGTCTGTGACGTAGCCAAGTACTGTGCCACTTGGGCTTTCGCGGCTGAGTTGAGGCGACCCCTTGCTATATTTGACATCGAGCGATTGCGTATACTCGCGAGAAAAGCGCTCCTTGAGCGTCTCAGTTGCATTAACCCGTGCGAACGGTGCATCCAAAAGCAGATAGGGAAGACCGTACGTAATAGCACTATACGTCATAAGGGAACCCCAACGATAATGATCTTTCTTCGAGTAGAGCGTCGCATAAAACTTATTATAGCCTCATTACCCCGCTATGTACAACTAAGATAAATATTCTCTCATTTCCTCGTGATCCTTAGCGATTCAGACCTATAACAATGTAAGCAAAAGAGCGGCCGATACAGCATAGAGGAGAGTGTATGTGATATGGAGTGGCATATTCCATGCAAGATATGTTTTTACTGTCTTCTCATCATCCAATCGCTGCGCACCATTGACAAAAAATTCCGCCTTAGCAAAGCCAGTTACCATATGAGTGGTAAGCATGAGAAATGGAACAGCCGCTGCAACCACGAGTGGAGCCGGCCCTCTCGTATAGTTGGTAGCGAGAGAAATTATCGACAACATTGCGTGGCCAACCAATACAGCTGTGTGGTAGATCTGCACTCGAGTATTATTATGAAACAGTGCCCAATTTTGAGATGCGCCAGGTATCTTGTGTTTTAAAATATAATCAAAATAGCGTCCTAAAGTAATAGTATACATAAGCATCATCCCAGCCATAAGAGCTGTATAGATAACTTGCATTTGTATCATGAATGCGCTCATTTTTGTATTTCCTTTCTCAATGTCTGAATCATGAAGAATCGCTTTTTTATAAGCGCGATATAAAGCCACTACGTAAGCCGGTCAAGCACCACCAAATGCTCACAGTGTGGCGTGCGGGGGAAGAAGTTATAGCCTCGGTGGTAGGCAATGCCATAGTGCGTGGCAAGAAGCGCCACGTCGCGTGCTTGAGTGACGGGGTTGCAACTGAGGTAGAGGATGCGCTGCGGCTGGGTAGCGAGGAGTTTGGTAATGACATCGACGTGGAGGCCGGCGCGTGGTGGGTCGAGAATGATGAGCGCATCGCGAGTAATGTACTCTAGCGCTTGCTCGCTGGGCGCGAGAACAGCCTTGGCCTGGCCCGTGCGGCCTAGCTGGTGGATATTACGCTGCATCTCGCGCACCGCATCGGCGTTGATCTCTACTAGCGTGACGTTATCACTGCCAATCGTCAGGCCAATCGTCCCTACCCCGGCATAAAGGTCGAGGGTGGGCTGTGGTGTGCCATCTTGCACCTGGGTGAACCGCTGCATGTCGCGCAGGGCTTGCTCGTAGACCGGCAGATTAACCTGGAAGAACCCCTCAGTGGCGTAGCGAAATGGCACGCCAAGAACGGTATCCTGCAAGACAGGATCACCGAAGTATGCCAAGCGCTCGGTGATGCGACTGGCTGGCGAACGGGGGTCGGAGTAGATAATCTCGCCGCCCTGGGCTGGCAGTGTGATAGCTTCGTCTGGGCTGATAACATCCCCCAGGCGGTCTTTGGTATAAAGCTGCCACACGCAGTTGCCCGCTTGGTCGCAGCGGATGAGGAGTGTCTTGAGCTGGCGCGCCGTCACCTGCTTGGTGCGCAGCAGGTCGCGCACCTGCCGGGCGAGCTGGTTGATCTCTGGCCGAGCTAAGCTCGTCCCGTCAACGACAATTTTGCCCTTGCTCCCCCGCCGAAAGAACGCGAGGTCGAGCGTCTCGGTGCCATCCTCTGCCCTGTCGCTATACCAACTCAGCTCAACTTTATTACGGTAGCCATAGGGTATATCATCGCAAAAAACGTCGATCGGCTCTGGCAAGACAATATCGTGCAACTCAAAGGCCTCCTCGATCAGCGCTGCCTTATAATGCTGTTCGCTCGCCAGCGGCATAATTTGCCATGGGCTGGTGCTGAGGTAGCTCTCGGGGTCGCGTGGCGTGATACGCTCGGGCGAAGCAGCGAGCACCTCAGTCACCACTCCTTCGACGAAGTGCGACTTCTTCTTGGTGATGCGGATAGTGACGGTTTCGCCCGGTAGTCCACCCCAGACGAAGGCTTTGCGCCCATCATCAAGCGTGCCGAGGGCTTGCCCACCACCGACGATCTTTTCGAGCTGGATTGTTGCGAATGTTGATTTTCTCATTATAGTCTAGTATACCATGTGTCGCGAGGTGATAGTGGTATCGATGGGCGTTACGTAGAGTCCCTCTACTGTCCTCGCTGCCACTGCCAGGTGGTGACCATGGGGTGGTCGGTGTGGTGCTCGCGTGCGTGGGCGAGACACTGCTCAATCGCTGCGCGGCAATGCTCCATGAGACGCTGGGCATCGTCTGAAGAGATAACGCCTGTTGCGCTAAGGCATGTTGCGGCGGCAATAGCAAGATCATAGCGGCTAGCCTGCTGGTTAATGAGGCTTGTCATGAGCGTGTCGCCGCACGGTGCCAGGCCGAAGCTATGGATATCAAACTGCCGACCATCAACCCCATAAGCAAATAGTGTTGCCGCAAGAGAGCGCTCTTCGCCCGGGTAGGCGATAATCACTGGCTTGGTTGTTGTCACCGTGCGCGCGAGCGTTCGGCGTGAGACAGGTTGAGCGAGCGTGCCAAAGCCACGTGGTGTGAGGCTCGAGATATTGACGCAGCGTACCCGGGCAGCCGGGCAAGAATGCGTGATGAGCTCAATAGCGGCCAATACCTCTGTAGTGGCAATGTCACCACACGCGGCGAGTACAATATCTGGGCTGGTGTGGCTGGCGAAGTTCCACGTGGCAAGCCCCGCGTGCATCTGAGCACGAGCCGCCTTGGTGGTGAGCCAGGTAGGCTGCGTGGTATCGCTGGCATGCAACACATTGATCACCTGCGTGCTCGACAACATCATATCGAGCGTCACCACCGCGCAGTTGCTATCGGCTGGGAAGTAGACCGTTGTGGGGGCGTCTCGCTGATCAAGCGCATTGGTTACCTGCTCAGCACTCTGATGCGAGAGGATGGTGTTGAGGCTCGGTAGCGATGTGCTGCTTGGCTGACTCGCCAGAGCTGCGGTATACGAGCGACTTGCCGCGCTCATGTCCTCATGTACGGACGCTCCAACGAAGACGCTTTGCCTCCCCTGTTCGAGATAGCCAAGCTGCATACCGCGCAGCGCACCTGCTGCTGGGTAGCTCATTGTGTAGCCGTCTGACGCATGTGGTGCTATGCTTGGCTGACTGCCCCACTGCCAGGCTCGTGGTTGTGATGCAAAACACTGAGCGAGCGTACCGCTCTGCAGTGACGGACTTATAAACAGCCGGAAGCTATCTGGTGCCGCGTCCTTGGCAAGATCGGCCAGATACGAACCAACGCGAGAAAGTGTATTGCTGCGCTGCGTGCCAGGTGGCGTCGCAACGACTGCATAGGGCTCAATAGCCGGCCGGCGTAGTGGTGTGGCTACCAGAGCAGGAGTTTGTGCTGTGAGCTGAGCTGTATGCGAGTTGGCGTGATCATTATCGGCATGAGCTGCAGCCGTGTGCGGCAGGGCCTTCGTCTCGGCAAACGTGAGATTGCCTGCTGCATCAAACAGATTCTCTGGCTCACACCACGCAAGCACCTGAGTAAGCCATGCCTGCGTGCGTGCCCAGCTCGAGTCAGCACCATCTGCTTTGCGGTGAGCAAGCGCTGCCTGTGCCCGGGCAATGCTTGACGGCTGAACATCGCCATTATCATCGAGCGAGTCCTCTTGTGCTTCGTCATCGTCTAGTAGCGTCTCAAACTGTTCTGGAGTACGCACAAGCAACAGTGGTCGGCGGGCTTTGTGTGGGCGCAGTTGGGCTGGCTGGCGCAAAGCAGCAGTGCGCTCAGTTGCCCACGCGAGCGCAGCAGTGTAGTCTGCGTCTGACTGGCGCGGGTCAGCTGTGGTGCAGTCAACGATTCGTGGCTCATACCCATAGCCAATAAAAAGCGCAAGCAGCTCGTAGGTGGAAAGCGTGGCGAGCAGTGTCTTGGGCCGTAGCTGAATAATCGGGATAATCGTGCCGTCAGTCGCTGGACTGAGGAGCTTCGCCAGGTGCCATGGGGTATCGTCTTGGGCGACTGCGCTATCGATCAAACAGTAGATCGTTTGCTCTAGCTGGCCAAGTGCCCTGCCGCTTGCCTGAGCGAGTGCACCACCAAGACGAGCGTCACAGAGGTGTATTGTGCTAGATAGTGAGGTTTGCGGGTCGTGTGTTAACGTGCAGAGTGCATCAATCCCCGCTTGTGAGTGAGTAATGTCGCAGCCAGGTTGTACTATATCATAGACGAGCGCATGAGCGCGTGCTGCCGCCCATCGCTCGCGATCGGTAATAATCAGCGGCGCTGTGCCATCCGACTGAGTATACTCCGCAATCTGAGTCAAGCTAAAACTCAACGCAAAGTCCGCCGCAAGCGCTGCCCGGAGCTCATCCGAGTAAAGCTGCTTTATATCGCTTGGCTGCAATGGCTGGCCAGCTGGCAGTGTGCGCCAGAGTGCACGCTGTGCTAGCGCAGCATAATAGGTCGCTTGCCGGTAGCGCATCATCATCCCACCATTCGTATCCATTGCTTCTAGTATACACGCTTGTGCTTGCTGACGGAATAGGCCGAGGCGAGATTGTGTGCATTTACGACACATAGGTTGGTCTGCTACACTACCAGTAATGAAACGACGCGTTGCCAGCCACGGCCAGCATTTTTTGCGTAGCCCCCGCGTAGCGGCTATTCTATTGGGCCACAGTACTATTCGCCGGCGTGATACGGTTTATGACCTCGGGGCAGGTAGCGGCGTCATTACGAGCGCCTTAGCGCAGCGCTGCCAGCAGGTGGTAGCAGTCGAGAATGAGCCACGTGCGCTCGATGCCCTGCGCAGGCATACTATATCCATGCCACATGTCCGGATCATCGCGGCCGATATCCGCCGGCTTGCCCTCCCCACTGAGCCATATAAGGTGTTTGCTAATATCCCATTTGCGCTCAGTGCCGATATTGTGCGGATGCTCACTACCGCCCCTACCCCACCACAGGCGATATATCTCATCGTTCAGCGCCAATTTGCGTACAAGCTTGTGCCGAGCGACCGCCACTTTACGGCGGCACTGGGCACTCAGCTGGCACCGTGGTGGCAGGCGCGGATCCGCTACCGCTTGCGCCGGACAGACTTCACACCGCCACCCGCCGTCGATACAGTATTGCTTGAGCTCTTGCCGCGCACTGAGCCCTGGCTGCCCTGCAATCAGCAGGCAGCGTACAGCCAGTTTGTGGCGCAGCACTACGCCGAGCCGCGGCGCTTCGCTGCCCTGCCGCGAGCCCAGCTTGGCATCAACCCTGAGCGTAAGCCATCAGAACTCCAGCCTAGGCAATGGATTCGGCTATATCAAGCAATACAAATGAAATAATAATAAATCTTCTAAACCAGGGGTGAGCGGTCTACTGGCAAATACCCCACGACACCTATAGTGGCTCGTACTGATAAAACCGGTTGCTGTCGTGTGCACGTGCATTGGTAATAATATGTGCTGGGCGCGTTAGATCGCGATGTTGCTGGCGGTAAGCACGCGTTGCAGTAAAGACAGTTTGCTGCTCGGGCACAGTAGTAACAACGCGCAATCGGTCGTTATAGCGGGCAATCATTTCATACATTGGTCGCTCCGTCTCAGTCACGGCAAGTGTCATAGGGCGATCGACACGCACATTGTCACCCTGGAGTTGGTCGTTGAGAAGCTTGACGTCGCTCGAGTAGTGAGCAAGAACATCTGGATTGTAGCGATACGTCTCGGCATAGCGTCCGATACCAGTAAGGGTAAGCCCACCAATTAAGAGCGCCATAGGCAGTAACCCAGCCACCCGGGCATATGGATTGCGTGGAAACATCTGGTACCAGTGGTTAATCAGCCACGCCACGCCAAATGCAATGATGATCGCTACCACCGGAAAGAGCGAGGTCACCAGCTGTGGATTACTAATCACCACGCCCAGTAACGGCAGCCCCACCAGGAGCGCTGCATAGCTGCGTGCTGTGTAGTAGTGGCTCAGGAGCGAGGCGAGGCCAATTAGCATAATCAATATCATACCGACTGAGTATAATGGCTGCACGAGGTACGATTTGTTTGACGTAAAGAGCCCAAAGAGCGTCGTGCCAAGGTGGCGAAGGTTTGCTCCTACATTGATCGATTCGAGCGGCAAGCCAAAGAGCTGCTTGAGTACATCATGGTTGGTTATGCTTGCGTAGATAAGTGGCAGCATCGCCACGAGGCCAATGACAGCTGCCAGGGCAAGCCGACTGTGCTGTACGCGCAGAATTGTATAACGAGCGTGCGGATGAGATACTCCCAGAATTCCAAGCGCAACAACGACATAGATACCAAGTGGCGCATACAGCAGGAGTGCCGCCAGTACACAGGCCGTCACTTTCCAGAGAGTGGAGAGAAACTTCTTCGTCCGAATGGCGCGCGTTGCAGCATAGAGCAGCCACACAGTGAGGCAGCTAAAGAGTATAGCTGGTGTGCCATCTTGCGCCAAGAAAAGAAATTGCGCTGTCATCGTCACGAGGATCGTTGTAATAAGCGCAATGTTTCGTGAAAACCAGGAGCGAAATAGAAGGAGCAGCCCAAGCGCTGTCATCAGGGCGATTACCATAGATGGCAGCTTAATCGACAGTGGTGTCACGCCGAGCACCGCGAAGCTCAGTTTTTGCAGGCCATGATACGGCGCATTGATAACCATAGCAGGAGTAAGATTCTGGAAGGATAATTGGCTGCTTTGCAGCGCGCTATCGAGCTCACCCTGCCGCAACTCACCGGGGATAAACAGCCCCGCCAGCACAACTGCCGCAATAATTGCCACCACCACAAAGCCATAGCCGAGGCCATACCGCCAACGGTACAAATGATAGTCGACAACTTGCTTTGCCATATTGCCCTATTATACCCGAGTTTGCGGGGGCGCTCAAGAGCGAACCACCTGCCCTTTGCGCGTTCGCAGCAGCACATACCACAGATAGAGTGAGCCAATACCAGAAATAGTGAGGCCAAGAGCAGTACCAGCCGTCGTCTGGAGAAAGGTGCGTGGACCGAACCCATCTTGAACAAAATAGTGGTGATAGAGATATACGGCCGCTAATGTGACAAAATAACCAAGGATGGCCACAAACGCTGCTGCTTGCTGACGATACGGCGCAATCGTTGAACGCACAGTGCGAATCATGACATAGATAGCTTGCACGGCGAGGTTGATTGCATAGACAAGCATACTAAGCATGGTGATATACTCATGTGGCTCTGTCCTCTCAAAGCCGGTCGATGCACTATAAATGCCCATCGATTCAACAAGAGTGAGAAAAACGCCAATAAGGATAATACCGCAGCAGGCAAGAATGGTAGCGAGGCGCTCAATGATTCTGCGCTGCTGTTTGGTTTGGATTGTCTGAGTTATAACGGTTGTTGTGTGGGATGTGGCCATAGATGCCTCCTTTATTGCGCTAGGCTGCTTGTGATTGTATTATAGCAAGGTTGCACAAAGGATACATTTCCTCTGCCTCTCGAGGACTAAACGTAATGTAGATAGTAGTATCATAGCGAGACCACAAACAGAGGCGTTATGTGAGCGATATAGCCTTGTCATTATTCGCTTGTCTCATCGATGCCGATTGTCCCAACTGATACCACAGGTATATTGCGCCGAGTGTGATCATGATAATACCCATCAGTACCGCTAGAGGATTGGCAAATGCCATGATATTCTGCTGTGATTGACTATGTATGAGCGCATTGTATCCCATCTCGACACCTGCGAGCAGTGGATAGAGCAGCGTAACGCCGAGCCCAAACCCTTCCTCGTGGTAGCGCTGCCCCGAGCGACGGGTGTAAGTATGGATCAGCGCAATTGCCTCAATAATAAGGGCAATCCCGAGTATCCAAAACAAGCCTACGACAATGTATTCTATCCAAATCAAGAATGCAAACGGCCCAATAGCAGAGACTGCTACTGCCCAGCCAAGATAGATGAGCCACCCAGCAGTGCCAAGGAGGCCAAGCGCTCCACAAACTATCGCACAGCGGACTAGTAGTGGGCAGGATGGTGAGGGTGAAGACGGTTCTTTAGTGGTTTGTGTGCGTGGTGATGTCGTGTGGCCTGTCATTGCAATGGTTCTCCTATGTGTAATAACTATAGCATAGCATTAATCATGCCGTCTGTCGAGACTCATAAAGCGTAGGTACTCGATGATTCTGCGCTGCCCCAATGGAGGATGTTTTAGCTGGGCTGCTTGCGCTGGGATGGTTTGTGTCTGAGCTGCCATAGTATTCTTCTCACTATGTTATGCAATAATCACTAATGTGGTAGGTCTAAACCTAGAAGTCTTTTTCGCGCAGCTTTGCTGTGTATTAGTGCTGAGTATCCCATCGAATACCACATACACACAGCACTTAGGGTAGTTACCATAATACCGAAGAAACACAACTGTGGGCTTGACGAAAACACATGAATTTGCTGCGCAGACAGAGCATTATAGACCGCTTCACTCACTATCAGTAATGGAAAGAACAGTGCCAAGGCGAGCCAAAATCCCTCTTCGCGATAGCGTTGGTTACCCTGGCTGATGTATATGCGAATAATTGCAATTGCTTCGATAATAAGCGTAACACTAAGCCACCAGAAAAGAGTTATCAAGCTAGTATGTAATAAAAAATACGGTGTAAAGAGAAAAACTGCAAACATCCAACCAAGATATATCAGCCACCCTGCAGTGCCAAGGAGGCCAAGTGCTCCACAAATCATCGCACAGCGAACCAGTGGTGAGCAGGACGGTGAGGGTGAAGACGGTTCTTTGGTGTGTTGCGCGCGTGGTGATGCCGTGCGGGCTACCATTGCTGTGGTTCTCCTATGCTTAATAGCTATAGCATAGCATCAATCATGCCGCTTGTCGAGGCTCATGAAGCGCAGCCGCTCAGGGTGGAAGTAGAGTTGGATTTTGCCCACTGGGCCGTTGCGGTGCTTGGCGATGATGAGGTCGGTGATGTTTTGAAACTCGGGGTTATCTGGCTCGTAGTAGCCTGGCCGGTAGATGAAGGAGACAATATCGGCGTCTTGCTCGATCGAGCCCGATTCACGCAGGTCGGCCAATTGTGGCACCGGCGGGGTGCGTGACTCCACCGAGCGGCTTAGCTGGCTTAGGGCAATGACCGGTACATTGAGCTCGCGGGCAATCAGCTTGAGCCCGCGCGATATCTCGCTCACCTCTTGGACGCGATTGCCATTGTGATTGCCATTGGCCTGCATCAGCTGCAAGTAGTCGACGATCACCAGCCCAAGCTGCTGGTCGTGCATGGCGCGCCGTGCCTTGGTACGCATCTCGAGGACGCTCAGACCTGGCGTGTCATCGATGAAGATTGGCGCTTCGGCCATCTCACCCATTGCCTCGGAGAGCTTAGCCCAGTCATCATCACTGAGGTTACCAGTGCGGATATTCCAGCTATCCACACCACTGGCATCGGCCAGCATGCGGTCGGTGAGCTGCTCCTTACTCATCTCAAGTGAAAAGAAGAGGACGGGCTTTTTTTCGATCGTTGCGACATTGTAGGCGAGGTTCGTCACCAGTGTCGTCTTACCCATGGCGGGGCGAGCTGCAATGATAATAAGGTCGGAGCGCTGCAGGCCAGCCGTCATCGTGTCGAGGTCGCGGTAGCCCGTGCGAATGCCACGCAGCTGTCCTTTGTTACGGTGCAGCTCCTCAATGCGGTCGAAGCTATCGGTGAGAATACTCTCCAGGCTCACGAGGTCTTGTTTGAGTGACTGGTCAGACACACTAAAGAGCTCTGCCTCGGCCTTTTCGAGCAGCTCTTGGGTGGTGGTATTTTCGTCAAAGCCAAGCTGGCTAATATCGGCACTGGCTTTGATGAGGCGCCGCCGCACCGCCTTTTGGGCGACAATCTCAGCATAGCTGCTGGCGTGGGCTGCGGTGGGGACGTAGTTGGTTAGCTCGGTCAGGTAGGCGGAGCCACCTACCTCGGCAAGTTGGTCTTTCTTTTGCAGTTCGTCGGTTAGTGTGAGGAGGTCGACTGGCTTGTGCCGCTCGTAGAGGCGCATCATTGCCCCAAAGATCGTCGCGTGGCGCTTGTCATAAAAGTCTTCTGCACCGACATGCTCGCTAGCATCGGCCAAAACTTCTTCGTCGATAAGTACCGCACCAAGCAAACTCATCTCAGCATCGAGACTTTGCGGTGGTACTTTGCCTTTTGGTGGGGGTGATTGGTCAGCCATCGATAGTAATTTCTTCTCCTCCCCCCATCATAGCAAGAATGGCGGCTTTTTGGCGATCTTTGGGCGGCTTACTGGTAGCTAAGATGGCAATCTCTGCAGTAATGCCAAGGCGGTGCAGTGCTGCGCTGAGTGTGGGGAGGGCGCGATCGATCTGCATTTTGGCGAATTTTTTGCCAGCGTAGATCGTTAGCGTCTGGCCGTCAAACGCGTGACCTGCCTTGGTGAGGTACGTGCGCGCGCCGACTGCCCCTACTGCATCAAGAAATTGCTCCCATGGGAAGTCGACTGGGTCTGGGCTTGCTGCGGGTGTTTCATCGTTTGCAGCAGAAACACTTGGTTGCTTGGCTGGTGTATGATCAGTAGCGGAAGCACTTGGAGTACCAGACTGACCAGCCGATGATGCTGCCGTACCATCCGTCTCCTGACGAGGAGGGTCTGAAGGAGGAGCTGCAGGAGATGCTTGCGATGATGATGCAGCTGGTGAGTGGGTATATGGCGCAACTGGCTCACTGACGGTAACAGGTGATGGCTGACGGTGAGGCGCAGGCGCTGCGACTGGTGGCGCTGCCCGGCTTGCAAGAGCGGTAAGCAGCGCAATGCGCGGCCAACCGGCTCGCGGTACGGCCAGTAGTTTATCGAGTAATGGCAACAGTGCTGCGTCCTCTACAACGCGCTGGCGCGCGATACCAAGCAGCTGCTCGGCAAGAAGTTCAGCCGGTGTGCCAGCTGCCTCAGCCTCATCAATCAGTTGGGCAGCGCGGCCAATATCTGCCGCAGCATAAGCAGCCAGCAGCCCCTCTACTAGCTCATCCTGCGCAAGGCCCAGCACCTCTGCGACCATCGCGCGGTCGATTGTCTCATCGCTTAGTGAGCGCAGTTGGTCGAGCAAACTAATGCTATCTCGAAAGCTTCCCTTCCCTTGCTCGGCAATCAGCTCGAGCGCATCGGGCGTAATGGCAATTTTCTCTTGCTTAGCAATAAATGCCAAATGCTTGGCTGCATCACGCGGACTAATTGCTCGAAAATTGAAGCGTTGTACTCGGCTCAAGATCGTTGCGGGGAGCTTGTCGGCGTCGGTCGTCGCAAGAATGAAGACGACGTGCTCGGGTGGCTCTTCTAGTGTCTTGAGCAAGGCATTAAAGGCCGACTTGCTGAGCATATGAACCTCATCGATAATGTAGATCTTTTTTGGGCTGCTGGTTGGTGCAATTTGCACCTTATCGCGCAAATCACGGATATCCTCCACAGAGTTATTGCTCGCTGCATCGATCTCGATAATATCAAGATGAGTTGACTCATCGGTGTATGGCAGGCCGTTGATCTCGTGCGCCAAGATACGCGCGATCGATGTCTTACCCACTCCACGTGGCCCTGTTAGGAGATAGGCATGAGCAATACGCCCACGAGCAATTGCCCGCTGCAAAATCCGCGTGATATGCGACTGCCCCACAATCTCATCAAGCGACCGACTCCGATACGTCCGATATAGTGCTCTGCTCATTTGCTATATTATACCGCAGAATGGATGGAGATGCGATCGAAATACAGAAGGAGTAATTGCAAATAAATCAATAGAATCAAAAAGCTCCAAGCGCGAGCAAGAGGGTTCCCGGTTCCCTGTTATATAAGCTGTTGATAGCAGTAATCTTATAACGGTGCTTCCACCGCTGCCCACGTTGCATCGGGTTTGTCCTCAGGGATGATGACAGTGACCTGATGACCAATCTCAATCCGGAAGAATGTCACACTTGCCAGCAGGATTCGGTATTCTCTCCCCTGTGCTTCCACGTAGTACGCGCCATCGTGTTGGGTGAGCGTGCCGATAATCTGCTTGCGCTCCACTCGCTTGATTTGTTTGTAGATAAAGCCGCCATCGTCGGCAATTGTCAGCTTGAGTTTGTCGCCCTCAACAAGCTTAGACTTACTGGCGTAATTGGCTGGCACGGGATAATTCTTACCGTCGGCATCGACCATCACCTGTCCGTCAAAGATTCCTTCGACTATCTTACCTGATACTTCTTCGCGACTATTGCTTGGTACGACAACTTCGCCATCGTCACCAATAATACTCATCAATAATTCCTTTGCAGCGGCCAGGTTTGTTTCTGCCTCTTGAATCAGCGATCGTAATCGCTTCACCTGTTTCTCTGGTAATTCAGACATATTTTCTCGCAATTCCTTGTCTGTTTTCTTAGTTATCAACCCATTATATAGCGATGGGGTGGGGCCTTGTCAAGGCGCTTGGTGGTTATCCACAGCAATAACAGGGGTAGCCAATAGTTCGTTGTAAAAATGGTACGATGCTTAGAGCGCTACGCACATGGAGTGACGCACAGCAATCCGGAGCAGTGGGCTCAACAGATTGCCGTGCGTGGGCACCTCCTTTCGTTATCGGCTACTAATCTCTGACGGGAAACCGCGGAGCTTATCATAGCTGCAGACGGTTTTCTTGAGCAACTGGTCGATGTGAACGTTGCAGAATATTGCTACATGAGAGAGAGTAATTCCCAGTAGTCCAACGATCGACCAACAGATCGTCCCAGCGATACTAATATGCAAGTTATAGCACACAGTAGCGATGAGACCTACCATCTCAATTATGTAGCCAGAAAAGACTGCCTGGCAGAGGCGTATAATCGCTCTGTTTTTATCTAGCGCCTTCAGTCGCAACTCCCTACTAGCAATGACTAGCAGAAAATACCACGGCAATGGACCGACAACTACTAGAATGACGGTAGCGATAGTCATGACGCTCATGACATTCTCCCTTCCTCGGAAGTGCAAACCCTTTGCGGTCGCAAAAGGTTAATATATATATATCAATACACGGAGGACTTGTCAAATTTTCGTAAATTTAGCTACCTCGCACTACGTTTTCAGTTCTAACTCTTTCGTACTGATTCCATTCTGAACCCTAACCGAAAACACACCCAAGCGGGTGTGCTAATGGTATCAATGCGGTCGGTAGGGTGATTACGCCAGTTCGACGGTAGCGCCAGCCTCTTCCAAGGTCTTCTTGGCAGCTTCAGCGTCGTCTTTGCTGACCTTTTCTTTGATTGGGCTTGGTGCGTTGTCGACCAAAGCTTTTGCCTCACCCAGGCCAAGGCCAGTGAGCTCCTTAACAGCCTTGATGACGGCAACCTTTTGGCCACCAACTTCTTTGAGAGTGACGGTGAATTCGGTCTGCTCGTCTTCAGCAGCACCAGCGTCGGCGGCTGGACCAGCGACAGCAACTGCAGCAGCGGCTGGCTCAATGCCATATTCGTCCTTGAGGACATTTTTGAGTTCGTTGACTTCCAGAACGGTCAAAGCAACCAGTTCTTCGGCCAGTTTTTTCACATCTGCCATGATGGATTCCTTTCGATAATGTGCGGTAGAATTATCGCACGAGTTATTGTCTGCCTAGTGCAAACGTTAGTACAATGCTGCGCTTGGTTACGCAGCTGCTTTGGCGTCTTCGATGCCATCGAGCAACGCATGAAGGTTACCCGAAAGTGCGTTGGTAGTGTCGTGTACTGGTGAGAGCAGCTGTGCCACCACTTCGGCTACCAGCTGATTCTTGCTTGGCAAGCCAGCCAGTGCAGTGACATCGGCTGTGTTAAGAGCTTCACCTTCACCACTAAAGCCAGCAACCAACTGAAGTGTTGGATGTGTCTTAGCAAACTCGTGCAACACCTTCGCTGCCATCACCTCGTCATCTGGCGAGATTGCATAAAGCAATTGCCCAGCCAGGGCCGAAGTGTCGGTATCTTTGTAGGTGTCATGCTGCGCAAAAGCAACACGCACGAGACGGTTCTTCACCACCTTAATGACAACACCAGCTTCGCGAGCTTCGCGGCGCAACGCCTGCAGATCTGCCACACTTGTCCCTTGGTAGGTCGCAACGGCAGTGCCCTTTGCCTCTGCGAGAAGCTCGCTCATTTCAGCCACCAAAGCTTGTTTTTTATCTTTGGAAATTGCCATAAGATAAAATCCTTTCTTTGGAGTTGTAATACCTATACACACCGAGAAGGAGTGCAGTATTACTGGTTTGTTGTTGTATCCGACCGCATTGTTAATGTCCGACATATGCCGCAAAAAAACGCCTCTGCACTATTGCAAAGACGAGTCTCGAGTTTCGTACTAAAACGCTGGCGTAAGAGCCACGGCGTATCCGAAATTCCCTCGGTAGCATACTTATCGGCTGCTTTGTCGTGCATAACAGCCCGCTACGGTCTTTGGCAATGTCTGGAGAAGATTATAGCAGATGATGGTAGGTGGATGCAAGGCGTGGAAAACTATTTGTGTCAGCGTGTAAACAGAGTGACGAAGCAGCTTAACTGTGTAGCTATGCTTGGGCAAGCATCGCGTCGATTTTGCGGTTCGTATTGTTAATGCGGCTTCGGCTTGGCTGGTGCAATGTTGTTTTGCCAAAATCCTGCTTACGCCTGTTGAGCTCACTCATGCGCGTGAGCTGCTCTTCTGTTGGCTGGAACTGGTAGCCAAGCTGCTTACCTAGTTTATATAAGATATGCGCCGCAACACCATGGCGTGCTGCTTTGCGGTCCTCCTTGGTGAGAATCTGGACTTCAAAGGGCAAAATACCTGAGGCTTGATCCTCGTACAGGCCTGTCATCTTAGCAACGCGAAAACCTTTCTTGTTGTCTTCCTTAAAATCAATATACTCTTCAGCACGAGTACCCGGATAACGAGCTTCAAATGCAGCCTTAATATCCTTAATGAATTGAGTGTCTCCCTCTACCTTGAGTATCTTGTCTCGGCCTGGTGCAGCATATGGGGTAATAGTATAGTCATCATCCTCGTTGGTTGAAGTCTTGTTATTTTGCGTAGCTTTATCTTGTGGTGGCGTAACAATATCGTTATTGTTGATCATATCCAAGAACACATCAAGTAGTTCATCGCGATCCTCTGTAATGAACGTGATGCCATCGATATCGAACGGCACTTCGAGTGAGCTGTCTTTTTCTGGTGGAGATAATGAGCGCAGTGTTTGTGGTGTTATATCATTAAATTGCTCACAGAGTTCGTCGATGCATTGAGTCTTTAAATCGTCCAAAATCTGTATCGTGTTCTCGTCATATGCTTGCAAGTCTTCGTATGGTATGAATTCTCGCCCATCCTGACGTTCTTTCTCTTTAACTTTTACACTATTCATCTTGTCATCATACGCTTGCAGTATGTCTGGTGAGATAGAGGCGCGGATTTTTTGATATTCTTCTCTCTTTTGTTTCTCTGCTTTTTTTGCTGCTTCTGCAAGCTTACGCGCGAGAGAGCCAACAGACTTGAGCCGCCATACCGCTCGGAGCTCAGTATGCCACTCATAGCTACAGTTGCCGTTCCCCACCACAATATTGTGGTTCGACTCCTGGCCAAGGACAAGCTTGCTGTCGCCTCCGCTTTTGTCTGTTTTGCCAATCATGTGTGCCAGAATTTTTTCTGTAATATTGCAATAGTTTTGGTTGCGTTCTTCGGCAGTGATGACGTGATCTGGGTTGTCAGTATCGGTAGTACCCAGCACACCAAACTCCGACAGGATGCGCTCAGCGAGATCCACAAAATGCCCTTGGCCGGTATTGCGCAGTTGGAGGCATATCACCTTGCTTCGGAGCGCCATTGCAAGCCCATCAAAGCCAATAATTTCGCACAGTGGTGCAAGCAATGCCTCGCTCTTGTAGGCTAGTTCATACGCTTCCGATGTATCATAGCGAGTGTTGTTAAGTTTATTGAGCGTGTTAACAGCCTCCATAAAAATAGTCGAAAGCCCAACACTATCCCCTGCATCCAAAAGGTCATCAAGATTGAGCATATTCATTGGCTGCTGCCACAGCTCTTGCATGAGGTTCTCTGCTTGCATGCGGTCGTGTGTTGCAGTCTCAAGAAGCTGACTTTGCTTCTGTTCATCTGTAAGATACTGACTCTCTGCAGAGGAAGGCTTTATCCTTCCTTTTGATTTTTCGAGCTTTCGAGCTTTCGTAATGGCTGTGTATAGAGACTCTTTGTTCTGAGCGTCTGGGTCAGATGACATCTTCTGTGTATTAAGAAATTTACTCCAGGCGCTTGACAGCTGACTGGTATCCTGCAGCATCGAAACAATTTGGTTAAACTTTTTATATGCATCTACTTCCCACTGTTTTTTATGATCTTCGAGCATCTTGTGGCGGAGGCTGGCAAGGTTCTCCGTTTTGAGTAGTTCATCACGATTGCCTGCTGTATACAATAAGTATGCAGTATAGGCGCTGTGATTGCTGTACTTTGCAAATAGCTCTCCAGCAAAGTCTCGCATGAGGCTCAAGCCCGATACGATTCGCTTTGTTTTAGACTCTGGTGTGTTAGTGAGATTGAGCGCTTTTTCGTATAAATCGTATCGATCTTTATCAAAGCCCGCATTTGTCTCGTGCGCTAAGGTGTTATTTACTGGGTTAGCTCTACGCTCTTTTGTTGGATTCGACACAGTGCATACAACTGTAGCAAAGATATTAAAAAATCACAAGTGTTGACCTCTGAAGAGCATGTCTATACTGTTATAGACAGTGGGTAAATGCCGCGATATCAGAGAGTTTTGCGCTATGCAAGTGTAGAGGTGTGTATGATGATCTCCACTAAGGTTTTACTGTGTAAAATAGCCCCATGGGTATTTTACTTGTAATTTGCATTAACAATCGAAAGGATCTCGCGCTGTATCTCGTGCGGAGACTTACGTTCGCCAGTATCGCTGATGCACTGGATTATAGGCATCTGGTAGTCTTTTGCAAGCATACGATAGCCTGTGTGGACGCGTTGCTGGAAGTCTTTCCCTTGTGTTTCGAAAGTGTCGGGAGCTGTGGTAGGCGTACCTCTCTGCTGGATGCTATGCATACGCTCCTTCTCATCGTTGAGTGTGAGGATGATGAGATGATTTGGCGTAAGGTAACGCTGACTAGTAAATAAGCCGGTAATGTGCCGAATATGTTCTTGACTCAGGCCTTCGCCATGCCCCTGATATGCGAGTGTCGAAAAATAATTACGGGACGCTAGGACAGTTTCGCCCCGCTCCAGCGCTGGTTGAATAATCTGCTGCCATAGCTCGCGCCGTGCAGTGCTAAGTAGTGCGAGATTAATCTCTGGGTCGCGACGGAGATTGCCATTTTTGATAACAGTGCGGAGATAGTGGGCAATTGGTGTGGTTTGGGCTAGGTCATCACTACTTGGCTCCTCGACAACCGTCACTGAATGGCCTTGAGCTCGATAATGTTTGGCGAGGAGTTCCACTTGTGTGGATTTTCCCGTCCCATCAATCCCCTCAATGACGATGTAGTTACCTTGATGCTGAGTCATTCACATAACCTCTTATATTCATTGCAAAATACCCCATTCCCTATATATCAATCTTTCGTAAAACAGATTCAGACGGTATACTGCCCTTTGTAATATAATCTGCAAAGATCTGCCCAGCTTGTTCTCCAGTAAATACCTCTTCTGGATGAATGCGTATCGTAAATGGTTCGTTATCGCGCTGCCAGGTGAGTGGAACGAATCGCTCTTTATCAGCCACTGGCTTTCGGGTAATCACATAGTGGATATATGGATACTGGGCTGTATGATTGTCTGGATCTGGTACGCGCACTTCTATAGTCATGCCGGTATTCGACCCAGCACATTGCATATAGTAACCATCAGCCAAGCTATCCTTTGGTACATTCTTTGGATGGTCAATACCATCTGGCAAGGCCCACACGCAGATACTAAAGCAGCGGTTGCCATCAAGGACAGTTGGGTCGGCAATAGCCTGGCTCACCTTTTGTGCAACCTGCTCCGGTGTCTGCGGTTGCAAAAATCGCTCAAAATAACCAACACTACCAACGAGCGAGTAGACATATTTTTTCATATAGCACCTCCGTTGCTGTGATGATGAATGAATAGTATGAGAGTATCACCACTCATTCCATCATATCATGCATAGGTAGGCACATAAATAATACTGCCAGCTTCCCTGACTGGCAGTATTATGGCGAGTGTTACACTCTACTAGTCGAGTTTGTGCTCAACCTTGATGCCAGGTCCCATCGTCGTTGCAGCTGCGATGGATTTGACATATACACCCTTGAGCGAGCTTGGCTTTTGAGCTTGCAAGCTAGCGAAGAAGGCATCGGCGTTAGCGCGGAGCTTCTCTGTACCAAAGCTTACCTTGCCGATACTGAGGTGAATCGCGGCTTGCTTGTCTACGCGGTACTCCACCTTACCAGCTTTTGCCTCAGTGACGGCAGTTGCAATGTCAGTTGTTACAGTACCGCTCTTTGGGTTAGGCATCAGACCCTTTGGTCCAAGCAGACGGGCGTATTTACCAAGCTTTGGCATGTACTGCGGGGTGGCGATCAAAACGTCAAAGTCTAGCGTACCCTTGTCGAGCAGCTTGATGATAGCCTCTTCGCCAGCAATGTCTGCCCCTGCTTTGGTAGCAGTTGCAACCTCAGCTTCTGGTGCAAAGACGGCAACGCGAACAGTCTTGCCTGTGCCGTGTGGCAAGACAACTGTCGAGCGGATATTTTGATCAGCCTGGCGTGGATCAACACCAAGACGGACGTGCAGCTCAACACTCGCATCAAACTTAGCAGGATTGGTCTCAGTCGCAAGCTGGAGTGCTTCGTCTAGTGAGTACACCTTATCTTTTTCAACCTTCTCAGCTAGTTTTCGATAGGCCTTGCCGCGGCGCTCAATTAGCGGGCGAACCTTCGGTGCGGGTCCTTTCTTGATAGCTGCATCGACATCACCCTGAGGCGTTGTATCGCCAGCCTCTTTGCGGGCTTCTTTCTCAGCCTTCGCTTCGGCCTCGTCGAGAGCCTTTTGGCTACGCTTACCAGCCTTTGCAACGGTGGCTTCGCGCTGGGCAATGACATCCTTGTCGTTTGCTGCAGCGATGGCCGCCTCAATCTCTGCAATGGTATTTTTTTCTGAAACATCGAGTTTCAGCTCTGCTGCTTTTTCAAGCAGATCGGCTTTTTTTGCCATAGTATCCTTTCTGTGGTGCAAGCGGCTTGGGTGCCTCCCACGATTACTCATTAACTTTTCTAGTATAGCATATATGGGTCCTGCAGCATGAGATAATAAACCTGTACAATGCGAAAATAACAGAGTAGCTATTTTTGAGCACGCGTCACCAATTGTGCTATAATGAGAGGCGTTGTCGGGGTGTGGCGCAGCTGGTAGCGCGTACGGCTGGGGGCCGTGAGGTCGCAAGTTCAAGTCTTGTCACCCCGACCATTGAGTCAACACTCAAACCCACGTCATGGAAGCCCCATGACGTGGGTTTTTGCTTGTTTTTTGCTGGGTTTTGGGACAGGAAGGCCATCATCTGGCAGACCGTGCAAGCCTGACCCATCTGGTACCGAGACGACGATGTCACTTGGTTGGCTCAATGTGACTTCGTCGTCTCGAGAGGCTTCCAGGCTGCTATTAGCTGTCGCACTACTTACCATTGCGAGGAATAACGTTTTTGCCGATCAGTGTTGAGTGGCCGATAGTTGCTACCTCAGTCGGAGATACCATCGAATAGTTTATGGTGTAATTAGTAGAGCAAAGTAGCATCTTAGCAAGCCAACTACCCTATCGTGAATGCGACGCCACCCACTTTCATTTATGTTAGCCTCGCCACAAGATTATCGGTCAAAACCACTTCCCACGCAAAGGTGTTCAACTGTTACTTGTCAGCTTCCGTAGCCGCCGCATCTTGAGGCTCATGCTGTCAATAATTGCTCGAGATTGCTGCCGACGTTGTGTTCGTACTGCTGCTGCTATGTCTATTGGTTAGTATAGAAATATATGGTATGTAGGAATGATTGCATCAATATCCCAATCTCACAGCCTTTACATGGTATATCTTCTATGATTATATAGAAATATGGCCGAGAAACGACCTTTATCTATATAATACAGGAATTACTAACGACCGACTTCAACGCTGTCGAGGAGTGGATCGACAGATCGTGGTACTGGATGGGAAGATTATTCAGGTAGGCCTACAGGGCCTAATCAGTTGACGGTCGGCTAGATGTGGAGGAACAAAGAGTGAATCGACAGAATATGGGAGCTGTAATCGAGTCGAGTAGTCGCAAAGTAGCAGGGCTAATAAATAGTCGCGTTCTGGCGCTTGTGCTCGTCTGCACGGTGAGTTTCATGAACGTCCTGGATATCACGGTGGTGTCGGTGGCACTGGGTGATATCGGGCAGAGTCTTGGCGCGTCGCAGAGTGAGCTGCAATGGGTGGTTAACGCCTACACACTACCGTTGGGAGCGTTGCTGATGTCTGCAGCGACTCTAAGCAGAAATCTGGGGCGGCTGCGATTGTTCCGATGGGGGCTGGTCCTGTTCACGGTGGGGTCAGCCGTGTGCGCATTAGCCCCTTCGATGGCTGTACTCAACGCTTTCCGGGCTATTCAGGCGGTCGGTGGGGCGATCTTCTTGGGCGTCGGCGTGCCAATGATTTCTGATCACTACCCCGCTGGACGCGAGCGGGCACGAGCTACTGGGATTTACGGGCTCATCTCAGGGTTGGCCATCGCAGTGGGGCCACTGGCAGGCGGTGGTTTGGTCTTAGTCGCTGGGTGGCGCTCTATCTTTTGGATCAACGTTCCTGTGGGGGTAGCATCTTGGCTGGCGTCGTGGTACGTGAAGGACCGAAGTACAGACCGTAATAACTCAGGAGTAGATTGGCTTGGGACATTGCTGGCAATTCTTGCTGTTGGAGCAGTGACAGTAGTCCTGCTGGAGGGGCCGGCCTGGGGGTGGACTAGCGCGCGCACGCTCGGTGGCGTTGCCGTCGGACTGGCCGCGATGGGGCTGTTCATGGCCGTCGAGCGGCGCTCGGACGCACCTATGGTTCCGGGACGCCTGCTGACTGACCGGCTCTATGTGGTGAGTATCCTGACCGGCTTTGCCGTCCAGGCTGGTCTGGTGGGGCAGATGCCCTGGCTGTCGCTGTATGCGCAGAATATCTACCTGTTTTCACCCCTGCAGGTCGGACTCTGCTTCCTCCCGTTCAGTCTCTGTGCCATCGCGGGGGCGTGGCTGTTTCGTGGCGGTAATGGGCGCTGGACGCCGTCGGCCAGGCTGCTGGGGATCCTTGTCGTCGGGTGCGCGGCGCTGATGTCATGGGTACTGTTGTACGGCTCATCGACCTGGGTAGTGCTCCTGCCGGGCCTGATCCTGGCGGGCATCGCGGTTGGCGCTGCCGGGACCGTGGTCAACGAGCTGGCGGTCGCCTCCTTCGAGGGTGATGAGGCAGGTGCGGCCTCTGGGCTGTCCGCTGCGATGAGGCAGATCGGCGTGGTGCTCGGCGTGGCTGTCTCCGGCGTGGGGTTCGGTAGTGCGAGCGAGCACGTGGTGCGTCATCAGTGGCCGGTGGGTGCACAGGAACTTGTCAGCAGCGTGCGCTCAGGACAGGGACTGCGTACGACGGCTAGTGCCCCCGGTGCCGGGCGCAGCCTTCTTGCCGACGTCGTGCACCGTGCCACCGACTGGGGAATGGTGACCAGTTTCGCAATCGGGCTGTTCATCATGCTAATGGTGCTGGTGGTCGGTGTCCTGTGGCTACGACGAAGAAGGCGTTGACATTGTCGAGCAATACTCAATCTAATTTCTAATTACTTAACTCTCAACGCTTGGAACGGTTCGTGTAGGTTAAGAGGTATGGTGTGTCTTGATAATATTTATTCTATAAGTGTGAAAGTACTTCTGCAGGCTTATAGGTCACAGCTCTTCCCTTAGGTCGATACGTTGCCATTTTTCAATGAATCTGCAGAGGTGGATGATACATACTAACAATACGAAACGCCCATGCTAGCCCAAGTGCGCCAACGATAATCAACACACTCATCGCTATCTCTACCTGCTTGTAATGCCGCACGTGAAAGCGAGGAATGGTAGCAAGCGTCGCGGCAAGGAAGCTCAGTGCTATAGTTATTGAGGTGGGAATGAATCCATGTCCAGCCTGGAAGGCAAATGCGCCCATTAAGAACGCTGCTGAGCCATAGATGATGCGCGAAATAGGCCTACGACCACGGCCAAGCCATAGCATGCCAGCCGCAAAGCAAGCTGCATCTATACTGAAAATTACGGTAGCTGCCCAAACTGGATCTATTCGTGTGTAGTGAGTCGTAGAGTAATTGACTATATATGATATCGCCTCTGATATCAGCGCAACAATAACAAAGATTAGCCATAGCCGTACCATCTGCTTGGTGCGACGCACTGGCATATTTTGTGGTTGCTGGACGCGGGTGGATGATGCGCTCATGATCGTTCCTCTTGTGCTACATATCTTCTTAATTTGAAGGTGGTTATATCCTTAAATATCGCAGTATTTCTCTCGTTCTTACCGACACTAGCATGCTATTTATCTACATTCCATTCAACTCAGCAAACTCATAGACAAACGCCCCGCTACTTGGTGAGAAGCAAAATACATCGTTGGTGCGATGGCTCGACGAATAGCGTGCCACGCAGTGGTTGTCGCTACCGATGGCTGCTCGAGCTTGATCACGAAACTTCTCTGGTGGAATAGTGTGATTACCAAGGATAGCGGTGTCTCGAAATACCGACTCAGGGTGAGGGAGGTTGTCTCCGTAATGATACCACCCCGAGCAACCGTGTGGGCAATCAGTAAAGGGCTGCATGCTCAGCAAGCGATCGCGCGTCGCTTTGTCGGTGATGGTGCCAATAACCATACCATTATCGCCATCCCAGCCGTCTATCGCATACCCCGACTGATAGCTCACATCCATATGGCGAATTGCATCGTGATCGAAGCGCCCATAGAAGATCGTCGTTGTGAAGCTGCCGATCGTCATATAATATAGCCACCAGCCAATCGCCGCAACGACGAACACGCCAAGAATAAGGATTGGTATAGAGATTTTGTCGAGGAGGAGTTTACGCATACTGTTATTGTAAACTACTATTGCAAAATATGTCAATTTATACCAAAAATACCTCTGCTAGCAGAGGTATTTTGATGTGCGCCGAGCGGATTAGTCAGTGACTTCCACGCCCATGCTGCGAGCAGTACCTGCCACCGTCTTGATAGCTCCTTCGAGACTGATAGCGTTGAGTTGCTCCATTTTTGCCTGAGCGATCTCTTCAAGCTGTGCTCGGGTGATCGTCCCAACCTTGTCGCTGTGTGGCTTGCTACTGCCCTTCTTGATACCGATCGCAGTACGGATCATATCATCAACGGGCTGGCCGAGGCTGCGCCATGCAAAGGTGCGGTCCTCAAACACTTGGATATGGACGATGACGTCCTTGCCCATATCTGCCTTGGTGGCGTCGTTGAATGGGTTGATGAAGTCCATCATATTCAAGCCCCACTGACCAAGTGTGCTACCAACGGGTGGCCCGGCGGTGGCACGGCCAGCTGGAATACGAAGCTTCAGGTTGCCGATAACTTTTTTTGCCATTATATTTCCTTTTACTCAATTACTACTGGTATTGAGTGCGTAACGTTGCTATTATAGTGGATCGCTCATGCAAATGCAAACCGCGTGCAAGGCTTATACCTTCTTGACCTGCAGAGCATCAAGCTCAACTGGCGTGTCACGGCCAAACATGCTCACCATCACCTTGAGCTTGCCCTTGGTAGTATCGATCTCACTCACGGTGCCATCAAAGTCTTTGAATGGCCCATCAATGATACTGACCACTTCCCCTTCGCTAAAGTCAATCTGATGCTTGGGATCTTCCACACCCATGCGCTTCTTGATCTTCTTAATCTCAGCCTCGCTTACAGGGGTCGGCTCGGTACCGCTCCCCACAAAGCCCGTCACACCAGGCGTATTGCGTACAATGTACCATGTCTCGTCGGTGAGCTTCATCTCGACCAAGACATAGCCTTGGAAAATCTTAACTTCAACGACTTTGCGCTTGCCATTTTTGATTTGGATCTGCTTCTCCTTGGGGACGATTGCATCGAAGATTTTGTCGGCCATATCAACGGCCTGAATGCGCTGGCGGATGCTATCGGCTACCTTCTCTTCATAGCCACTGTAGGTGTGGATAGCATACCATTGCCGTGTGCTGTCGTAGCGTTTTTTTGTCATTGTCTACCTCCCCAGGATAATTTGAAATAGATATTTAAATGCAGCATCGAGCAGCAAAAGCGTCGCACTAAATACTGCAATAAAGCCAAGTAGTGCACCAGACATTTTCCATGTCGTTGCGCGATCGGGCCAGCGCACCATACGGAGCTCATACCAGGCCCCAGCAAAGTAATTGCGAATCGCTGAGAATGGGCCACGGCGCTGACGCTTTGGCTTAGTTACTTTTGGTTTTTTGGCCTCGGTTTTGGCTGATGCCACAGAGGTTGTCTTTTCTTTTGACGTTTTGGTTTTGGTGGGCGTGGTGTCTTGCGCGGTGATGCGCGTCACGCGGTTGGTTGATGATTTTTTGCTTGGTTTCGCCACAGCATACTCCCCAAATTTAATAGCCTGTCTTTGCAGGCTGTCAAGCCCTAGTGTAGCGCGCTATAGCGAGGGTTGTCAAGGGTGAACCGTGGTTTTGCATTGTACTTCTGCTACTGCTCATGACAGATTTGGGTATACATACCTGTTTATTCTCCAAGGGGGCATTTACTGCGAGCTCGTATGTTTGTCGTGCGTCGTCTGCTGCGCAGCTGGCAGTGCAAAGAAGAAGGTTGAGCCATGATTAAGCTGACTGGTAAACTCGATGCGCGTACCGAGCTTGCGTGCGAGCTTGGCAGCAATGTAGAGACCAAGGCCAGTTCCGCCAGTTTCGCGAGTGCGGTAGTCTTCGCTGCGCCAGAAGCGTTCGAGGATGTGTGCTTGGTCGCTCTTGCTAATGCCAATGCCCGTGTCGCGCACAGCGATGATAATGCGATTACCCTTCTTGCGCGCACTGAGGTGGACCTCTCCTTCTTTGGTGTATTTGAGGGCATTAGAGAGGAGATTTTGGATAAGTTCACGTACATATAATGAGCTTGCGACGACATGGCCCAGCCGCGGTGATGTCTCGAGCGTGAGAGTAAGCTGCTTTTTGGCAGCCTGGGAACGATACTGATGGTAGAGGTCATCCATGAGCGCACGGACATTAAGTAGCTCTGGCATGTCGGCGGCGCCACGCTCTGCTTGTGCAAGAGTGCTGAGGTCATTGACCATCTTGGCCAAGAAGACGACTTGCTCGTGGGCTGCATCAAGATGATCTTTGAGCGTGCGCTGTGGCATATCGCGCCGGTGGAGCATGAGCTGAATATTGCTCAGTGCTCCCTCGGCTGCCGTCAAGGGAGTGCGAAGCTCATGGCTTACCACACTAATAAACTCATCGCGCTCTTCTTCAAGCGACTTTTCTTTCGTAATGTCGCGTAGGATGAGGACGTAGCCATCGCTTGAATCGCCCATTGTATTGAGCGCACGTATTGGAGAAAATATGATACTAAGACGGAGCATCTCGCCCGATACTTCCATCCACACATCATCGCGTGTTTGCGTAACAGTTGCAGCGTGAAGTAGCTGGGTTAGATAGACTGGTTGCTTGGCACTATCGCGCAGTGGAAGGATGGTATCGATTGGCTTGCTATGTGGGCTTGTGTTGGTGTCAAGCAAATCGAGTGTTGCAGCGTTGTAGAGTTGGATAATACCCTGCTGGTCGGTTGCAATAATAGCGGTCGCGAGATTGTTGATAATCGTTAGAAGCCGATCGTGCTGCAAGGTCATTGCCTCGCGACTGGTATGCAGTGCCGAGCGGTAGAGATTGTGGCGATATGCGAGGGCAACAATGACCACACCAAGCATAAAGGCCACCAACGTTGTTGTGGTAATATCAACAATACTTTGTGGCGTCAGCCAAAATGCATCAAGTGCTGCTGTAATAAAAAGCACAAGTGCACTGAGCAGCCACCCAGAAAAGCCAGCATAAGCAAACGCCGCCAACATAAACAACGACCACGCACAGGTAAACGGCACTGCTACGCCAGAGATGCTCAGGAGGTAGCTCGAAGCCAGCCCATGATACAAGACGAGCTGCCACGCTCGCTGCTTGTTCGTCTGTGATGAGCGGAAACAGGTGTAGAGACCAAGAGCAAGCCAAGCGCTGGCCGCTGCATAGAAAGACCATTTGCCTGCCCCAGGAATGCGCTGCATTGCATCAAGACCGAGGAGTTTGCTATACGCGAAAAGTAGGAGCGGAAAGACAACACTGCTGACTCGTACAACAGTACTAGTTTGGCTATTGGTAGCGTATGGCGACACGCTTCTAGTATACCTGGAGTATGACGGTAGGCACAAGCGTTTTGTGTGATATTTGCTTATGCTATATCATTGGTGTTTCGTGCTTAAGCCGCTGCCGGTGTGATCGGTAGTGAGGATCATGCCGCTCTACCAGTCCCCAAAAGGCTGACGAGTGATTCATGTGGTGAGTGTGGCAGAGCTCGTGGATCAAAACATAATCAATTAGCTCATCGGGGAGTTTCATGAGCGCAATATTAAGGCTAATTGTGCCTGTGCTGCTGCAGCTTCCCCATCGAGTACTTGCATGGCTGAAGCGAATACGCTGGTAGGTTGAGTTAGTGTGTGCAGCAAGCTCGTGGAGGCGCTGTGGCAAGTAGGTTTTGGCCTCGCGGCGCAAGATGGTTGCAACTTCTCGTCGGATAGCGCACTGAACGGCTGGCTCGTCTATGGTGTGCTCTGGCGGGAGAGAGACGAGCAGCTTTTGCCTTGCGATGCGCACAGTGGGCCGATTGACCATTTGTGTGCGGATGATAGCGATTGAGTGATGTTTACCAATTGTCTCTCCATCTTGATAAATATGTACCGCGTGCTGGTGCAGGAGCTGGCGGAGTGCTTGGCGGTTGGTGACAATGCTGTGGCGAACGAGAAAGAGTGGTGCGTGCCGTGGGGCGCTGGCATAGAGCTGGCCATTTGGCGCGAGTCGTATTGTGATGGAACGCGCCTTGGCGCTGCGCTTAATAGCGATATCGCCAAACTCATCGTCGTGGAGCGTAGAAGACATAGATAAAAGCCTCCCTCCTTTTAGCCAAGATGTTATTTTATTGTACAATGTAGCGTGTCGAGCGAATTTGTCCTCGCCGTGGGGTGCTCGACATAGCGCGCATTGAGTGGCTGGCTGGTGTTGGTGGTGGCACTTGAGTGCGCTGCTTTGCTACTGGTGGAGTTGTGGCTGGTGCTTTGCTCGGCAGAGCTTCGTCTTCAGTCTGTTGACCGATTTGCTTTAAGAAGGTCAGGGCAGCCCGGGACTGTGATGAATACGGGTGCTTGCCACTGATGACAAAATAGAGTTCGCCCGCGTTTGGCTCGCTAAAGCGCCGCACATAGTAATCAAACGCCTCGCGTGAGAGTCGCTGGTTCTTGACACTTCGGCTACGGGCTGTCGTTACATCTGTTTGGACCCAAATGATCACTGGTCGATAGCCTTCACTCCGTGCCCAGCGGACGAACTCGCTTCGGCGAGCCCGGGTGTTGCTATCGCCTTCGTATAAAAAGGGTTGCTTGGTTTTAGCAATCTCTTGCAAAAATGTCTTCCCTACTACTGCCGCGGCTGCATCGTCTTGGCAGTAGCCCGAGAGCTCGTTAATATCAATAAAGGGTGAGCCAAAGGCCTTGGCAAACTGAGCGGCAAAAAATGTCTTGCCGCTACCGGGCAAGCCAACCATGAGTATTGCAAAGGGCCGAACTGGAGGCGTTGGTTGCATGTATTTTATTATAGCAGACTCCGCGTGGTGCGAGGGATTTTTAGCATAAACCAAATCAATATTCGCTTTACCATATAAAGTTCTTCCGGTTTGGCTATAGATTTGATATACTGGAGACAGTACAGAGGGGCATAGTACAACGGCTAGTATAACGGTCTCCAAAACCGTAGATTGAGGTTCGATTCCTCATGCCCCTGCCACAATAGTATCCAACCTCCCTGACGGAGGTATTTTTTGCCTAAAGGAGTGATATACTGGAGTTATGTCAGCTCATGATGCCATTACCCACCGCGTTAAGCGTGCTGTGCGGCAGGTTTCGCCAGCGGCTTTTGCAGAGCGTTCAGTAGCGCGCAAGACGGTGCAGCAGTTTGCCGAGCAAGCTGGTTTAGTTTATTTTGGGACAATCAACCCGCGAGACGATGACTACCACCCAATCCGCGGCTACACTATGTCGACCACTCATCGCGATCGGCACTATAGCGTGGGTAATATTCGCGGCTATAATGTCACGCTCGTGTCGCGGCGAGATATGGTGCGGATTGCCAATAGCCCCAAGCCTTCGCCCCAACAGTGGCTAATTGCTGCAGTAGATATGTACACACGTCGCGACGTGCCGTATATGTTCATCGGTCGGCAAGGCAAGATAGCTAGCTACCCCAGCTACAAACTGCAGCCACTCCGGCTCGGGATGTTTGGGCCGCAGCCAGAAGAATTTATGCAGAAATACACGGTGTATGGTGAGCTTGGGCGAGCGGTTGAGATAGAGCGCTACCTCACACCAGACGTAGCAACAGTGATAGCATCGCATTTCGATGATCTTAGTATTGAGATCTCGAGTGGTGTCCTCTATGTCTATGCTGCTATGGCAACACCGACGATGGCGCTGCTTGACCGGATGGTCTCTGATGGTCTATGGATGGCAGCGACATTTGATGTATTCGCCGAGCAACTTGCCGCTGCGCAGGCTGAGCGCCATACCACTGTCCGCCAGGGTTATCGCCATAGATAGCCTTAGGTGCTGAGATTGATGGTTTCCATACCCTCCCCTCTTCTATCTTTTAAAAATACAGTAAGAAGTAATACTGCTTAAAGCCTGTCGCTTGCGCTATACTAACTCTCGCAATTGATCGCTACCGCAAAAAACAGCATTCGTGAGTGAATGCTGTTTTTGATTGTTATTGCGGTAAGACTAGCCTTTGCGCGGCTTGACTTCGTTACGGCCGAGCGATTTCTTCGTCTCAGTGTAGGTAGCGTGCCGGCGAGCGATTGGGTCATACTTGCGCAGAACAAGCTTATCTGGAGTGTTCATCGTGTTCTTACGTGTTACGTAGGTACGGTGTTTGGTGAGATTGCTCACAAGAGCAATAATCTTTCGCTTTGTATTGTTCTTCTTTGCCATTTCTTTACTCGTTAGATTTTATAAAACATCTTGGTTGATTATAGCATAGCCCACGGTGTAATGCTAGTGGCGATGAGGATTTGCTATTCGGTAGCAGTATAGGCTGCCCAGTTAGCCTGTTCGTCAGCACTGAGCGCTTGGGCCTCGGCAACAACCGTAGCAAGCTGCGAATTACTCACCGTAAAGGTCTCGCCGCTGTCAATGTCATCACGCTGCCCCATTAAGGCTACCAAGCGATTCTCGGCATATGCAGCCTGCGCAGGATTAAGCTGCTGAGCTTGATGATGACTCTTGATGAAGCGCCGTGCCACAAGCGACTGGGAGTCGCCATCTTGGGCGGTTAGTATAATTGGCTTTTGCTCTGGTGTGGTAGTCTGGTTCTTCTTCTCAGAATGAGCTGGAGTGTGTTGCGATTGACCAGAGGTGGTTGCTGGACGATTAGCCTGCTTCTTGTCTGTCTTGCCGCGATTATCACGTTGCTGCTGCGGCCGTGGAGCAGTTTGTGCAGGGCGGTGCGGAGCTTCTTGTGGTTGCTGAGCTGGGATCATTGCCACGACATATGCGAGTGGCACTGTAATGAGCAGCAGGACAATTGCCGCGAGACCAGTTGCATATTGACGAAGTGCGCTCGATGGAGCGGGTGCGTGATGGCGAGAGAGCGTAATGAGTGCCCATAGTTTGCTCGTGAGCGCGAGGCTACCAGTGATCGGGAGATAGAGTGGCAGGAGCCATAGGTCGCGTGGGTGATGCTTAAGGTGTGGAATGTTACGTACCACTTGCCACACAAGCCAACCAAGCACGAGCCCAAGGATCGTTACACTACTCCAGAGCGTTGCGGTAGTCGCTGTTCCAGTCAGAGTGCTGTATAGGTTGTTGACGAGCGTGCTGCAGAGTACGATCAGCGCCCCAAGATAAAGCAAACTCGCAAAGCAAAAGCCAATGTGTGTGAGCCAGACAAGTGGCCCTGCCTGCCGGATACGTGCGTGCTGATGCCAGAGTTGCCAATAGGCAGCACGGCTCAGTTGGGTGTAGCTGCTTGCAATCCGGTAGAGTTCTGCTGGATGGTTGATCTGCGTGAGAGCACTGTGCTGGTAGGCTGCGTGGTAGTGTGCAGACAGAGACAGGGCAATGCTTGATGGATGATGGGCGGCACATGGCTGCGCTGTTGCATCGCTCTGAGTAAATTGCTTGAGTAGCTCAAGCCGGATGGCAAAGGTGTCGCTTGTGATGGCATAGGCTTGGCCGTGGCGGCTCTGCATGGGCAAAATAACACGCTGCTGCATATCGAGCAGCCAACTGCCGATTCGCTGAGAGAGCGTCGCTCCACCAGTGTATTGTTGGCGGCCACTAACGAGCCCAATAGTTGGCTCGGCAAAGGGCAAGAGAAGGTTGATGGTCGATGGTGTCCAGTGCGCACGCGGAGTTGTGACAACCACAAGACTTACACGCCGCACCTTTTCGATCAGTGAGGCAAGCTGCGCATCATAGCTCATCATCTCAGGCTGCTCGACCACCGTTGTTGCGTATTCTTTAGCGATCGCTCTGAGAGACTGGTGAGCGTGTGACGTATCGTTGATCGAGACAAGCAGCTGGGTCGGCTTGCTATGCTCTTTGATGCTAGCGAGGCAGCTCTCGAATACTTCAGGATCTTCATCCTCAGCAACAACCAAGACCGCGTATTTTTTGCGGAGTGTTGCAGTGTAGGTTTTATTCTTGCGAGCACTTACCACGCGAAGCCACCAACTCAGGACGATCATGAGGAATATCACCCCTCCGACCCACCACCGATACCTGTCGATTACTTCCATACACTGCATAAAACCAGCCATTGCCATAGACTCCTCTTTATTTAATGGTTACTCTTATTCTAACACGAAACTTTATCGTACAAACACTCTATCGACAAGAGATTACTATAACGATAGACAGTATGTATTGTAGCCACGAATGCCCCTATTTGTCAATGGATTCTAGGAGAATTATGTATACATGTACTATAACCTCCCCGATTACGACATTGAGTATAGCGCAAAAAAGCCTAGTTATAGATGTTATATGAGGTAGGCTGACCACTGGTAGAACCTCGCACGCTCTATAGACGAAGCAGCGGAGAGAAAGGGTGAGTGTGCTGGCAAAACGAGCGCATCAAGAACCAAAGCAGTAAGGCTTGCTGGTACGTACCTCGTATGGTAGAATACCAAGTAATGCCGCGATAGCTCAGTTGGTAGAGCGCATCCATGGTAAGGATGAGGTCTCGGGTTCAAGCCCCGATCGTGGCTCCATGGCTGAATTTGTTGATCACCCCATTGTTGGGGTGATCTTTGTTATTGACCGATAGTGAGGGTAGTGAGGATGTTTTTCGCTCGCTGAAATATATGGCGAGAAGCCCCCTTCCTTGCTGCACACTATCAGAAACGAACTTAGACTGGTTGGCGGTGACGTGGTAGCCGATAGACACGACCTGTTGGGGCTGGTACTTGGTGACGGCCTCGCTGCGGAGGTGTAACTTCGGCTAAGCCATAAGCTGCTGCTGCAGTTATTGGATGATTGTCTCTATAAGGCTCAATTGATGATCGTGGAGTACAGTATAGACCAAGTGGATAGTCGCACCGGGTGATTGACCGAGGCCTACCGCCGAGAGGACTCGATTTATCGTAGGAGCGAGTAGTAAATATGCTAATAAAGTCGATTTGTTTTTCTCTTATGGTCGACGACATTAGTGAGTTACCTGGCTTATACTGAGCATATAGCAGTGAGCTGGGCGCATTGTGGAGTATTTCTAGCTCCATAGCTAGACTGCCAAGTGCGTTGCGGATGGCGAGGATTTTATCACGGCCATGAGTGATTTCTTTGGCATGGAGAGGGCTTTTTGCAGACCTGCTCATCTCTACCTCGCGACCCCATTGCACAGTAAATGGTGTGAGGTCACGGGCAAGTTGCTCGACATGGTTGGCTATTTTGTCGCGCCGTTTAGTGTCTACCTCGCTATCCTTTCGCACAACAAGAGACGGAAAAAGTGGTATAAGAGGGTGCCTGTGGAGCTCTTCCTCTGATATTGGCCACTCGGTTGGCTGGTAATCTTCGCGTACGTGACGAGCCTGTGGCGGCCTATCGAGCGTAGCGGCAATGAGAATATGATCGAAATGCTTTTTTGTCATAGAGTGCAGTATATCGCAAAAGTCCTTTTATTAACAGAGGTACGTTGCATAATTGTAAGAGATTGTGTGATTTGTGTTTTTCGCACTTTGACATTGGCAAAAAATTTGCTATACTGATTCACAGTTAGTTCATTTTATTTGCCGGAGTCGTCTAGTGGCAATGACAGGAGACTGTAAATCTCCCGCTTTTTAGCTTCGTAGGTTCGAGTCCTACCTCCGGTACCATTTCTGCCGCTTTAGCTCAGCTGGTCAGAGCAACTGTTTTGTAAACAGTAGGTCTACGGTTCGAATCCGTAAAGCGGCTCCATACGTATATAGCGAAGACTTTCTTAAGGAGGAGGTCTTTTTTGTTCTTGCGGTTATGCAGTAGCTGTAAATTGGTAGGAGCTTATTCCACTCTTTGTATTGGCTGTCGTAAGAACAATGCTGAAAGCGTGGTCATTGTGTGTATGTGTAGTGAGTATAGTGATATATCAATAGCAAAAGGGCTTACGCAGCGAGAAACCTTGCCCTGAGAATGTAAATAAGGCAGCATACATATTGCTACCTTATTGATTGTATTTAGCCCTTATTATACCTTTTACCGTTTGACGCTACATCGTAATGCGGCGTGGTGCGCTGCGCTGGATGCGGTTAGCGGGCATTGGAGCTCGTGCTGGCGGATGAACAGTGGATGACTGTCGATTGTAGGCGGCATTTGGCTGCGGCTGCGGAGGTGCTTGGGTATACGTTGGTGACGCTGCTGGAGCGGGCAATGCAGCCGGTGGATGGTAATACGCCGTTGAAGGTTGTTGCTCTACCTGCTGAGACGGCACAGTAATGCGTTGCTGGGGGTGCTGGCGAGGTTCTGGTTGTGCTCGGTGGTGCTGCGGTGATTGCGCAGAGGTAGGCTGGGGCTGCATCTTGGCGCGGATGCGCTGAGCTTTTTTGTGGTCGCCAGCTCGTTCGTAGCCTTCGGCCAGGAGCTGATATGTTTGAGTGCCAGGCTCTAGCTTGGCAGCTCGCTCGAGTGATTCTAGCATTTTCTTACTATGGCCGAGCTTTTCCTGCACCTTGGCATAGGCAATATGCCGCGCAGCCAGCTTGTCCTCCATTGCCAGTGCTTGTTCAAAGGCGAGAGCAGCTTTGTCGTAGCGCTTGGTTTCATAATAGATGAGGCCAACGTTGTGTAGGCTTGATGCACTTGGCTCCAGACTCTGAGCGATCTCAAAGCACTCGATCGCATCATCAAATGCCTTCTGCTTGGCGTATAAAATACCGAGGCGGTTATAGGCGGTTGCATTACGCTCATCCACCCGCAGGATCGTGAGCAGTGCCTTCTCGGCGCGGAGATAACGACGATCACGGAGTGATTCCTGAGCTACCTCCCACAGGCGATCAAGCTTGCCCGAGAGGCGCATTGGTAATTGTGAGGTGGTCTCGGCAACTGATTGCTGCTGCCATAAGGCAAAGGCACCAGCGCAGGCTACCAATAATAATCCATACATAGTTATAGTATACCACATGCCAGCAGCTGAATCCGCACGCTGGCATTAGCAGTAATGCGCTCGTGTGCGCGTGCGATATGTTCTGCCTGGGTAAGCAGCTGCCGCGATGGTTGCGTCCGAAGTGTATGCCATGCAATGTGCAACACACACTCAAGCAAGAGCAATGCACGAGCTCGATCGTGGCTATAGCGCTGCCCAATTACGATGCGTTGGCGGGTAGCACCAGTGATATAGTGGCGCGCGTCGGTCATTGCCAGGGCAATGGCGCGGAATTCCTCGCTATTGGCAGCCAAGCGTGCGATTGTCGCAGGTTGCTGCTGAGCAATAAACTGCAGCTGGGCGCGGCGCGTCGGGTCAATAATGCTAAGTTGATCAAGCTGAGTGGCCGTTTGGTCTGGCTGAGGTGGGATGATACGGACGGTCTGGACGCGTGAGCGAATTGTTGCCAGCAAGCGTTGGGGCTGATGACTAGTGAGGATGAGATGAAGCGCGTGAGGCGGCTCTTCGAGGAGCTTAAGGAAGGCATTTTGGGCGGCAGGTGTCATCCGGTCGGCATCATCAATAATGACAAATTGCCGAGCCGTTGCCTTGCCCTGAGTAAGTGTGTGAAGCGAGCGGATGTCATCAACGCGAATTGTCCCGCGTTGCTGGTCGTCATGGCCCTGGCTGGTATGAGGCCGGAGGATAAGTGCGGTGTGGCTCGCAACCTGCCGTGCTGCGGTCATAAGCCCAAGTCCAGGCGCACCAACAAGAAGCAATGACTGTGGTGGCTGCTGCGCAAGCTGGGCAAGACGCTGCTCGGTGCGAGGGTTATAGACGAGCGATGGCATCGGCTCCCTCAGGAAAGAGTGCTGTAAAGGCTGCCGGCGGCGGTGCAACAAAGGTCTGACGTAGGCCCGCACGAGTCGTGATTTCGAGCTGGTAGGCGTGCAGAAGGAGACGCTCCCCTGCCGATCCATAAATGCGATCACCAACAATCGGTGTGCCAATATATGCCAGATGGACGCGCAGCTGATGTGTCCGGCCAGTGCGGGGGCGCAGAGCGAGCAGGCTCATACTGGGCTGTGAGGCGAGTATTTTGTAGATTGTTTGGGCAGATTTGCCACGTGGATCGGCTCGAAAGGTGCTTGGCGCGGCCGGGTTACGCCCCAGCGGGACATCGATCTTGGCTTGCTGCTGACGGGGTTGCCCTGCCACAACTGCTAGATATGTCTTCTTAGCGTGGCGCTCGGCAAATTGCTTCTTAAGCCGCTGGAAGGCCTCAGGCGTACGTGCACCAATCATCACTCCGCTGGTGTCGCGGTCGAGCCGATGAACAATCCCTGGCCGATTTGTCTCCAGCCCAACCGAAGTATAGCGCCGGAAGAAGTCTGCTACCGTAAACTCATCATTGAGTGCGCCCTTGCTGTGGGTCAGGACACCGGCTGGCTTATTGATAACAATTACATCATCATCGATATAGAGGATAGGGAGGGTTTTGTCGCTATAGTCGACCGCGTCAGGTAGGTTGATGGCGATACTGTCGATCTCTGCTACCAGTTGGCGTGGCTGACAGACGACTCTATCGTTGACGGCGACGTGGCCAGCTTTGATGTGTTTTTGCCAAGTGGAGCGACTAGTCTCGGGGTAGCGCGTTGCAAGCAGGCTATCAAGGCGCTGGGTGGTACGCCGCTGCTGAAAAAGATAGACATCCTTACCCTTGAATGGTAGGCCGTAGGTCGTGATGTCGCTGAGTGGGTTGGGGAGAATTTCCCCCGTTGCATCACTCTTTGCGGTGTAGATCTGCTGCATAATGTAGGATGCATGATCCTCCGCTGTGTCGTCGATCAGCAAAAAGTACTGCCGGCGGTCGAAGCGAAAGCGCACCAGCTGGTTGATGGGCTGCGGGTGGCTACTGGCGATTTGGTCGATGTGACGCGGGACATTATCGTCAGTTGCTTGACGAAACTGGCGTAAGATAGCAAGGAGGTCGCTTGATGTGATTTTCATATAATGACTCCATCTCGCGCTCTACTCATGATGTACTCCGCAGGCCAACCGCCTTTTGTACGCGGAGGAGCGTGGTGTTGGCGACCTCATTCATCGCTCGCTCAGAGCGCTCGAGAGTAGCAAGCAGTGTCTCGTCGGAAATGTCCGCAAGCCGTGTTTGAAAATCAGTGAGGAAGGTAGCCACCGCCTCAGCTACTGCACGCTTGAGTGGACCATATTGGGTCTGCCCTACCCACTCGGCATTTACCTCAGCTTGCGGGCGGTCGGTTAAGATTGCAAGCAGTTGAAGTAGATTGGTAATACCCGGCTGACGCTGCCAGTCGAAGTTGATAACGCCAAGCGAATCTGTCGTGGCAGCCATGATCTTTTTGCGCGCTTGGGCGGGGGTATCGGCGAGGTTGATCTTGGACTTTTGGTCGTTAGAACTCTTACTCATCTTCTTTTCTGGGTTTGTCAGGCTGCGGATGCGTAGGCCGGTGTCGCGCTGGATGAAGGCGGTTTGCTTGGCAGTTGGCTCTGGAATAGTAAAGAGCTCGCCAAATTTACGATTCATGCGCAGTGCAATATCTCGGGTAATCTCCAAGTGCTGGAACTGATCCTCACCGACTGGCACCCATCGAGCATTATAGAGGAGGATATCAGCCGCCATGAGGACAGGGTAGTTAAAGAGCCCAACAGTAACATTACTACTGTTATCAGCTGACTTTTCTTTAAACTGCGTCATCCGGCTCATCTCACCAAAACCAGTGAAGCAGTCCAAAATCCAGGTTAGTTCACTGTGTGCTGGGATGAAGCTCTGCCGGTAGAGAAACGTATGCTCATCGGTGATGTCGAGCCCTGCTGCAATGAAATACTTGAGGTTGGTTAGTGTATTCTCATAGAGCGTCGTGTGATCGATCGGTGTGGTAAAGCTATGCAGGTCGGGCACAAACATATTGAGCTGGTAGCGCCCAGCATAGTGCTGCTGCAGTTGCACCATGGGTACAAAGGCACCAAGATAATTGCCAAGCGTTGGCTCTTCATTGCTACGAATTCCGGTGAGGATAACTTCTTTGGACATATATGTAGTATAGCATTTTCGGTGGCGAGTTTGAATAAGAGGTCAGAACACGCAGTATATGAGGTACTATACGAAACGATATCATTGACATAGAGTAGCGTTTCTGGTTAGCTAGATAGTAAGGATTCGTTTCGGGCAATCGAGACGAGAGGAGTTAAGAAAGACGACGGGAGAACAACACAAACGACAACGATAATTTACCGTTTATTGATTTGCTAATGTCAAGAAAAGTCTGAGGAGCACTATGCTAAAAACCATCAAAACGAAGAAAAACAGCACTAAATATACCCTCGTTGCGCTGGTAGCGGGCTTTGCGCTGCTGAGCGTGGGGTCGAGTTATATTCACGCACGATCTGCTCACAACTCCAGCAATAGCAATCTATCAAACATTGCTACCAACACCAATACCAATACCGACGGATTCCAGCAGTCAAACCACTACAATACGCCAAAAGGCTTCATGAATGACATCCAGACAATATTCAAAGGAACGGATGACTACTACCATCTTTACTACCTGCTCAATAAAAACTATAAGTCGGGCAACGATGGCACTGAGTGGTATCATATTCGCACCAAGGATTGGGAGCACTTTGAGGATCTTGGTGTGGCGATTCCCAAGTTTGTCAATGGTTGGTCGGCAGTTGCTTCGGGTTCGGTGTATCAGAATAGTAATGGATTTTTCCGTGACTTACCCAAGACGGCAGTAGTTGCTTATTTCACGAGCTATACCGAGACTGGCCAACACCAATATACCGCATATTCACTCGATGATGGCCGCACCTACCACCCATATAACCATAGCCAGCCAGTGATGAAGGCGCAGTCCAAAGAGCAGAACTTCCGCGACCCACACGTCTGGTACAATGAATCTACCAAGAAGCTGATGATGTATCTGGCTGAGGGTGATAAGGTTGGTATCTACTCAAGCACTGACGGAAAAAAGTGGGAATACCAGGGTGCGACCATGCTCAACGGTAGCACGCTTGATGGCAAAGATCTTGGCCTTATTGAGTGCCCTAACCTCAAGAGCTTTTATGATCCACAAACAAAGACTACCAAGCACGCGCTGCTCTTTGGTGCTAATGGCTATCAATATGGTTCGACAACAGGCAGCTACTACATGATTGGCCATCTTGAAGCCAATGGTACCTTTGTCGCCGAGCAGCAACCAGAGCGGCTTGACTACGGAACGGATTACTACGGCGCTAATTACTACCAAGAAAGCCCAACACGCGTTAAGAGTATTGGCTGGATGGGTAACTGGGAGTACTCACAAGGACAGATTCTGAAGGATGACGGTCAAGCAGCAAAACATATCGGCTCGATGAGCTCAACCCATTCCCTCTCGATAACCCAAAAGGATGGAAAGTATGTCGTGCGGTCGCGCTTGATTAATAACAATGCGCGCACCAGCGGCCTCCGCACCAAGCGATCAACCCGAACATCCAAGACGGCACCTGATGGCTATCACAAAGAGTTGCTCAAAGTTAATCGCAAAGCTTCGCAAGAGATTAGCCTTCACTTTACAAACAATACAGCTAACGATAAAGGCCACGTTCGGGTCTTTATCAACCAAAAGGATAGTCGTGTGAGCGTTGACCTCAACACCGAGACTGGCACCTATGAGGTGAAACGGAATAGCTCGAAGATCACTGGTGAAGCGAAAAATAAGTACGAGAAGGCGTATGCAGTATATAATAATTGGCAAAATCGCCAGCGCTACTTCGTCTATCTCGTTGCCGACAAAGGGAGCCTTGAGATTGCTATGCCAGATGGGCAGATCTATTCGCTGATGAAGCTCTCGAGTGACCCAAACATGCAGGTTGTGGTGGAGTCGAGCACTGACAATAGCGTATCGGCGACGCTATGCAACTTCCAAAATAGAACGCGATAACTCAGCACAAGAAGAATTCTTCTCTAATAGACAATAAAGCTCTCTTGTTACAGAGAGCTTTTATTATATCGAGAGAGACGTAGGAGTGCGCAGTACCAGCATGCCAAGCATGCAAAAATAGTTGGCTTATTGTTTGAGATGCTTAGCAATAAGCTTAGCATAGCGGGTGCGAATCTCGTGGCCGGCAATCGCCGTCTCGATTACGACATTGCGACGCTGGCGCTGGATTGTCTTAAAATGCTTTGGCACCATCACCGCATCGAGTGTACCATAGAGAATCGTTATCGGTAGTGGTGGTAGATTACAGGCATCATCGAGCGAGGTCTGGAGCAAAATACTATTGCGTGCCGTCTTAGTATAAGGCGAAAACCCTTCGCGGCTGACATGAAAATTCTTCTGCGTCCGTTTGTACTGATTAACTGCGCCGATGAGCTTTGGTGACGCGTTGATCGCCTTAAGAAATCCTTTGCCAATTGTCTTGAGCAGCGCCTCGCGTAGTGGGCGCTTAGCAATATCACTTGGTAGATAGATCGGTGGTGAGCACAGTACGAGCTGCTGGACGCGGCGAGGAAACAACTTGGTGTATTCGATTGCGACTAGTGTACCAAGTGAGTGCCCACACAAGATCACCTGGCGCAGCGGCGCAGCATGGCGAATCGTTTTGCGCAGGGCACGTGCATGATCAGTCAGGGTATAATTGGGCCAGGCAGGCTTGCGCGATTGGCCAAAGCCTAGCAAATCGACTGCCAAGACTGGTTGATCGCCAAGCTGATTCAGTACGCCTTGCCAAATATTATGATTCACCCCGATACCGTGTATAAGGACAATAACTGGTCGAGATATATCGTGCCAATCGCCAAATACCTGGGTGTGTAGTGGATACGCCAGGCCAAATAGTTCGTGGAGTTTGTCGTACATACTAGTGTTGTATTGTATCATTTTTGGTAGGCTGGCTGCAAAAGAATGGTGACATAATGCATATAAGGGACCTGTAGTAACACTTCTAGTGTTTAGAAGCTACTCTATCTCACCACCCTTAGTAATATTTTACTATAGCAACATACCCTGCCATGCTGACAGGGTATGTTATGAAGCAGGCAAAATGCTTAACGCTTCGAGTACTGCTCGCGTTTGCGGGCGCTGCGCAAGCCGTATTTTTTGCGCTCTTTTTCGCGTGGGTCGCGGCGCAAGAATTCGGCCTTCTTGAGTGTGCCGCGCAGGTCTGGTGCACCAACGGTAATCGCTTTAGCGATCGCCATCTTGATAGCATCAACCTGACCGCTGAGGCCACCACCCTTCACCAGGACGGTAACATCAAACTCTTTTTGCTTGCCAACCAAGGCTAGTGGGTCGGTTACTTCAGCTAGCAATGTCTTGTTGCCTGACAGGTAGTCAAGCGCCGACTTGCCATTGATCGTTATATTTCCCTTACCTTTGACCAGTCGAGCGCGGGCAGTAGCGCTTTTGCGCCGGCCAAGGCCATAGTCGTATGTTGCTTGTGCCATTTATTGTACCTCTACTTTCTCTGGTTGCTGTGCGGTGTGGGCGTGCTCTTCGCCAGCAAAGACGCGGAGACGAGCTAGGCGATCTGCTGCAAGCTTGTTTTTGGGTAGCATACCCTTCACAGCAGCAGTAATGATGCGCTCTGGTGCGTTTTCGCGCACTTCCTTGAGCTGAGCGTCTTTGATACCACCAGGGAAACCACTGTGATGGTAGTAGATCTTGTCCGTCTCTTTCTTGCCAGTCACAACAGCCTTAGCTGCGTTGATGACGACAACGTAGTCGCCTCCATCGACGTGCGGCGTGTAAGTTGGCTTATATTTGCCAACCAAGTACTGTGCAATGGTTGTTGCGGTGCGGCCAAGTGGTGCTTGGCTCGCGTCGATCAAAATCCAGCGCCGGCTAACATCGGCTGGCTTTTGCGAAAATGTTTTGTGAGCCATAACTACTTCGCCTCCTTTGTGGTTGCCTCGGGCTTAGGCATTGGCTTGAGCTCGTCAACAAACTCAATCATTGCCATCTGCGCGCCATCACCACGGCGCAGGCGTGTCCGATACACACGCACGTGACCACTTGGCCGATGACCGAGTTGCGGGGCAATCTGGTCAACCAGCTTGATTGCTGCAGCTTGTGTGCTGAGCCCAGCAATGACAGCGCGGCGATGAGCGAGGTCACCCTTCTTAGCTTTAGTAATGAGCTTTTCGATGTAGCGCACCAACTCTTTGGCCTTTGGTAGCGTTGTTTCGATGCGCTCCTCAACAACCAAGCTGGTTGCTAGGCCTTTGAGCAGGGCTCGACGTTGATCGCGTTCGCGGCCGAGCTTGCGCCCTTTGTATCCGTGTCGATGCATTTAGAGCTCCAATTCTGCTAGTTTATCTTTTACTTCGTCGAGGGCTTTGCTGCCAAAGCCTTTGAGCTCGCGCAGGTCCTGCTCCGTCAAAGTGACGAGGTCATGAACAGTGCGAATCTCATTGTTGATGAGCGCGTTTGCGGTGCGGGCGCTGAGGCCAAGGTCTTCGATCGAGGTGTTCAGCTCGTTGTCTTCCTCGGCAGTTTGAGTGCCAAGCGCTGGTGCCGATACAACAGTTGTACTACCAGCAAGAGCAGTATATTGATTGACCAAAATTGCCGCAGCTTGCTCGAAGGCATCGCGTGGTGTCAAGCTACCATCAGTCTCGACGGTCATCTCAAGCCGCTCCAGATTGGTTTCTTGACCAACACGAGTTGGATCTACCTTGAAGCGCACACGCGTCACGGGGCTAAATTGCGCGTCCATGGCGATCATGTCGCTGTGTAGCCGGTTAGCACTCGACTCTTCGATCGGGTAGTACCCCCGACCAGCCTCGGCCACCAGATCAATAACGACATTAGCCTGTGGGTCGTCAATTGTGCAGATAACGTGCTCAGGGTTGACAACCTCAACCTCAGCATTGGCTGCAATATCCCCAGCGATTACTGCACCAGCGCCTTGCTTCTCAAGCCGCAGCTCGACTGGCTCATCGCTGTGCACAACCAAGTCAACGCCCTTGAGATTAAGCATGATGTCAACAACATCTTCTTTGACACCAGGCACGGTGGTAAACTCATGTGTCGCACCCTGCATTCGGAAAGCCGTAAAGGCTCCGCCGCGGATACTGCTCAGCAGCACCCGGCGCAAGCTGTTGCCCAGCGTGTTGCCGTAGCTGGCGTGCAGTGGCTCAATGACAAACGTGCTGCTGTGCGGCCCATTGTCATCGATGCGTGCCAACGCTGGATCGTGAATTAATTTAGACATGTACAAAATTCTCCTTACCCTTGTTAGCGTGAGTAGTACTCAACAATCAGTTGCTCGTTGATACCAGCCTCAGCTTCTTCGCGCTTTGGCTCGCCCGATACTTCGATCTTGAGTTTTTTGATATCGCTCTTGAGCCAACTCAGAGGTGGTTGGGAGGTGTTGCCGTAGATGTCGTCAATTGCAGTAAAGTAGCCAGACTTTGCACTCTTTGGCCGAACGGTAATGACATCCCCTGCCTTGAGGCGGATTGATGGAATATCGACGCGGCGACCATTAAGCTCAAAGTGACCGTGGCTCACCAGCTGGCGGGCCTGGCGACGGCTCGTTGCAAAGCCAGCACGGTACACAGCGTTGTCGAGCCGGAGCTCGAGAAAACGGAGCAGGTTTTCACCGCTTAGGCCTGGTTTGCGAGTTGCTTCGTTCATAAGCTTAGCAAACTGCTTCTCTAGTAGACCATACATGCGGCGCACTTTCTGCTTTTCACGTAGCTGGGTTGCGTACATGCTTGGTTTGCTCTGACGGCCATGAGCGTGCTCGCCCGGAATACCGCTTTTGCGTGCCAAAATCTTGTGTGCCTTAGGGTGAAGCGCCACGCCTTCGCGGCGGCTCTGCTTCACGATTGGGCTTCTATCTCGTGCCATTTACGCCCTCCTTGCCTTTCGTGGGCGAACGCCACCGTGTGGCACACCCGTTACATCTTTGATGCTATTGACGGCAATGTCGAAGTTGCTCATTGCGCGAATTGCCGCATCTCGGCCCAGCCCAACACCCTTGACGAATACATCAACGGTGCGGACGCCATAGCTACTCTTGGCAGCTTCTGCGGCTTTTTCTGCAGCAATCTGTGCTGCATAGGCTGTACCTTTCTTGCTCCCACGGAAGCCACATGCACCAGCGCTGGCAGCGGTCAAGACGTTGCCCTTGCTATCTGCAAATGTGACAATAGTGTTGTTAAAGGTTGCCTGTACATGCAGCTGACCAGATGGGACTGATCGGCGCTGCTTTTTCTTGGTAGATTTTGCTTGTGCCATATCTCGTCCTTTCTCCTACGTCTTGCTTGCTGCCTTTGGCTGTGCCCCGCCGACGGCGATCGCCTTACCCTTGCGAGTTCGTGCGTTCGTTCGAGTGCGCTGACCGCGTGTTGGCAAGCCATTTTTGTGCCTCAAGCCGCGGTATGCACCAATGTCTTTAAGGCGTTTGATATTGTTGGTCACCAGGCGTTGCAGATCGCCTTCAGTGACATAATCTTTGTCGATAATGTCGCGAAGTTTCTGCTCCTCAGCCTCGGTGAGATCTTTCACCCGAGTGGTCGGCTCAATCTTTGCCGCCGCAAGGATGTCTCGAGCAAGCGTGCGCCCAATACCATGGATGTAGGTAAGAGCAATGTGCACTTGCTTGTCTGATGGGATAACTACCCCAGCAATTCGAGCCATGCTTAACCCTGCCTTTGCTTATTCTTAGGTTTTTTCTTGTTGATGACACGGAGTCGGCCTTTGCGCCGGACCAGCTGATCATCGGGGCTGATCTTTTTGACACTCGCACGAACTTTCATGAGCGTACAAATCTCCCTACAGGAAAAACCTGCCGTTACTGAGAACAGCGGTGATATCAGGCCGCCGCTCTACGTTATTAAACGCGTGCGCGGAAGACGATTCTGCCCTTCGTGAGATCGTACGGGGTTAACTCGACTTCCACGGTATCGCCTGGGACCAAACGGATGTGATGCTTGCGCATCTTGCCGCTGATGTGAGCGATAATGCTTAGGCCGTTCTCTAATTCTACCTTAAATTGCGTATTAGGCAGTGCTTCCACTACCTTGCCGCGCAATTTGATAACTTCTTTCGAACTTGCCATAGATATACAGCTTCGTATTATACGCTATTTCTCTGTAGGAGTAAAGAGGAGTAGCCAGCTTTTTGCATTAATTATTGTGAGATTATGGATGGCACTATTCTTATGTCAGAATGGAGCCGTAAGAGAGGTAGCTTTTGCGATAAGCAACTTCTAAACATAGCACCCCCTAGGCTTTCACGACGTATAGGCTTAAAAGCTCACCATTATTCAACAGCCTCTATCCCGCTACGGTTCTGCATCCTCCCCCTTCTATATTGAATTGCAATGATAGAACACTATGCCACTCATAGCGCACGTTCTAAAGGCTCATGAACGAATTATTATAGAATACCATATCAAAAATACCGTCACAGACAGAGGTGGCGGTATTTTTGTGAGATATACTAGTGATAGCCTTTATGCCTTTGCGGCAGTACGCCGCCGGCCGAGTAAGCCGCGCTTCTTTGGCTTAGTATCAAGGTCATCGACTGAGAAGTCGTCATATGTTACCATCAGCGCTCGTGAGTTAATCTGACGGAGTGTCTCGAGGCCAACTGTGACGACAATGAGCAGGCTCGTACCACCGATTGCCATGTTATTAGCATTAATGCCAAGCTGCGCAAAGACGTAGTCGATCGCAAACGGAATGATGGCGATGATCCCCAGGGCAAGCGACCCAAACAGGTTAAGCCGATTGACGGTGCGTGACAGATATTTTTCAGTGGTTGGGCCAGGGCGAATCCCTTCAATGAAGCCGCCTTGGTTTTCAAGACTCTCCGTAATCTCACTCGCATTAAAGACGATACCAGTATAGAAGTAGGTAAAGGCAATGACGAGTAAGAAGTAGATCGATGGGTAAATAAGCACTGTCAAGCCACCGGTGGCGTATGTTTGAGCGGTCGGTGCCTGGAACCACTGGATAAGGTTATTTGCTAATTGCTGATTTGCACCAGGTGTCGCATGTAATAGCTGCCCCACAAAAGCTGGCAAGCTGAGGAATGCCACTGCAAAAATAACTGGTACCACACCCGCAGCGATGAGCTTGATAGGCAAGATACTCTTAATGCCACCATACGAGCTATTGCCGCCAACCCGCTTGGCATAATTGATCGTGACAATGCGCTGTGCTTCGTTAATCTTAACGAGGAGATAAAGTAGGATGAGGCCGATTGTCCCGAGGATAACTACTGTCCAGAAGGTTGTCGGGTTAACGGGTAGTGAGAACCAGCCAAAGACGCTGAGCGAACCATTCTGAGTATTAAAGAGCGATGAGTAGATCGACCCAAAGGTGGTTGGCAGCTGGCTAATCACACTAGCGAAGATGAGTAGGCTAATACCATTACCAACGCCCTGCTCTGTCATCAGCTCGCCAAGCCACATCAAGAGTAGCGACCCAGCAGTCAGTGCCGTTACGGCAACAATCCACTCATGGAGCGAACCAGCTACTGTACCGGTTGTGCTCCCAGCCAAGACTGATTGGCGCAAAAAGTAGATGATACCGATCGATTGAGCAATCGCCAGCGGCACACTAGCGATACGCGTCCACTGATTGATCTTGCGTCGGCCTGACTCACCATCTTTGTGCATCTCCTCAAGGCTTGGGATGGCTTTGGTAAGGAGCTGGGTAATAATGCTGGCGTTAATAAACGGCCCAAGGCCGATCAAAACGATAGACAGTTGGGCCAATGCTCCACCAGTCAGGATGTTTAAGAAGCCACCAAAGTCACTCGCCGATACGACGTTCTGGATAATATCCTTGAGTCGGCTTGGTTCGGCCAACGGCACTGGCACGTGCGCCAAGAAACGATAGGCGACGATGAGCCCTAGCACGATACCAAGGCGTTTTTGCATGTCTTTATTTTTGAGCGATCGAAGAATAATCTTCCAGTTCATATATTGTCCCTTTTGCCACTAACTACTAAACGCTATATCTAGTACAGTATACACGAATTGCCTCAGAAGCGAAAGGGTCAGTTGTCAATCCGGCTTTAAGCTCAAAAATATGCGAGAGATTCGTGCTTTTGTAGCTGATGTTCGGATACAGACTATTCTCATGATATAATGCTAGATGTATTATTAATTTACTCTGATAATTTAGCTTGTTTCGATCTTGCTAAAGTTACAGAGTTGCACATAAAAGGAGGAGCAATGGCTCAAAACAACCAAGGGCTCAAGATTCGGATTCGCCTCAAGGCATACGACCACAAGGTGATCGACCAATCAGCCAAGCAAATTATCGACACCGCTCTGCGCACTGGCGCAAACGTCGCAGGTCCTGTGCCACTACCAACGCGGCGCAGCAGCTACACGGTAGTAAAAAGCCCACACGTATACAAGACTGGCGGTGAGACATTCGAGATGCGCGTCCACAAGCGCTTGATTGATATCACCAACGCCACACCCAAGACGATCGACAACCTCCACAATCTCAGCTTGCCAGCTGGCGTGGATGTCGAGATCCGGATGTAGCACCGCTATACGCTGGTTAATCAAAAAGAGTGATAACAACTATCACTCTTTTTGATTTTTATTTATCCTTTATTTACGCTACCTGCTCAAACTCCTCTGCTGATAGCCTGCCTGGGATATCATCAAGCGTAATTAATGCTGACTCCATAGCATCGTAGATTGTCCGTGCGATAGATTGGCAGTCATTCTCGATCGTCATGTGAGTGTTAAATACCCAGTTCTTAAGCAATGCGGTTTTTGCAGCAAGTGTCACAGTCTCTGGTCGTATTTCCCGGCATGCACGAACGATGTCATCATAGCTCACTACCGGGTCTTCGTCCTTAAACCGTTTAATAATTTGTCGAGTCACCCACTGATGAAAGCGCTCTGCCTTTGTCTCATTGTCGATCCGCCATGATACTGCTTGCTGAGCAATCTCAAATACCTCGGGTGGCACTCCTTCATTTGCAAGCTTTTGCAGCCCTTGCCATAGCTTTTCCTCAAACAGCGGCATATCACTGTCTTCGACGATGTAATGAATGATAAAGCGATATGACTGGCCAGTTTCGCGGACAGCCATATCATTCTTACTAAATATCGTGCAGTATTTTGCAGCACACCGTGCTTGATATAAGGGGTGGTCTTTGAAAGAGTCACCTAATCGATTGGGCATGGTAAACAGTACCAATATACATTCTGCAAGCATCCGAGCGCTCATCTCCATCAGTGGATCTTGCGCAAAGTTGAGACGAAACCCGTGAAAGCCGATCGTATGCAACACGCCATTAAACTGAAAACGTTTTGCTGAGAGTTGCGGCACGATAATTGTCCCATAGCGATCTTGTTGAGTCATTGTCTTAAGATAGCTCATTTGATAGAGCGGAAATCGCTGCCCGACCGCGGCACCATCACAGGCTTGCTCAATCGCCTGCAGAATTACCGTCTCATCCCAATCAGGCGCGTGCATATTAGCAGTGATAACAATGTCACTGTTAGCTAGTGTATAAAACATCCCGTAAAATCGCTGCGCATCTCTTAGTGATATATCAGTTGCTGATTGAGTGCGCTGTGCGAGCTTTGGTCGTCCAAACATCTGGTACTGGTTGTCGCTCATCAGTGCAGCATCAATATCATGCTCTTCTTTGGTAAGCTCGGCAAGCGTGCGCTTTTTAGCAGTCTGGAAGGCGTTGCGCGTAATACGTGTTTGGTAGAGGCTATGTATCATGTGACCTAGCTTTGTAGCAAACTGCGGTGCGCTCTCTGCCTGAAGTGAATAAGCCACAAAATGCTGCAGCCGATCTTGGTAGATACACGCCGACGCGCCAATGTGGTTATCATTCATGGTTTGGGTCAAGATGTGCTGGACGATACGTGGTGCTTCGTAGATGCGAGCGTCACCAGCGTACTCATACCCTGCCCGTACGGCAATGGTAGTTTGAATCGTTGTTGCGTCAGGAGTGTCGACCAGCCAGATAGGCAAACCCTGCGTGGTGGTATGCTTCGTGATAGTATAGTTCATGACGGTATCATATCATCTTTTGTATAAAAAACAAAAATACCTCCCCTGTGGGAGGTATTTTTGTGAGTTTGCGAGTACTATGCAAACTACTTGACGATGTTAGTCACAACACCGGCACCGACTGTACGGCCACCTTCGCGGATAGCGAAGTCTTGACCCTTGTCCATAGCGATTGGGGCGTTCAAGGTCACCTTGAAGGTTACTTGGTCGCCTGGCATCACCATTTCCTTGTCGGCAGGGAGCTCAATCTCACCAGTCACGTCCGTTGTGCGGAAGTAGAACTGTGGCTTGTAGCCCTTGCTAAATGGTGTGTGGCGGCCACCCTCTTCCTTCTTAAGGATGTAGACTTCCGCCTCAAACTCGGTGTGTGGGGTGAGTGTGCCTGGAGCGACAATCACCTGACCGCGCTCGATCTGGGTGCGCTCGATACCGCGCAGCAACAGACCAGCGTTGTCACCTGCCTGACCTTGGTCGAGGCTCTTCTTGAAGGCTTCAACACCAGTCACGACAGAGGTCTGAGTTGGCTTAAGACCAACAATCTCTACTGGGTCGTTGATCTTGATGACACCCTGCTCGATACGGCCAGTTGCAACTGTACCACGACCCTTGATCGAGAAGACATCCTCGATTGGCATCAAGAATGGCTTGTCGAGGTCGCGCTGAGGCAACTCGAAGTAGTCGTCCATAGCAGCCACCAGCTCCATCACGGCGTCTTCTGCCTCGGTGTCGCCCTCGAGCGCCTTGGTGGCAGAACCCTTGATGATTGGTGCGTTGTCGCCATCGTAGCCGTTCTTGGTGAGCAGCTCGCGGACGTCCATCTCAACTAGCTCAACCAACTCTGGGTCGGCCAAGTCCATCTTGTTGAGGAAGACGACGATCTTTGGCACACCAACCTGGTGAGCAAGCAGCACGTGCTCGCGTGTCTGTGGCAATGGACCGTCGTTGGCGGCAACCACTAGCACAGCACCGTCAATCTGAGCGGCACCAGTAATCATGTTCTTGACATAGTCGGCGTGACCTGGCATGTCAACGTGCGCGTAGTGGCGCTTCTCCGACTCGTATTCCTGGTGGGAGCTGGCGATGGTAATACCGCGTTGCTTCTCCTCAGGAGCGTTGTCGATGTCTTCGTAGTTGCGAGGCTTGTTTACATCGCTTGGAAGACGCTTTGCCAACACGTGAGTGATGGCAGCCGTTAACGTTGTTTTACCGTGGTCGACGTGACCCATAGTACCAACGTTAATGTGTGGCTTACTTCGATCGAAATCTGCCATGTAGGTAAGTACTCCTTACTTATGTTAATATTTGGTACGACGCGAGCTACTTGCCGGAGTAGAGACACTACGACAAAACGCGTCGCGCGTTAGGATTTATTATAGGGTGCGGTGGCAAAAAAGTAAAGTAGCTAGTCCCACCAAACATACCACTGTCGACTGCTATATACCTGGTTTGCCAAAGCTTCAAAGGTCTCCGACCCTTGATAGACTGCGTCGCCATATGAAAAATAGAAGAGCTCAACGGCAACTGCCTTAGCATCAGCATCGGTCTGCGGTGGACGCTCGACGTAATACTCAACAGTATCATGGCTGATAGCGGCAGGCACAGCACCGTACTTCTCATACCAATAGCGCGATACCGCCACCTGGATGGCTGGCTTGGGACAATCATTCCAGCCACCCATACAGAGGTAGGCTAATGCCTCATACGGCACTGTGGTTGGTAGTTTGATAATAATAACCGGATTGTCGCTATCTGCCTGGAATGGGCTGATGAAGTCAACTGTAATAGGGTCATCGTCATCAGGTGACGCCAAGAAGCCCGACGCAAAATAGTCATCCACAGTAGAAGCGCGCTGAGCCTTTTTCGCTGTTTCAGCTGGCAGCTCTTGTGCAACGTGAGCAAAGAAGGCTGGTACATCAACTGCCTGCGATGCTTCCATGGTGCGCCGCACAAGCTCGGGGACTGTCTGGACGCCAGCGTTCTCTAAGCCTTCTGTTATCTCATCCAGGATGAGGTCATCGAGCGTTACAATCACTGGCGTGAATCCCTCGCATTTGCCTTGCTCACGTAGCTGTAGATAGTGCTGCGTTGCATTAACGACTTCGCATTCTACGTAGTCGACACCGCTCCCAGCAAAGAGTGTTTTGAATCGCTGTATTGTATCTGACATACTATTCCTCCTTAGGCGCATTATAGCATAGAGGGATGTATCAATTATTACTGAGTGCGGCAAAGAAGGTGCGAACTTTTGGCTGTGCGGAGTGAGTAATGACCTGCACTGGTGTACCATCTTCAATAATCTTACCCCCGTCAAGGAAGACAATCCGCGATGCGACATCGCGCGCAAATGACATCTCGTGTGTGACGACGATCATTGTGATCCCTGTTTCGGCAAGGTGCTTAATAACCGCTAGTACCTCATCAACCATCTCAGGGTCGAGTGCACTCGTTGGCTCATCAAAGAGCAAGACTTTTGGCTGCATTGCCAAGGCACGAGCAATCGCTACCCGCTGCTTTTGCCCACCCGAGAGATGACTTGGGTATTCTTGGGCTTTGGCGCGAAGGCCAACCAGATCGAGCATTTGAAGCGCCTGACGCTTAGCTTTGGCTCTTGATAGTTTGCGTACCTTGAGTGGTGCAAGCATGATATTTTCAAGCACGGTCATGTGCGGAAAGAGGTTAAACTGTTGGAAAACCATGCCAAGCTCAGTCCGGGCTTTGTTAAGATCGGTCGCTGGGTTGGTCATCTCAATGCCGTCCACCCACACTTCCCCGCTCGTCGGTGTCTCGATCATATTAATACAGCGAAGCAGCGTGCTTTTGCCACCACCACTCGAGCCCAAGAGAACCACAACCTCTCCCCGCTTGATTGTCAGGTTAATGCCGCGCAAAACATAATTGTTGCCGTAGTGCTTGCGGAGTTGCTTGATATTAATCATGCGCTTTAAGCCTCCTCTCTACTCGATTCATCACCCACGTAAATAGCGTGGTGAGGGCGAGGTAAATCATTGCAGCGGCAAAGAGCGATTCAAAGGCGGTGGCCGTTTGGAAGCGGATATTATCAGCACCACGCATCAGATCGTTCATACCAATCCAACCAACGACTGATGTCTCCTTGAGGAGCGAAATCCCCTCGCTGATCAGTGACGGCAATGACTGCTTGAGCGCTTGAGGCAGAATGATATAACGCATGGTTTGCCAGCGACTCAAGCCAAGCGAGCGCGCCGCTTCGACTTGTCCGTTGTCGATACTTTCGATCCCGCCGCGAATAATCTCAGCAATGTACGCACCACTGTTGATACCAAAGGCGAGGCTTGCAATCCACAGCTTGGGCACCCCACGGTAAGAGCCAAATACCACGTAATACATAATGAGTAGCTGCACCAAAGCGGGTGTGCCACGAATGACCGTGGTATAAGCATTGGCTAAGCTCACCCATGGCCGCCAGCGCTGGAAGCGATGTAGTTTGGAGGTGCGAAATGGCTGCCAGGCAGACTGCTGCATAAGAGCGACAACCAGGCCAATCACAAGCCCAATGATCGTCGAAAAGACGGTCAGGAGGATGGTCACTTCTAGGCCGCGCCACAAGAAGAGATAGCGCTTGTCGCCAAAAAGGATATCCCACACATTCATGGCTGGGCCACTCCAAAGTGTTTCTTGATGAGCTTATCGTAGCGGCCATCACGCTTCATTGCGGCAATGCTAGCGTTTACTTCAGCGAGTAGTTTGCTATTACCTTTTTTGATAGCAATGGCGTAGTCTTCGCGTGAGAGGTTGCGTGGCAAGGCAACGAGCTGCGGGTTCGTGGCGAGGTATTGCTGAGCTGGCCCATCATCCATAATGGCAGCGTCGATCCGCCGACTGCTGAGCTCTTGCACGACACTAGCTGTCGATTGGAGTTGTACCACGTGCGCCCCACGAATCTTGTGTGCCAGTGTATCGGCTGTGGTGCCAAGCTGCACACCGATTCGCCTGCCAATGAGGTCATCACTGGTGGCAATTGTTGAGCCAGTCTTTGGCACAATTATCTTTTGCGCTGCAGTATAGTACATGTGCGAGAACTCAGCATTCTTACGCCGATCTGGCGTGACAGTCATACCAGCTGCAATGAGGTCGATCCGCCCAGCCTGTAGCGCGGGCAAAAGACCATCAAAGGCGATCTCCTCAATTTGTAACGAACGGTTTGTGTCCTTAGCAATCTCCCGCACAAGGTCAATATCAAAGCCAACAATCTCCTGCCCCTGCTTATATTCAAACGGCTTAAAGCCAGGATCGGTGCCCAGCACGAGTGTTTTTTCCAGACCGCTACCGGCAGTCTTGGTGGTAGAGGCTGCTGGGCTCAGCTCGACATCCCAATACATATACCCTAACAAAATTACTACCATAGCAGCGAAGCCCAGCCATGTAAGCCGTGTCAGTCTGCGTTGCCGACGAGTCGATTGCGCCATGCATATAAGTATAAGCGCTTTGATAGACGGATGCAAGTACTTGTATTGTTCTATTTACCGCGCTATGATAAGAATACAAAAGCAACACATAAGGAGGCACCCTATGAGTAGTCTTACAAAATACAATCCATTTGAGGAATTGCGCGCATTGCAGCGGCAGCTGTTTGATAACCCCTTTACTACGACACTCAGCCAAGCTGTCGCGACTGACGTCTACACAGTGGATAATACACTGGTTGTTGAAGCACATGTGCCGAACTTTGCTGAGGACGACCTCGATGTAAGCCTTGACAATGGTGCGCTCGTCATCCGCGGCGAACGGCACGAAAAAACCGAGGACAAACAGCGCAACTACGTCGTTCGTGAGAGCAGCACAAGCTTCTGCCGTCGTGTACAGGTACCGGATGGTAGCGATGCCAAGCAGATTAAGGCCCATCTGGAGGACGGCATCTTGAGGGTAACGGTACCACTCAAGCCACTACCTGCGCCGCAAAAAATTGCCGTCAAGAAAATAGCCAAGCACGACAAGAAAACGAAAAAGTAGTACGAGCCATAGCCTTGCACCAACAAAAGCCAGCATATATGCTGGCTTTTGCATACTACTCACCATTCCTCGCACTGAGACAAGATAATAAAACACCCCTGTAACAGAGGTGTTTTATAGAGATAATACAAGAAGGCTTACTTACTGCGCTTCTCGATAATCTCCTGCGCGACGTTTGGTGGAACTTCCTCATAATGGGCAAGTTCCATCGTGCTAGCAGCTCGGCCCTGCGACATCGAGCGGATGTCGCTGGTGTAGCCAAACATGTTTGCCAGTGGCACAATAGCCTTGACGAGCTTCGCGCCGCCCATCAAGTCTTCCATTGCCTCAATGCGGCCCCGGCGGCTATTGAGGTCGCCAATGATATCACCCATGAACTCCTCAGGTGTTGTCACCTCAACCTTCATCACTGGCTCAAGCAAGACTGGGTTAGCCTTCTTGATACCTTCGCGGGCAGCCAGGTGAGCAGCCAGATTGAAGGCGAGCTCGCTTGAGTCGACATCGTGGTAGCTTCCATCGTACAAGGTTGCCTTGACGTCGACCACTGGGTAGCCAGCGATCACACCGCCATCGAGCGTCTCCTTAATACCCTTTTGTACAGCTGGGCGGTACTCTTGTGGCACCACACCACCCTTGATTTCGTCGAAGAATTCATAGCCTTTGCCTGGCTCATTCGGCTCAAAGCGCACCCAAACATCACCGTATTGGCCACGGCCACCAGACTGCTTGGCATGCTTACCCTGCGCTTCAGCCGTGCCCTTGATGGTCTCGCGGTAGGCCACTTGCGGCTCACCAACATTGGCCTCAACGTTAAACTCGCGCTTCATGCGGTCGATCAAAATCTCTAGGTGAAGCTCACCCATACCGCTCATGATAGTCTGGCCTGTTTCTTCGTCGGTGTAGACGCGGAAGGTTGGGTCTTCCTCAGCCAGGCGCTGCAAGGCAATACCCATCTTCTCTTGGTCGGCCTTGGTCTTGGGCTCCACCGCGATCGATACCGGTGGCTCGGGGAAGCTAATCGCCTCAAGAGCAATTGGATGCGCTTGATCGCATAAGGTATGCCCCGTGAAGGTGCCCTTCAGGCCCACCACAGCAGCAATGTCACCAGCGCCCACGCTGTCGATCTCTTCGCGCTTGTCGGCGTGCATCCGGACAATGCGCCCCACACGCTCCTTCTCGCCCGTCGTTGTGTTGAGGACATAGCTACCGGCAGTCAAGCGACCACTGTAGACACGGATGAAGATTAACTTACCAACAAATGGGTCGGCAGCCAGCTTGAAGGCTAGTGCGGTCATTGGTTGCTTGTCATCGGGCTGGCGGCTCACTTCGTCGCCAGTCTTGGGGTTCTTACCCCAGATTTCACCAACATCAAGCGGGCTTGGCAGGTAATCAACCATCAGGTCAAGCACCTTCTCGACGATCACACCGCGGCCATCGCCACCTGTCACCAAGAAGAAGTCACCAGCCAAGACACGTTGGCGCAGCGCTGCCTTGAGCTCGTCAATAGTAATGGCATCCTCACCCTCATCGAGGAACTTCATCATCAGGTCGTCATCGGCCTCAACAGCGTTCTCAACGAGCAGGCTGCGAGCCCGCTTTGCCTTGTTGAGCATATCAGCTGGGATCTCGCCCACCTTAAGCTCGTGATCGGTGTAGTCATCATAGGTGTAGGCCTTCATGTCGATAAGATCAACCACACCACAGACATCCTTCTCAAAGCCAATAGGCAGGTGGATTGGGAAGGCCTGCTTGCTGAGGCGATTATGGATTGACTCGATCGACTTGTAGAAGTCACCACCAGTCTGATTGATCTTGTTCACGAAGCAGATACGTGGCACACCGTATTTGTTGGCCTGGCGCCACACGGTCTCACTCTGGGCTTCTACCCCCATCTTGCCATCAAAGACGGTCACTGCGCCGTCGAGCACCCGCAGACTGCGCTCCACCTCAGCGGTAAAGTCGATGTGCCCAGGGGTGTCAATGATGTTAATCTTGTGGCCCTTCCAGAAGCAGGTCACCGCTGCAGAGGTAATAGTAATACCACGCTCTTTTTCTTGGGTCATCCAGTCGGTGGTAGCACCACCATCATCGCCTTTCACTTCGCCAATCTTGTGGTTGATACCGGTGCGGTACAAAATACCTTCTGTCGTCGTCGTCTTGCCGGCGTCGATATGGGCAATAATACCAATGTTGCGAAAGTCCTGCAGAGGGACATCCTTGGGGGTTGCCATAGGGGGCTCCTTCTCTCCTTACGTGTTTTTTAGCATGAGTAATACAACTCTCAACGATTGATTATAGCATGGATTGGATGTGGGCGGTAGAGTAATTATCACCCCTGATGAATCCATCTACTCCTGCTAGCCAGGGAGCCGTTCGCCGTTTTTTGACCATACCCCGTAGCGGTCTGGCGCGGTGGTGCGCATTGCTTGAGGCACAGCATCATACTCACCTGGTGGTAAGCCGCTTGTGTTGACATAGAGCAGCTTATATTCGGTTTGCTGAGCATTGGTGACATATAGGTAGGTGTTGCTAGTTGCATCAGTGGTACTACCCTGGGTGACGCTGGGAAGCGTGGTAATGTAGGTCGGCACTAATTGGCGCAAAAATGTGGCACTATCGCGACGCTGGTAGGTGGGGGTGGTACTACCAGCAGTCTGAGCAACCGGGTATGTACCATTTTTGGTATAGTAGCGATCAAGCGCTTGGCGCATTGCTGTGAGGTCGGCCACGCGGGTTCGCCCCTGTGCACCGGCTTGGATACGTTGGTACGAGACGAGTGTCAATGTAGCAAGGATGGCAATAATAACGATCACAACCAGCAACTCTACCACAGTATAGCCAGCGTGTTTTTTCTGCATTAACCGATTTTTCATAGCGCTCATGCTTTGCATTATACGAAGTACCTTGCGTTTAGGCAAGAGCCATTGCTGCCAACCTAGCTGGCAGTGTATAATAACACTATGCTATTCAGTGGATCATCCTCCTCACCTCAATATCGACGCTCACGCCTAACACCGCGTGGGTTGGCCATCCGCTTTGCTTTGGCTGGTTTGGCGGTTGTTGCTATTGCGGCAGGGATTATTTATATCGCAACTCGGCCACACAAAGTCAAGAACACCGAACAGCACACCGAGGCAAAAACTGGCCCACGGGAGCAGCTCACCGCCGCCAAGACGCTCGAGCGTGCCAAGAAGTACTTTAAGGGCACAGAAGCCGTTAAGTCATCACTGTCAACACCGGTCAAGGCCGAAGGTTCTCGCTTTTATTCTATTGCTACCGACCCAAGCAAAACTAAGAGTGCTGCCGCTACCCTGCCCAAGGCTGAGGCCAAGCGCAACGTTACCGCTCTAGAGCACATGCTCGACTATGATCAATTCACGCGCTATGTCGTGCAAGATGGCGATAAAGACGGCCCGTACCTCGCAGACTTTACGCGTAGCAATGGCGACGTAACGTGCCAGATTAGCAATACCCCACTTGACCCAAATGACCCGAAAAACAAGGAAACTCGCTTCGTTGAGTTTAAATGCCTTGATGCTGCCGATTACAAAGACCTCGCCAAGCAGCAAGCTCCTCTCTACAATGCCTACTCGCCTGCTGCAAGTTCGAGTTATAACGTCGGCATTGTCGGCATGATGACGGTGCGCGAGAGTAAACTTGCAGGCTATCGCTTAGCAGAGATACCGCTGGGTGGTGTACAACCCGAGTCGCACCTCTTTAATTCGCAAGGGACAGCGTTGTTTTATCAATCAAGCGATGGGCGCTGGGTATTCTTCCAGATCCGCCAAAACGATATGCTCACATGTGATGTCTATAAAGTCCAGCTCCGCAACGCCAAGAAAGTCGACTTACGGCAAGTCTACGAAGGCGACAAATGCCGCGATCTCAGCAAAGGCGAAGTAGTGACGGTAGAGATGCCGAAGTATCAGTAGTTAGTGTGTTGATCGCACATATAGCTGATACTACACTAACTTATTTAAACTTAGTGATATCATAAATATATGAACACACCCTACGACTGCATCATCATTGGCGGAGGCATGGCAGGATTAACCTGCGCAGCACATCTCACAGATAGTGGGTTACACGTCAAAGTACTCGAAAAGAATGACCGTCTTGGCGGACGCATACGGTCTTTCTATGATGAAGATGTCACTATCGAAACCGGTGCATCATTTCTTGCTGGTTTTTATGAGACTGCCCACAAACTCGTCAAAGATTGCGGTATGGATGCTTCCTCTCAGAAGGACAGCCAAGAGACATGGCTCTATCGTCCTACGAAGCCGCTTGGCCCAATTTGGCCGTTGAGCGCACTCAAAGCCTCGCCGTCGTTATCTCGCGCTGGCAAGTTACGCGCACTACGCGGAGTCGTTTCTATGCTCTTTGATGCGAAGCGGCTGACAACACCAGCTATTACGCGCGAATTAAAACGATTTGATAATGAAACCGTTGTAACATGGGGAGAAAAGGCGTTTGGGAAAGAGGCCTACCAAAATGTGCTCGAACCAATGGTGCGCGCACTATTCTTCTGGGATTGTGCACATACATCACGCGGATTGGTACCTCCAATTATTAAGGGCGTCATGGAAGACCGGCATTTCTATCGTCTACCTTTCGGAATGAGTAGTCTGCCATCCGCAATCGGCGATAAGGTACCTCATGTATTAAATGCACAGGTTGATGCAGTCCGTGCTGAAAGCCACCACCTCTATCGGGTCGATACATCACAAGGTACATTTAGCGCTAAATCTGTTGTTGTCGCATCACCTGCACGAAATGCAATTCGTATCCTGACAGACGGCGGTCTGCATTGCAGCAAAAGTCTGAAAGCAATTGACTATAGTTCAGTCACAGTCGGCATAATTAAAACATCCGTTTCTGATGACCTTGGCGTTGGCAATCGAACGATCGTCATTTCAAGTGAGTATGTCACACCACTTGTCGCAATTAAGGTAATTCAGGCAAAGAGTAAGCATGCATATATTCGATTCTATTGGCGGGCGCAAGGTAGCCTAGAACAGCAGCATCTCCAGCGAGAACTTGTCAACCAGCTGACTAGAATGAACTTGCCACCCGTAGCTGACGCTGCGCGTCGTGGTGAGGTGGTAGACGTCGTGCGATGGGATACTGCAATTCCAGTATTTGATGTCGGCAGCGTTACACGAACAACTGCTGCACGATTTGAAGATGGACTCCCATCAGGTGTCTTTCTTGCCGGAGACTATATGAAAGCGCCCCACCTCGAGGGTGCTGCAGTAAGCGGAGCCCAGGCAGCAACCCGCGTACTGGCACACGTTAGTGACCGTATGTAATTACTTTTAATCATAGTTAGCATCAGAGCATTACTGCTATACAAGAAGAGCCCCACTCTCTCAAGTGGGGCTCTTCTGCTCTAGACTAGCTACTCCCTACAGCTCATCAGTAGCAATTGTCACTTCTGGCTCAGCCTCTTCGGCCTGGGCTTCGGCGACAAACTCATCCTCCGGAGAGTCATTTTTCTCAAGCGGCAGTGGATGCGCACCCGTACCAACCGGCACTTTGTTGCCGATGATGACGTTCTCCTTAAGACCCTTGAGGTGGTCGGCGCGGCCACTGGTGGCAGCGTTGATCAGCACGCGAGTTGTGTCTTGGAACGACGCAGCAGACAGCCAGCTATCACTCCAGATACTCACCTTGGTGATACCAAGCAGCAGCTGTGCATACTGGGCTGGTGTTTTGCCCTGGGCAACAAGCTCCTTGTTGGCATCAACCACTGATGCCTTGGAGATGATGTCGCCCATGACGAAGGTGCTGTCGCCTGGATCATCAATCTGCACCCGGCTAAACATCTGCCGGACGATGATCTCAAGGTGCTTGCCAGCCACATCCTGGCCCTGCGCAGCATAGATACGAAGTACTTCGTTGATGATGTAGCGCTGGGTTGCCTCTGTGCCCTTGAGGCGCATGAGGTCGTGCAGGTTGAGCGAACCAAGTGTCAGGCGATCGCCTGGCTCGACCATATCGCCTGGCTTAACGACAAGATACATCGTGCCAGGGATTTCGTAGCGGACTGGTGCTGTCGCGTTGCCTGTGAGGACAAGCGAATCACCGGTGGACTCAACCACTCCATCAAACGGTGCAGTGAGTGGCTGTGTGCCATCGTCGAATGACGCGATGACGTCGCCAACCTTGACCTTGCTGCCCGATTGTACCATCACCATGCGGCCATCGAGCGGCATACGCTCTACCTTACCTGCTTGTGGCGTGACCTGTACAACGTACTTCTTGCCATCTTCCCAGATATCGACCAAACCAGCGACTTCTGTGACGTAGGCCTGACCTTTCGGGTTACGTGCCTCAAAGAGCTCCTCGACACGCGGCAGACCCTGGGTGATGTCTGACCCACCAACACCAGAGCTGTGGAAGGTATTAAGCGTCAGCTGTGTACCTGGCTCACCGACCGACTGCGCGGCAATAACCCCAACTGGCTGCGAACCATCGACGAGTTGGCCAGTTGCCATATCGATCCCGTAACTCTTACGTGGAATACCGTGCAAGTTCTTAGTAGAGAGGACAGACTGGATACGTACTTGGTCGATCGACTGATCTGCCTCGATAGCGTTGGCAATCTCACGTGTAATGAGCTGGTCGCGGTCGAGGTGGCCTGGCACTGCCTCGGCGGTGTAGCGGCCAAACAAGCGGTTGCCAAACTCGATCATCGTCTCCTCAGACTCATTGCGATAGATAGTGAAGCCATCGTCATCGCCCTCTTCATCCTCAACAGTAAAGACATCCTGCGAGACATCGACCAAGCGACGCGTGAGATAGCCAGAGTCGGCCGTCTTGAGGGCGGTATCGATAAGCCCCTTGCGAGCACCACGCGTTGCCACGAAAGCTTCCAGGCTCGACAACCCTCGCTTGAAGTTGCTACGCACTGGCAGCTCAATCTCGCGGTTGGCAGCATCCACCTGGATACCGATCATCGCACTCGCTAGCTTAATATTGTTGACGCTACCACGAGCACCAGAGTTCACCATCGTTGCGACAGAGGTGTCCATGTGGGCCAACTGGCTGCGCAGGAAATCCTCTACCTTGCGGTCGACGGTGCGCCAGTTGTTGACGGTCAATGTGTAGCGCTCATCCTCGGTAATGAGCCCTTGGTCGAGCTGCTCCGAGATCGCAGCAGAGCGTGCGTCACCCTCAGCCACGAAGTCAGCAATTTCGTCGAAGCTGAGATAGTCTTCCATACCAGTCGACACCGCAGCAGTGGTGGCAAAGCGGAAGGCCAAGCCCTTCATGCGGTCAGCAGTGATAGCAGTCTCAGCAGCGCCATAACGCTCGAAGATCTGACCAAGTACCCGCTTAAGCTCTTTCTTGGTCTGGACGTTGTTGTTGTAAGGGAAGTCCTCTGGCAGGATCTCGTTAAAGAAGACACGCCCCAAGGTAGTCGTCCGGATTTCACCCTTAGCCCGGATGCGAATCGGGCTCTGCAGGTGGAGCTTGCCCATGTCGTAGGCTAGCTCAGCAGCCCGGCTGTCGGCAAAGACAGCGACAGTATCAGTCTGAGCCGAAGGCTTCTCATATGTGAGGTAGTAGTTACCGAGCACCACGTCCTGGTCGATACTGAGGACAGGACTCCCGTCGGCAGGCTTAAGCAGGTTATTGACGGCACTCATCAGCTCGCGTGCTTCGGCCTGTGCTTCGGCGCTGAGCGGCAAGTGGACAGCCATCTGGTCGCCATCGTAGTCGGCATTAAAGCCGTTAGCGACGAGCGGGTGAAGCTGGATCGCCTTACCCTCAACCAGCTTTGGCTGGAAGGCTTGGATACTCAAGCGGTGTAGTGATGGCGCACGGTTAAGCAGGACATACTTGCCCTTGATTACCTCATCCAATGCATCCCACACAACCGCTTCACCTGCCTCAATTAGGCGCGTTGCACTACGGATGTTGTGAGCGTAATCGCCCTTGATAAGCCAGCTGATGACAAATGGTTTGAAGAGCTCAATTGCCATCTGCTTTGGCAAACCACACTGGTGAATCTTGAGCTTCGGGCCCACCACGATGACCGAACGGCCCGAGTAGTCGACGCGCTTACCCAGCAAGTTCTGGCGGAAGCGCCCTTGCTTACCCTTAAGCATATCGCTAATGCTCTTAAGGCGGCGGCGGCCACCAGTTGCGTTGACAGCACGGCCACCACGAGCAGCCGAGTTATCAATCAGGCTATCGACCGCTTCTTGCAGCATACGCTTCTCGTTGCGTTGAATTACCTCTGGTGCGTTGAGCTCGATGAGCTTCTTGAGACGGTTATTACGGTTGATGACGCGGCGGTAGAGGTCGTTGAGATCACTCGTCGCAAAGCGTCCACCACTCAAGGCTACCATTGGCCGCAAATCTGGTGGAATGACTGGCAAAACCGTCATACACAGGCTCGATGGTTTAATACCTGCCGCTTGCATACCCTCCAGCACCTTAAGGCGCTTAAGGAGCTTCTTCTCGCGTTGACCACGCGCGCCTTCGGCTTCTTCTTGCAGATCGGCGATAAGCGCGTCGAGGTCGATATCATCAAGGAGCGCCTTGAGGGCATCACCACCCATACCAACCTTCACGAGCTCTTCATACTCTTCGGGTAAGTTGCGATAGTCGGTATCGCTTAGGAGGGCGCACTTTTGCAGACTCTCGAGCTGGGCTTTCTTTTGGCTGTAGGTTGCCTCAAGCTCTTCGTACTCGCGTGTTTGCTGCTCAGCAAGAGCCTTCACGTCTGCCCCATCAGCTTCAGCTTCACGCTGAAAGCGAATCTTGATGGCAGCCCGTGCCGCCTCAGTCTCAGCCTCAAGGTCAGTCAAATAAGCGTCGCGTGTTTCAGCGTCGACGTCGAGGATGACATAGGTAGCAAAGTAGGCGATCTTCTCGAGATTGCGCACCGTAATACCTAGCAAGAGGCTCATTGCACTGGGCGTGCCGCGCATAAACCAAATATGCGCAACAGGGGTGGCCAAGCTAATGTGCCCCATCCGCTCGCGGCGCACGATCGACTTGGTGACAAGCTCGCCATTCTTGTCTACTGCAGCTTCGCGGCTGCGCACACCCTTGAGCTTGCTGTCGTGTGGGTTGATATCTTTGACTGGGCCAAAAATTCGCTCACAAAACAGGCCATCGCGCTCAGGCTTCTGGGTTCGATAGTTAATCGTCTCCGGCTTGGTGACTTCGCCGTAGCTCCACTTGAGGATATCCTCGGGGCTGGCGACGGCCAAGCGTACCGCATCAAAATTGGCGATATCGTGATCTGTTACCACGTGGGACATCTTAGGCTTCCTCCTCGCTTAGGTTTTCTACTGTGTCAATATCTTGGACGGACATGCCGCTGTCATCAGCGATCGTGCCAATGCCGTCGGATTCATCAAGATAGGTTGCTTCGTCATCGCTCTCGTCAGATGGGACGGTTTTGTCAGCAGGGCCTGCAGCAGCAATGACATGCTCGGCATCAACCGACTCGTCAGACTCATCCAGCAGGTCAACACGCAGACCCAAACCTTGCAGCTCCTTGACAAGCACGTTAAAGCTCTCAGGTAGCTTTGGCCCGGCAATTGGCTCGTCCTTGATGATTGCCTCGTAGGCTTTGGCTCGGCCATACACGTCGTCTGATTTAATTGTCAGCATCTCCTGTAGAGTGGTCGCAGCACCGTAAGCTTCGAGTGCCCAAACCTCCATCTCTCCGAGGCGCTGGCCACCATTTTGAGCCTTACCACCGAGTGGCTGCTGAGTCACCATAGTGTACGGGCCAGTGCTGCGGGCGTGGATCTTGTCGCTCACCATGTGGTGGAGTTTGATCATATGCATCACGCCGACTGTTGTACGCTCCTCGAATGGCTCACCGCTCAGGCCATCGTAGAGTTGGCTCTTGCCGTCGCGCGCAATGCCAGCCTTTTCAAGCTCATCCTTGATGGTATCGGCTGGCACACCGTTGAACGGCGGCGTGGCAACCTTGTAGCCGAGTGCTCGTGCAGCCATGCCGAGGTGCGTCTCAAAGAGCTGGCCAAGGTTCATACGGCTTGGCACACCAAGCGGGTTAAGGATGACATCAACAGGAGTACCATCAGCTAGGTATGGCATATCCTCTACCGCCATAACGCGGGCACACACACCCTTGTTACCGTGGCGGCCAGCCATCTTGTCACCAACACCAATCTTGCGCAATTGCGCGACAAAGATCTGAATCTGCATCAATACGCCCGTCTTGAGCTCGTGGCCATTCTCGCGGCTAAATACCTTGACGCCAACAACTTTACCGCCACCAGCATTGTTCATGCGCTGGCTGGTGTCGCGCACATCCTTGGCCTTTTCACCAAAGATTGCACGCAGCAAGCGCTCCTCACTGCTGAGCTCTTGCTCACCCTTTGGTGTAATCTTGCCGACCAAAACATCGCCCGCCTTGACCTCAGAGCCAATCTGCACAATACCGCTCTCATCCAAGTGGCGAAGGCTATCCTCACTCACATTGGGAATATCGCGCGTCACGATCTCTGGGCCAAGTTTTGTCTCACGCACCTCGACGGTGTAGTCCTTGATATTAATGCTGGTAAGGGTATCATCCTCTACCAAGCGGCGGCTCAAAATTACTGCGTCGTCCATGTTGTAGCCGCCCCACGGCATAAAGGCTACCAGCAAGTCCTTACCGAGGGCGAGCTCACCATCGGCAATGGACGCGCCCTCGATGAGCGTGTCGCCCTTCGCAACGGTTTGGCCACGGCTAACCCGGACTTTTTGGTTGATACAACGATCGTCATTGCTCTTGGCAAAGTGAATCAAGTCGTAGCGCTTGACGCCATCAGCATAGCGCACCTCGACTGCTTCGCCATCAGCTCGAATCACTTCCCCATCAGCCTCGGCTGTAATGAGCTGGCTGGAGTTGCGTGCCACCTCGTGCTCAATACCAGTGCCAACCGTTGGTGACTCTGGCTGCAAAAGCGGCACTGCCTGGCGCTGCATGTTAGAGCCAGTCAAACTGCGGTCGATACGGTTCTTCTCGATAAATGGCACGAGGCTCGCCGTCGACCCAAGGATCTGCTTGTGTGCAGCATCCATGTAGGTAACTTCGCTGGTATCTACCTGCCCTGGCTGGAGGAACTTGCGAGCACTAACGCGATCGCGCACGAAGGTGCCATCCTCATTAAGGCGAGCACCAGCATCGGCAATCACCTCTGTTACTTCTTGCGAAGCATCGAGGTAGACGATTTCATCAGTCACGCGGCCATCAACCACTTTGAGGTATGGTGTCTCAATAAAGCCGTATTCGTTGATACGTGCATAGGTAGCGAGGTTAAGCACCAGACCAATGTTAGCACCCTCTGGTGTCTCCACCGAGCAAATCCGGCCATAGTGGGTGGGGTGAGCATCGCGCACCTCAAAGCCAGCCCGCTCCCGGCTCAAACCACCAGGCCCCATCGAGCTCAGGCGACGCTTGTGGCTCAGCTCCGACAGTGGGTTCACCTCATCAAGCAGCTGGCTCAACTGGCTACTAGCGAAGAACTCGCGCACTGCTGCCACTACCGGGCGAGCATTAATCAGCTGGCTTGGCGTAACTGTCTCGAGGTCACTCATGCTCATACGATCCATTGCATTGCGCTGCATCCGGAGCATACCAACGCGGAACTGGCGCGCCACCAACTCGCCAACCAGTTTCACACGGCGATTGCTCAGCGAGTCGATATCATCAGCTGGCTCTTGTGTGTTGTTAAGACGAATAATTTCACGCAAGACACCAATCAAATCACTCATCTGCAATGTACGATATTCGGTCGTATTAGGCACATCAACACCCAGGCGCTGGTTGATCTTGTAGCGGCCAACGCGGCTGTAGTCGAAGCGCTTAAAGTCGAAGAACATGCGCTCAATCATCTGACGAGCGTTCTCTACCGTAGCGAGGTCGCCCGGGCGCAGGCGGCGATAGACCTCAATCAACGCTTCATTGATGCCGTGCGCTGGATCCTTCTCGAGCGTGGCTTCGATGTATTTCATCTCACCGGTGTCGATATCGGCAAAGGCCTCACGAATGGCCGACACCTTGCTCATACCAAGAGCACGCAGCAAGGTGGTGGCTGCAATCTTGCGGCGGCGATCGATCTTCACATAGATTGCGCCTGATGGACTGGTCTCAAACTCGAGCCATGCCCCACGGCCTGGGATCATCTTGGCACCATAGAGGTTGCGTCCTGCCACGCGGTCGGCACTAAACAGCACACCAGCACTCCGAATCAGCTGGCTTACCACTACGCGCTCTGTTCCATTGATGATAAACGTTGCGCGCTCCGTCATCCAGGGGTAGTCGCCCATGTAGATGCTCTGTTCTTTCACTTCGCCAGTCGTCTTGTTGATAAGCTCGACGGTGGCTTGCAGTGGTGCGTCGAAAGTCAGGTTGTTTTCTTTCGCAAACTGCTCTGTATGCTTGGGCTCGCCAAAGGCATAATCTTTAAAGCGCAGCTCGAGCTTCTGGCCAGTGTAGTCTTCGATTGGGTTGAGCTCTGCGAAAATTTCGCTCAAGCCCGTCTCGACGAAGTCTTTCCAGGATTCTTCTTGGTGAGCCAGCAAGTCGGGTACTGCCAGCGCGGTGTCATTGCTAGTAAAAAACACACGCGATGGAGCAGCTGTTGCCGTGGTAGGTGTAGGCATGTAAACTCCTCTTGAATTATTGTTATCTATCCGCACGCGTAAGGACTCCAAAACCCTACTCGTGCATTTGTTGTGGCACCGAAGCTTTACTCAATATAAGTTTTCGCACACTAAAACGCCACGCCACCGGCGTAGTCCGCACCTAACCCATATTACACAACCTTCATTAATTTTTGATTGTAGCAGATCGCGCCTTACTCCGTCAAGTGACAAAGCCTCAATTTTTATAGACCGCTTGAATAGTATCGTAACACACTGTAACGCATTTCTTTGTCATACTACGGCGCGTCAGGTTAATAATACACCCCTTTATAACCGGTGTAAGCTATTTGACCCAAAGCCATTAACATAATAGAAGAAGCGGCCGGTCTTGGCAGAAACACACAGTCTTTGAACTGGAGACTGCCAAAAGGCGCATTTGGCACTTGTGTCGCGTAGAATGCTTTCGCCATAATGCCGAAGTGAATCGTTTTTATACCACACTGTGTCGCCAGCTGGTATCGGCTGTGTATAGGTTTGTGCTTGCGCAGCTGATATCCATCCACTACACTCTTTCCCAACCGTACAGCGGATAAATGGTTGCTGTGCAAGCAGGCGGTTGCGGTCATCCTGCGAAGTAATCGTCCCATACACACCACCATCAGCGTACGCATCCCACGAAATTACACCATCCGACGAGAACGTAGCAGCCCGTGCTAGCATAGCACCTTCGACGAGCTGCGATTTCATCAGGGAGGCAGCGCTTTGACGGTTCTTGTAGAATATACTCACGGCTACAATGGTCAAAAGCATTAGCATAACCGTTAGCCATACTATCACTGTTACCCGACGTGGGCGATAATGCATAATACGCCGGAAACGTAAGGGTTTTTGGCTTGATTTAGGTTCGGAGCTAGTATCTGCACTACGCGGTATCATATCTATATGATACCATAAAGTTGCTACGAACGCTGTGTGATTTTTTGTATGCGAGCACCAATCACTTCATCAGCCAGGCCATAGGCTACGGCGTCCGCGGCGCTTAGCCAGTAGTCGCGCTCCATATCGGCCTTGATTTTATCGAGTTTCTGGCCAGTGTTGTCCGCCATAATGGTGGCCAGCCGCTCCTTGAGAGCGATGCTCTCGCGTAAGCTAATTTCTTGGTCTGTCACTTTGCCGCGCGTACCACTGCTCGGCTGGTGGATCATCACTCGGGCATTAGGCAGGACAAAGCGTTTACCCTTCGCACCGCTACTAAGCAAGAAGGCACCCATGCTTGCCTGCAGACCAATACCAATCGTCTGCACATCTGGCGCGATGTATTGCATAGTATCGTAGATTGCAAGGCCGTCATACACACTGCCACCAGGGCTGTTGATATAGAGTTGAATGTCTTTATCTGGATTTTCATTGGCAAGATGGAGAAGCTGCGCGACAACAACATTGGCTGTCATCTCAGTCACTTCTTCGCCGAGGAAGATAATGCGATCCTCGAGCAAACGTGAGTATATATCATAGCCACGCTCACCATCACGTGTGCGGACAATGACGTTGGGCACTAGGTAATCATTCGGTTTCATCATAGTACCATTGTAACGAGAAAATTAGCACTCGTCAATATAGAGTGCTAATTTCTGCTATGCGAGCTGTACTATCTGCTACTTCTTAGTATTCTGCGCTACCAGCCAGTCAATCGTCTTCTCTGTCAAGAGGCGGTTGGCGATCTCGTGTTGCACCTCTGGCTCATCAAAGCGCGCCACCATGGTTGCATCATTGGCATACTGTTGCTTGAAGGCACTGATGCGCTCTTGTAGCTCCTCTGCTGTGGCTTCAATCTTCTCGGCCTTGCTCAGCTCAGCCAGGACAAGCCCAGCCTTAATGCGCTCATCGGCCGCTGGCTTAGCCTCCTTCTCGATCCACTCGTCTTTGTCCTTATATTCCTTCTCGGCAAGGTACTGTTCGAGAGTCCGGCCACGGTGAGCGAGGTTCTGCACCAAGTCTTGCTCGATCGAGCGAAGCTGGTCAGCACGCAATACCTCTGGGATAGCTACCGTACTGGCATCGGCCAACTGCTTGACGGCTACATCGCGCAGCTCGTCATCTGCCTCACGCTGCTTTTGCGCAGTAATTTCCTTCTCGATATCTTTCTTGAGGTCATCAATAGAAGTAAATGGCCCAACCTTCGCCGCAAACTCATCAGTCAGCTCAGGTAATGTCACTTTCTTGACCTTCTTAATGGTCGTATCAAAAACGACTGCTTGCCCAGCTAGTTCGCTCGCATGGTAGTCCTTCGGAAAGGTGAGTTCAACTGCCTTCGTTTCACCAGCCTTAAGGCCAATCAATGCCTCTTCGAAGCCTGGAATGAATGACTTGCTGCCAAGTACAAGCGGATAGTCCTTCCCGGTGCCACCAGCAAAAGGCGTACCATCGCGCTTACCTACGAAGTCAATCGTCACCTCGTCGCCGTCCTGGGCTGCTTCATCAGTGTCCGTACGCTCGGCCATGCTGTGGCGAATCCGGTCAAGGATCTCCGTTACTTCTTCTGGCGCAACGGTTATCTTCGCTGGCTTGAGCTTGAGTTTCTTATAGTCACCGAGAGTAATCGTGGGCATAACCTCTGCCTCAGCAGTAAACTCCAGCTCACTACCAGGCACAAACTTCTTAATCTCCACCTCTGGGCGTTCAAGCACCTGCACGTCACTCTCGAGGAAGGCTGCAGCAACTGCTTTGCTCAGGGCGTTGTTTAGCGTCTCCTCGGCGAGGTGTTCTGGATTGGTATTCTTTGCAACCAACTCGAGTGGGGCATGACCCTTGCGAAAGCCGTCAACCTTCGTCGTCTTAGCGAGTTTACGCAAAGCAACCTGGCGAGCTGCTTCCAGTTCGTCTGCACCGACGGTAATCGTGGCGCGTACTTTGGTGTCTGATAGGTGGTCTAGTGTCGTCTTCATAGTTGGTTATTGTATCATATGTCGCTGGTGGTGTGAAATAGGCATGCGACAGACCCAAGTATGCATGTGTATATATGCTGTTTCGCAAGACGAGCAAAACGAGAGGCTAACAGAGATGAGCTACAGTTGCAACAGAGACAGATGGTGACACTACGATAAATCAAAGTCATCATCTTCACTGCGCGATGGCTGACGACGGTAATCCTTAACGGCACTGACGACGCGCTCCAGGCTGAGCTTTTGCTCCTCGCTCGTGGCAATATTCTTGAGGGTGTAAATCTCGTTCTCCAGCTCATCCTCACCAACAAAGAGGAAATATGGGATCTGTTTCTTGATCGCTGCTTTGAGCTGCTTGTCTAGTTTGCGACCAGTGAAATCGACTTCCACATTGACGTCCTCATCGCGCAGGTCGTCCGCTAGCTCTAGTGCACCGCGCATTGCCCCGCCAAGGACGATCATATAAATATCGGTTGTGGAGCTAAACTCTGGTAGCAGCTGATGCGCCTCGAGAAAGAGCTGCATCATTGATAGGCCCGGTGCAAAGCCGACCGCACTAATAGGCTCAGCGCCAAACATCCCTACTAAGCCATCATAGCGCCCACCACCAAAGAGCGAACGGTTATTATCTGGATGCGTGTCGAAAAACTCAAACACTGTACCCGTGTAATAGTCTAACCCACGCATGAGCGTGATATCGAAGATGGCATTTGTTACGCCGCTACGCTCAAGTAGTGTAAAGAGCCGCTGCACATCGCGCACCGCCTCACTATCGCGAATCGATTCGGGGAGATCGGCCATAGTACGTGCCGTCAAGAGCTGAGCAATTCGTTGTAAGCCGACCGGTGCCGCCGCCTCACCAAAGATCTCAATCGCCTGATCGCGAAAAGCCTGCGGTGGAATCTTGTTCTTACGATCAAACAGCCGAATCATCAGCTGAGCCTGCACGGCATCGAGCTCAAGAAACTGCGCCATCATAAGGTTGATCAACTGGCGATTGTTGATGCGAATAGTATACATGTCGTCCGTCGCGCCAAAGGCCTTCATGATACGGCTACCAAGTGCGATAATCTCGGCCTCGGCCTGCATGTTATCAACACCAAATATATCGACATTCATCTGCCAAAATTCACGCTCTCGCCCCCGTTGTGGTCGCTCATAGCGCATAAACTGGGCAATACTAAACCAACGCGCTGGATAGGCGATCTCTTGGCGGTGCTTGGCAATCATCCGGCTTACGCTCGGTGTCATTTCAGGACGGATCGCTACCTGTCGATCGCCACGATCAATAAACTGATACGTCTGGTCATTCACTAACTCGTCACCACTCTTGGCGGCATACACCTCAACCGGCTCAAGCAGTGGTGCATCGTATTCTTCGTAGCCGTAGCTCTTGGCGACGTGACGCCAGGTCTGAAAGATGTATTTGCGCACGCGAAGATCTTCCGGATACCAATCCCGTGCCCCCCGATATGATTCCGATGAAAGTTTTGTCATAGTTACTGCTATTTTTGCATAAACGGCATAGAAAAACAAGCCCTTGGCCGGATTCACCGCTCCATAGCGCCACGCAGCGCTACATACTCCTTCGCTACCTTATGTTTGAGAAGGAGTAAAAAGAGTAGAATCTCTACTCCTGATCTGAGTACAACCGATGCTGCTGCACCCAGACATACATCGCAATACCCGCTGCTACACCGACATTAAGGCTACGCGTACTGCCAAATTGCTCGATAGCGGCAATGGACGTGGCTCGCTCAAGCAGCTCGGGACGAATACCAGGCCCCTCTGCCCCAAACAAAAGCACGGCACTACGCGGCAGCGCGACCGAGTGAAGTGGCCGTGAACCGGCAACATTATCGACTGCGATGAGTGGCCGGTCAGCAATAGCCTGCAAGAAATCTTCAACCGTTTGGTGATAATGCACATGCAGATACGTATCCGTCATCATTGCACCACGCTTATTCCACTGCCGCCGACCAATGATATGGACATACCGCACCCCAAAGGCATTGGCACTGCGGACGATTGTCCCCATGTTGAAATCGCGCACCACATTATCAATCGCAATATGAAGTGCCGAGCCATGCTCATCAAGATCGGCAACGATCGCTTGGTGAGACAGCCCTTTATAGCGGTCTACCACATTGCGACGGTCGGTTGCCGCAGGGGCAGAGTGTTGGGTGCGCTTCATCGTGCTCATTAGTTATATTATGCTGCTCTTCCTATAGCATCAGTATTATTTTCTTAGGCAGGCTGCTGCGCCATTCCGCTGATCTTGCGAATGATGCGGATATCATCTTCAGTAAGCTCACCCTGTGTTGGCTGTCCGGTGCGTGATGATATAGCCAGGCCGTACAGTAAGTGTCCTGCAGTATCTGGCGTAAGATCTTCGCCCGATCGTGTAGCAATTAAACCTAGCGCACCAACCATCCGTCGGCGCACCTCAGCATACTGCTTATCTCCAGCTTCACCCGAGTTGGCGGTGCCGCACTCCTCTCGGATTTCTTCGATCTTTTGTTGTATCCACTCTAGTTTGTCGAACTTTTGGGACGATGAATGGGTAGAGGTCATAGCATTGCTCCTTACATAATCTAAAATAGTGGCAGACCCGCCACAGTTTATTTACCTGATTGTACCACAAAACTCTTTACGCAAGACCAAAATTCGTATACAATACACGGTAAGAGCCTGTGGTGCGTATTATCTGCGGATGTGGCGGAATTGGTAGACGCGCTAGCTTCAGGTGCTAGTGCCCTGCGGGGCGTGGAGGTTCAAGTCCTCTCATCCGCACCAACAAGCTCTTACCCGAACCCACCCCAGTCGAAAACGTCTGGGATGTGGTCTCAGATGATGGACAACGCTCACCCACCAGGGTGGGCGTTGTTCGTGTTTCGGGTCTCGTGGGCTCATCGTCAGCGGTGGGCGGTGTGGCTGAGGGGTGGAGTGAGCAGGGCGCTGAGGCGAGTGCCGGAGCCAGTGTCGGCGAGGTGGACGGGGCGAGGGGTCAGGGTTGGCGCGTCAGCATCAGCTCCTCCTCCCCCGCTGGCATCGTCAGTCCCTTCTTCTCCTGCGCTGTCCTGCCCATCGTGTGCGCCCGGCTGCTTGCCGCCGTCGGTCGCGCCATCGCCTTGGTCAGGCAAGATGACTCGGCCGTCCTCATCGACTAGCGGGTTGACCAGCACCCGCTGGAAGAACACCTGGTTGAGCAGCTTCTTCAGGTGAGCGGGCGCAGCGGTGTAGAGGCGGTGGCAGTCTTCGAGGAGGTCAAGGGCTTGGGTGAGGTGCTGGCGGACTTCGGCGGTGGTGGCGGTGGTGGCGGCTAGCTAACCCCACCTAACCTGGCAGGGGCCTTTTAGTCTTAAAATAAGCAAGGGCCCTTGCCAGGCCACCGCACATAAACTAAACTATGATAGGAAAGAAAAAATATGAATGGTTACGACTATATTCTTGCGGCTCTCTATCACATCAGAGGGCGTTTTAGCGACCTTCGTCCATTTATGCAGTTGCTGCCATTTGATGCTCGAGAATTACCATATTCTGCGCATGACGTTGCTGTAGCAATCGATCAGGCTCATGTCCAGATTATCAGGCGCGACAATATCTCTGAGAGCACGGTTTTAGAGCTACTGATTGATGAGGAGCTACAGCGCGTGAAGCACTGCATCCTCGATAGCTCCATTGCTGCTGAAATCGATCGACGAAAGGATATTAGAGCATGTTTAGCTCAAACTTTCGAAGAGGCAAAAACTATACTCGCGAAGCACAATATATCGATTGGCGAACACACTGCAGTTCATATCGTCGATATATTCCCATCGCCGTACGAAGATCGCGAGTATGCCGTTATGGTGGCCGACAGCGGTGACTATGATGCGTATGGTATTCCTCAAGGAGTTTACTTCCTCGAACGGTATCTTCGTCCATTCTACTCCGAATACCTAGCGTGCCATGAAATTGTTCATATCGCGCTCGGAACTTTAAGCCCAGACCTGATTGCGCACGGTCTTGAAGAAGGCATTGCCGAAGTTCTAGGAGCTTACTGTATAGCTACGCAGATTCTTGGAGCAGATATGACGCAGAATCTGTTCATTTACAATAGACTGGGAGGTGAATCTCATCCACTCTGGGATCAATATCTGGATTTCACGAGGGCCGCCTCGCTTATCTATCGGAAGGTTGGTGATGAAGGTTTATTCGAACTTGTGAGGTTAGGTAGACAGGGAGTGAAGAATGCGGAAAAAGCGATTCTTAGTCAGAATATAAAGCAGTTATCAGTTGACGGTGTTCCTCCATCTCAGGACATGCAAGACAGACTTGACTTCTTGCTTAACAGTTTTCCTCGCTACTCAGTTGTTAGCCCACTTGCCTTTTATATCGCAAAATTCGTGAGGCCTGGCATGTCGGTGCGCGAGCTGGCTGCGCTTACACGCTGTTCTTACGATGATGTGATGAAGGGCTTAACGGAATTGGCTGATGACTACAGTCTCTTGAGTTTGCGCAAGGACGGTAGCGTGGTTATTTGGTCGGATGTGGAATTATACTATCGTACGGATGTGCTGCGCTACAGGGTAAGCTGACGAGTTCGTGACTGAAAGTTTGGGAACAGTACCGTGAATGAGACTACAGACACCCTCCGGCGCAAAGTACATAAGCTAGAGCTAAAGTATGTATTTTTACTTCTCTTACTATTCACTGTATTGTTATTTGTCCTAGATGCGTGGTTTTCTACTATTCCGCAAAATGATTCTTCCATTGTTTTGCGATGGTTACATAAAATACCCTGGAATGCGCTTGCAACATCCGCTTTCTCCGCCACACTTATCGGATACTTCTACGAGCTTTATATGCGTGATTCTAGTAACGACGTGTTACTTAATGATCTCCGTCAGGTGCATGCTGAGGCTCTTGAGGATTCCATCGACCAGTACCGGGCTTCGTTGCTTTTGGATACGAATGCGATTAGGGATCTACTGTCTGACAAGGTGGCAGATGAACTTATGATGGTGGTGTTAGAAAAAAAGACCGGCGACTCATCTTTTGCAAAGGACTGTTTCGACTCTCTTTCTTCGCAGATATCCGAATACGAACGTAGTTGCAGGGAGTATACTTGTAACATAACGCTTCGAAAAACATTTGATAAAAGGTATTTTGAATGCTTTGTCTCATTGTCTTACAGAGGAACGCTTCTCTTGCCTGAACTCGAATTTATTGAGATTGGTAGTACAGAAGAATATAATACATTAGCAGGAGATAACCGTTGGGAAGCTCGTGTTATTAGGCCCCCCACGCTGAGCTATCCAAAGAACGATCGAAGAGCCTTCAATGTCAGGGATGTTAGTGTTGACGGCGAAGCTTTAGATGTTGTTGCCACCGAGACCGATGGTAAACTGACTTACATTGCCACCCACGATGGAATACGGGCCAAATGCGGGAATGATGTCCTCATCAGCTATACCTACTCGACCATGCTTGAAAGCACTGCTCATGTTTATGAGTATGTCGTTCCTTTCCCTACGCGAGGCATGCGAGTTAATTTTAACTACGATAGTGTCGATATAGGAAGAGTAAACGTGTTTGATTTCTTTTGTACGATAAAGAAGCCTGCCGTTAGATACCCTAATATGAATGATGCGGTGAAAACGATTGAGGTGAGTTTAGATGACTGGGTTCTACCGAAAAGTGGTGTTTTGTTTGGGTGGGTACTGAAATCAGAGATGGATCCACAATATGTAAAAACTTTGAATGGTGGTTAGTTATGCTTTCTAGTACTGGTGTCGTGGTCTATGTTCCTACCCATCGTAGGGCTGAAAAAGCTATCGAAGGACATCTTCGTAATCTTGTTCATAACTCGACACTCACGCCTTCAGATAAACATTTCGTTTTACTAGAAAATCTAGTTTCTCAGGAAGATTCGATTGCTCATGCCGAACTACTCAAACGATGGCAAAAAGATATCGATATAATTCATCTGGACCGTCGTGGTCAATCGTACTTCATAGAACGACTTCTTCAGAAATCGGGTAAAGTAAAGGATGAACGACTAAGAAGGATTCTTCTGGAGAATAAATTTTCCTATGGTAGAAACCCTAACCTTGCATACCTAGTGAGTGCAGCTCTAGGCATCTCGAAAGTGATTCGCCGAGACTCCGATGTTTATAACGATACCGGCATGCATTATAGTGCGCTCGATATGGAAGTGGAGGCACTAGGAAGGGTTGATACGAGCGGATTATGCTACCCAATAGAGGGTTCCTGTACGAACTATCATTCTGAGCCAATTTCCATTGTCGGCACTGGAACGTTCGGCGACCCTACCATAGATCGACGTGATCTGTTTGAAGTATCTCCTATTACAGCCGCGAAGTTCCAGGCATTAGGCCGTCCAGGTGTTCCCTTAAATGAGGTACTGGAGGAGGCTTGTGAGTACTTAATTGATGAGCCGAATGAGTCGTTTGTATCGGCATATTACGACTGGAGCCGAAAGCACATAGAGATGGAGTGCTGTGGCATATTCAATCTATGCTTTCAATTACCTGAGGTTCCAGGGCCGGCCATCGGCTGCGACTATATGGTTCTTGACCTAGCGCGCTCACTACAGATTCCCGTGCTCTACCATTCGGTGAAACTACGCCACGTACATGACCCAAAACGCCCCTTGTCTGTTGCCGGAAGGGCTACCTATCGTCGTAGAGATATTCAGTATATTCAAATGGGTCACATATAGCGAAGTCATGGAAATACCGTGCGAAACGCTTCGCGCGATAGGTTTTATCGAGACGGAACACTTAATACGGAGGCCTATGTGTCTTCATTTAAGGAAGCTATCGCGCAATGTGAGTATCGTCTAAAAGAGGTTAGGATGGGTGCACTATCGGTTCTCAAGGATGCATACGAAGAGGCGCCGAATGATAGATTGAAAGGTATTATTTCATATCAGGTTAATGATATTATGCTTGGAGGTGAAAGTATTGATAAAGAACTCCTCGACAGTCTTTATGATTACTGCTACTTGATCGAGCGATGGCCAAGCCTTGTGGCTTCTGCGAAAGCTATAGGTGCAGATAGCTTAGTCGGTAAAAAGTGACCGATGCCGTTGAATAGTTAGACACGGGATGTGGCGCCCATTTGAGGAGGTATAATGCCAGACTCGGCGGCAGCCTGCTCTTGAGAGGATCTAAAACACTTATAAAAATATCTCAAGGAGTGGACCTCACTAGTGCGATCGGCGTACCGCCATCTTAAAACAACATCTTGGATGCATGACAAAGTGCAGCATCACCACTCTGAAGACCTAGTGAATCCTATCATGCCAATTGCCGTCCCTCTGAATGAATACCGTGAAGGTTATTCAGGGGCGTGTATGGGGGTTTAGGGGTTCGGTGTGTTGAATGGGTGACGGCTCGTTGGTCTGAGAGAATCAGATTGCTACATGAAACCTCTCAGGAACGAGCCGTCATGGGTAAGGGTATCACAGGCCTGGACAGAACGCAGTTGAGCTGCCTGGTGGAAATGGTGCTGGGTGATACTGAGATCTCCTTGGCGCCAAGAATTCTTGGCCCACTGGCCGCGGTGCGGGCGACGTTGATGTATTTGCGCACCAACACCTCCCAGGAGGCGATCGCCGAGATCATGGGGGTGTCACAGCCGACGATCTCGCGGGCGATCTCGGTGGTCACCCGGATCATCTCCAGGGTCTTGGGGCCTGTGCTGGCGACCGTCGAGGAGGTCCCCCATGGGGGCGTGCACATTATCGACGGTACGCTCCTACCGTGCTGGAGCTGGAAGGATCGGACGGACCTGTGGTCGGGCAAGCACAAGCGCACCGGCCTGAGCCTGCAAGTGCTGGTCAGCCCCGCCGGGCGCCTGCGGTGGGCCTCAGACCCGCTACCGGGGGCCACCCACGACACCAAGGCCATCACCACCTCCGGCCTCTTGGAGGAGATCGACCCCTCCTGCTGCATCGCCGATAAAGGCTACATCGGAACCGGGGTTCTCACCCCCCACAAGAAACCTCCCAACAGTGAGCTCACCAAGGCCCAGAAGCAGGCCAACAAATCCCTAAATGAAATCCGGTATGTCGTGGAGAGAACCATCGCGCACATCAAATCCTGGAAGATCCTGGCCCACGACTACAGGCGCCCCCTGCACACCTTCAAAGAAACTATCACAGCCACCCTAGCCCTCTACGCCTACACCAACCCCTGAATAACCTTCAATGAATATATTGTCGTTGCGACAGATCTAAAGCAAGTAAAGATTCCTTTTCTAGAGAATACTGTACAGTATTATACTCCCTCAACCGGGGAGCTCCAGACAATCAGCCATTTCAGCCCAGGCAAAAACGAAGCTTTGGCTTATGAACTTGATGAACGTCGTGGGTATGGCACAACTATCACTCTATATGATAGCGACGAGCGTAAAGCAGCATTCTTTGCACAATTGGATTGCACATTACCCAGAGCAATTAACCATCGCTTATATCAAGGGGTGGCAGGTATTGGAGCACTGCCACCAGACGACGTTACCGAGCATCGTACTGATACGCCGTTAGTCTACGGATGAACGAGATGCGCCGCTGTGCTGCTGGCGGTCTTTAAACTCTCGTCATTTTATGGAGAATTTAGGAAAGCTATTCAACCTAAAAAGAGGGTTGTGAGCGCCTACTCCGTTTTTGTTGATCCAACAGTGCCATCACCTGGCTGTATATATCCTCCATCAGGGAATGTAAAACAGCCATAAGTACTCTAAGGCTCATTACTTTCCTGCCTTGATCTCACAAGGATTATACCAACAACACCAACAATCAACAGTACAGCACCGCTAATGTAATCTGAATATACTTCAGGCCATGGCCGCACTATCGAGTATGGTATTAGTTTTCGAGTCACAAAGGGCTCAAAAATTGCCCCGATCGGCAGGATGAACCAGAATATACGGGATGACTTTTTTGGCAAAGCTGCAATCCAGCCGCACATCCCCAGTGGTGCACATAGTACAAGAGCAGCAATAAACCAAAATGAATTTGCCATAAATACTGTGGAGCCATACACCCCAATAATATAGCCGATACCGTAATGCAGTAGTAGTGTGAGTTCTGCAATAGCAGCGCCACTGATCGCCGCTTTTACCAAGCTTTGAGATCTCCACCCTGCCAAGAATGGCAACGCTGCCCAGACAACACCTGCATTAAATAACTTACTAAATATCTTTCGGATACAAGAGTATAGCTGCAACTGCCCTTCCATTTCTTGAGGAAAGTAGATATTGCTGACAAGCGACAGTACTGCCAATACAAGGGATAGGAGAATGACAGTCAGGTATTTATGGCGAATTGTTTGCATGATCTGATCATAGGGAATTATTGAGTTGCCGTCAATCTACAACACCAATCACCCATTGTTAACTCATCAATCAGGCTACACATCATGCATTGCACCATCTTCATTCGAAGCTGTGGGAGGTACTTGAGCTTGTTCCTCCGCTTTTGCTGCTTGCTGCTCAGCAGCAATTTGTGCCCGCACCTGGCGTTCAATCTCGTGCCGAAGCTGCTGCTCATTCTGTACTAGTGTATTTGGTTGTGCAGGTTGGAGGTAGCGCTGTACCTTCTCTAGATGTACCAAAATAGGCGTTACTATTAAACCAAATACAGTGAGTATACCAAAAACTATCAAAAAACGTAGCGTACTTGACGTATCTCGCACATTAAACCATACCATACTCAAACATGCCATACTTAAAAGACTGGCGCAAGTAACAGTCATCATTTTTATTCCTATGATGAAAGAGTTCTTGTTGGCGTATGACAAAATCTTTGTACTTAATGTAATGAGTAGTGTAATAATTAACGCTGTGAGTGTAAGTTTCGTCGCAATTGAGAGGAAGTCGCTGCATATTCGTGCTTGAGCACGACCTTCGTAATCATAGCTAGTATAGTCATTATAATCGTAATTATATTCCTCGCTATAATGCCTATTGTATCGATTCCTTGTGCTGATAGAGGGCCGACAAAAACCAAGGATCCGATAGAGGTTCCACTGGAGGGCAAACGCACCAACAAACCACTGGGCGTTGAAGATAATTGATATGATAGATAGAATTTTTATAACTATTCGGTTATCGGCAAGTCGTGATATATTGCTCATGGCAATCAATGATGCGATTGCAGCACAGAATGTCGTCAATAGGATTCGCCAATCAACTTCTTGTGATAGTGCTGCAAGAATCCCGAGAAGCGCGCACAATGTTAGTAAGCTGATTGACAGATAGAGCAGGATACTTCGCAGTTGTGCTAGAGGATAGGATTGTTTCATGGCATTATCATACACCATTTACTATCTATGTCAACTCACTTTAGTTATTTAATACACCACCCCAGCCGGCAACGTCGTTGGCACCGCTGGTGACGCATCCTCAATTGACGCGCATGGGTATGAGCAGTAGTCAACCGACAGGAATCCAGCCGATCGGTAATTGCCACTAGCCTTCGCTCCACCAAATGGTGCCGCAGTCGTTGCACCAGTCAGTGGCTGGTTCCAGTTGATGATGCCTGCCTTTGTTTGCTGGTAGAATGTTTCGTATTGTGCACGCTCACAAGTAACGATGCCAGCAGCAAGACCAAACTGTGTTGCGTTTGCTTGGGTAATTGCTTCGGCCAGGGTCTGAACTGTCGACACCTGAAGGAGTGGTCCAAAGATCTCTTCATCTGGTAAGGGCACACCAGTGACATCGATCAACCCAGGACTGACAAAGTTGTCACCAAGCGTCAGGATTGGTTCAGCCGGAACGAGAACATGCGCGCCAGCTGAGACGGCAGCATGGTACTTATCAAAGAAATGACGAACCGCCCCATAGTCAACCAACGGACCCATGAAAGGCGTTGGATTGGTATCAAACTGATTACCAACGACAATACTCTCAACCGCTTGACGAAGTGCAGGAATAAACTCGTCTGCAATCGCGCTATTGACGATAAGCCGCCGCGCCGATGAGCAGCGTTGGCCGCTTGAGATATAGCCAGACTGCACCGCAATGTGCACTGCGAGGCGTACATCATCATAGTCCCAGATGACAAGTGGGCTATTGCCACCCATCTCGAGGGCGCAGATCTTGTCTGGTGCACCAGCAAGCTGTTTTTCGATTGACACGCCAGCCGCTCGACTACCGATGAAAAGGACGCCGTTTACCTGAGGGTGTGCAATGAGCTTTTGCGCTACGTCTCCATCACCATGAATAACCCGAAGCACCCCATCTGGCAGTCCAGCCTGTTGCCAGAGTTGCGCGTAGTACTCACCAGCATATGGCACTTTCTCGCTTGGTTTGAAAATCACAGTATTGCCAGCAAGAAGAGCAGGCATGACATGGCTATTTGGCATGCTCATTGGGAAGTTGTACGGCCCCAGCACTGCCATAACACCATGAGGTCGATAACGCGTCACCGACTGGCGTCCATTGACTTGTTTCGTAACTGTCTGAGCCTGTTGATCATAGGCGTCGAAGACTGCCTGTACTTTATTACCAAGTGATTTGACTTCAGTGCGTGCTTCCCAGAGTGGCTTGCCATTATCCTGCGAAATAATGCGTGCAGCATCTTCGCTATGTGTCGTCACTTGATCGGCAAAGGCGCGGATAATGTCTTTGCGCGCATCAAGCGGTGTCGCCTCCCATGTGTGCTGTGCACGCGTTGCGGTAGAAACAGCCTGTGCGATTGTATCGTCATCCGCAAGATTTCCAGACCAGATTGGTTCGTTGGTGGCGGGGTTACGGGATATCATTCGATGATCAACACTCATATTCATTAGCCTCTTTCTTTCTCCATTTTATTGAGGCACGACAAAGAAATCAATTGCGACAAATAGCAAATACACTTCCCCTGCAAAGCTTTATCGCCAATCCACCGTATATTCATTGCGTAGCATTGCAGTAATAGTGCGGGCTTGCAGGGTGGTTTTTGTACCAGGATTAAGAATACCGTGAGGGTCGAAAAGCTGTTTGATTTGCTGGTAGAGAGCTGTAAGGTCTGGGTTTTGCGTAGCACGGACGAAGCGCGTTTTGAGCCGGCCCTCACCACCACTCATCACCAAATGGCCATCATATAGCGCAAGCAGCTTAGTAAGCTCGTCGTAGAGCTTAAAAATCTTTTGCTTATCACTCACCTTGCGGAGCGAGAGGCGCGGATAGACGCCGTAGAGATTCAAGCTAGGGTAGCCAGCAAGAGGTAGCGGCAACTGCAACGCCCGAGCAAGCGGCATGAGCGCCCGAGCAAATTCTTCGAAGCGCTGCGGTGGCACATAGAACCCCTCAAACAAGCGCGGTGCCCCAATATGCGCGGCATCGGGCCAGCGATACTGATCGAGCGCAGCAAACCCTGCCGCTACATCTTCATCACTGTCATCTTCAGCGATAGTGACGACCGTCTCACCCACAGATTGCAGCTGCTCAAGCTTGGCCTGTTTGCGAGCACGTGTCCGAGTGTTAAAGTCATCGAGTGTCACGAGCAAAACTGCCTGCGGCGTAAACTGCTGGGCAGCTTCCTCATAAAAAGCATACTTCTTGCCATCGCGGTGGAGCTGCTCAAAAATCGCTGCGTCGAGATAGCTAAGCTGCGCCGGCTGGAGTGCGTCAATGTCATCAATCGCCGCCTGAGCCTCGCTACTATTCCGAAATACCAGAGCTGCCATTGTCTTGCGAAAGCTAAAGAATTCTGTCTTGAGAATAAGCTCGTCAATGATCCCTAGCGTTCCCTCGCTCCCCACAAAGAGCGGCCCAAGGTCAAACGTCCCGTCCGGTTGCTTAACCCGCGCAATACCACTATAACCAGACGTATCATTGGGGTTAATCTGCTCGATCAGCGCTGCATTATCAGTAATAATCGCATCGACACCACGATAAATATCCCCTTCAAACCCAGGCAAACCCTTGCGCCGGCTGAGCTCACGCCGCGAGAGACGCTCTGTCTGCATGACGTCGCCATTGGCAAGCACAACCTCGATCTGGTCAATCGCTTCGGCTGGATCGGTCACTCGGCTTAGCAGTGTTCCGTGTGCACCAGCTGCAATGACTCCGCCAACTGTACCTCGCTGGCCAGTCAGCGGCCCGACACCAGCACCATGCATGCTCAGCGCTGCCGCTACACTGCGCGCTGGTGCACCTGGCTGGACACGAACTCGCTGCGATTTGCTATCATATTCAAAGATTGTGTCAAGGGCTGCCGTATCGAGCAATATCCCCTGCCCCACGGCACCACCCAGCGCACCACAGCCAGCGCCGCGTGTGACGACTGGTATCGTGTGGCCCTTCTCAGCCATTTGCCAGGCAAAACGGGTGATCTTGCGAATATCACTCACGACGCGTGGCACTACCACAAGTTCTGGTGTTGCAGCTAGAATACCGGCATCTGCACTGACTGACGCACGCCAATCGGCCCGAGTCGAAACAGACCCGGCAATATGACTGCGTAAATAATTTGCAATTTTACTCACATTTCCCCCGTTAGCTTACTGCTTATACTATAGCACAGGGCAGCGCATTTACACCAGGTGCGGTACAATAAAAAAGTGAATCTATCGACACAACTCTCCCAGATCAAAGGCGTTGGGCCAAAAACAGCTGAGCAACTGGCTCAGGCTGGGCTCTTGACCGTCAATGATCTCATCATGTTTTTGCCACGCAAGCACGATGATTTTACTGCGGCGAGTTCAATCGCAACGCTGACACCAGGCAATGTGACGATCACGGCGCGCTGCGAATCAATCAGCACGCGCACGGTGCGGCGTGGTCTCCGCATTACCACAGCAGTACTGGCAGATAGCTCGGGCAAGCTCAACGCCGTGTGGTTTAACCAACCGTATCGAGTGCAGCAGCTTGCGAGCGGGGATGAATGTTACTTTCGGGGACAATTTGAGTATAAGAATGGCCGCTACCAACTCACCAACCCAAGTGCCGAGCGTGTCAAAGAGCTTGCTCATCATGACACCAACCTGCTGCCCATCTACCACGCAGTACACGGCCTCAAAAGCCAACTAGTGCGCAAACTACTCACTGAGCTACGGCCACTGATAACAATGCTGCCCGAGACACTCCCCTCACACATTGTTGCACGCGAAGGCTTAATGAGCCGGAGCGAGGCGCTGCTTGCGATGCATTTCCCTACCACATCAGAGGATGTCGCAAGAGCACGCCAGCGCTTTGCCTTTGAGGAACTCTTTAGCTTGCTGCTTGCTAGTCAGCTCAATCGCCAGGCGCATGCTCAGCTCCAGGGCTATGTCATACCATTTGAGCAAGCTATCGTGAAGTCATTTGTGAATGCTCTACCCTTTACTCTCACAGACGATCAACGCCGAGCAGCCTGGGATATCCTGCAAGACTTTCAGCGTAGTACACCAATGAATCGCCTCCTCCAAGGTGACGTGGGTAGTGGCAAAACAGTGGTCGCTGGCCTGGCCGCTCGTCAGGCTGCTAGTACTGGCTACCAAACCGCCTTGATGGCACCAACAGAGATTCTTGCCCGTCAGCACGCCGCCACGCTCGATGCATTACTTACGCCCTTTGGCATCAAAGTTGGGCTGCTGACTGGCAGCGTGACCGGTGCTACGCGTAGTGAGCTTATGCAGCGAATTGCACGTGGCGAGATAGATGTCGTAGTAGGAACGCACGCACTCATCCAAGACTCGGTGAATTTTGCACGGCTTGGCTTTGTGATAATCGACGAGCAGCATCGCTTTGGCGTGACGCAGCGCCAGAAGCTACTTGATAAATCCGGCCATATGCCACACCTACTTGCTATGACAGCAACACCGATCCCCCGCAGCCTTGCCCTGACCGTCTATGGCGAGCTTGATATTAGCATTATTAGCCAGCGCCCGGCAGGTCGCCAGCCGATCATCACCAAAATTATTTCTCCCGCCTCGCGCCCAGCCCTATACCAACGCGTCACGAAGGAGCTCGAGGCCGGCAGCCAAGCCTATGTCGTCTGCAGCCTCATCGATGACAACCCCGACAATGACGCGCGCAGTGTTGAAGCAACCGTGCGCCACCTCAAGAGCAGCACCTTAGGCCGATGGCGAATTGGCTTGCTTCACGGCAAGATGAAGCCTGCTGACAAAGAACGGGTGATGCAAGAATTTCACCAGCATGCGTATGATATTCTCGTGAGTACCACAGTAGTAGAAGTTGGTGTTGATGTGCCAAATGCGACAGTAATGATGATCGAGGATGCTGAGCGATTTGGTCTTGCCCAGCTCCACCAGCTGCGTGGCCGAGTGGGACGTGGCACACGCCAGAGCTACTGCTATCTTTTGCTTAATAACCATAGTAGGCCGAGCCAGCGTCTGCGCGAGGTGGAGGCTTCTAGCGACGGCTTCCACTTGGCAGAAGTCGATATGCAGCTCCGTGGCCCAGGCGAAATTTACGGCAAAGCCCAGCACGGCGCGCTCAATCTGCGCATTGCGAGCCTGGCCGACAGCAAGGCAATCGCCCGAGCCCAAAAAGCAGCCCAAACCTTTATCACCAGTGGTGATTCACTCGAACACTACCCAGAGCTCCAGGCAGCCGTGCAACGCAATCAACGACTCACGACACTTAATTAAGCTGAGGTAATCTTACCTATTTTTAATTCTACCTTTTTTCATTCTCTCCATTCTCGCCCATTTAGGGTTGAGAATGTCATTTTAGAGTATTTCGCCCACATTCCAAACCTTCTCCTTATAGTAATTTTCATCATTTCATCTAATGAAATGCAGCTACTGTTTGTTACATAAAGTCATCAAATCTATATAGTATGAGGAATACTAGGTATACGTAGTATTTTCGGAGAAGAAACGCAAGAGCGGGTAGACAAGCAAAATCAATCAGGCCACTCCTGCTCGCATAGTATCAGCTCGCTACACTCCACTGAGTAGCATGGAATACCATCAAAATAACGAAACGTGGATAATCTCAACAAAACACATCCATAGTAACGATTCAGCCACGCCAAAATCTGCTATACTATATGAGATATGTACAGTGGAACAACCTTTCGAGACCAGTCGGGGCACTTGGTTGGTGTTCATCAGCGAATCGACCAGCTCGCACGGCGCGACCTTGGCCAGATGTGCAGCCACCATGTCGCCATTCTCCACTTCCCGAGCTCGCGCGACATTCTCCATTTCGAAGGCAATAATGGTCCCGACGGTATCAAACGCAAAAGCCCCAGTGTCGATGAACCCTGGCACTACATCGACCCTACCAAGCCAGACGACCGCGACCTCGTCGTTATGATTCTCGATCATCATTACAATCTTGTTCAAGCACTACGCCAAAACAACACAGTGCGTGCCGCCTTTGAGGCAGCGTGGATGTCGCACGCTATCGTCGATGGCCTCACGCCGGCTCATCACTATCCGCTGAGTGATAAAATCGAGGAACTCTGGGGTCGCCCCAAAGAGGAGCGCCTTACCGTCTTAGATAAGAACTTCATTCACGGGACGACGGGGCTCGATACCATCAACAAAAACTGGGAATACTGGGGAGCGAAAGGCGTCTTTGCAACGCATATTCTCTTTGAGCTTGGTGTGGCCGCCTCGATGCGCACTGCCCGTTTTGCAGACACCTGCCCATCGCCCGAGTGGGTAGCCGAGGCAGAGCAGCTTGGCCTGGAGGCGGTCTTTTTGCGAGCAGTGCAGCGGGTGTATGCACTTGATATGTATCACACTTTTTGGCGTAATGGCTGGACGGCGGGCTTAGCCTTGCAGACGCGCAATGAGCTTATCCCAGAGATTATTCGCACTGTTACCTTCGCGTGGTACAGTGCACTATGCGAGGCTTATCCATTATGAAAGTCCGAGTAATTGCTGGACGCTATGGCGGGCGTTGGCTCGATGCACCAGATAATCGCCGTACCCATCCCATGGGCGAGCGAGTGCGCAATGCGCTGTTTAATTCGCTTGGCGATGCAGTGCAGGATGCCCGCGTTCTCGATGTCTTTGCTGGCACTGGTGCCGTTGGTCTAGAGGCGTTGAGCCGTGGAGCTCGCCAGGCAGTGTTTGTCGAGCGTGATCGCCTCGCCTTTACCATCCTCTGCAAAAATATCGCAGCGCTCGGTGCTGATTCATCTGCTACTGCAGTCAAAGCTGGTGTCGACCCATGGCTTGGCACCTACCGTGGCGAAGCCTTCGATATCATCTTTGCCGACCCGCCCTACCACGATCTCCAGCTTGCAGCAGTTAGCCGGCTTTTTGCCCTTCTCAAACCAGGCGGATTTATGGTATTATCACATACAGGAATAGGTGAGGGGCCAAAATTAGCAAACGACATTGTTGTGGTGGACAATCGTAGTTATGGAAACGCACACCTCACCTTTTTCCGCCGAGCTGATGGACGCAGCTAAGGTTGCAGATACACCAGCTCATTTGGTATAATAACCTTGCTATGCGGATGTGGTGGAATTGGTAGACACGCATGCCTTAGGAGCATGTGCCCTCGTGGCGTGAAGGTTCAAGTCCTTTCATCCGCACCAAACAAACTCTTATCTAAACCACCTCCAATCGAAATAGGCCGGGATACGGTTTTGGATAACAAAGAACGCTCGCCCATCGTGGCGAGTATTTTAGTGGATTACACTGAATGTAGGCAACCGAGATAAACCCCTCGTACAGCTATCACAAGGGAAAATACCACAGCTATTGTAGTATCATACCCATCATTGCGACAAGGTGGTATACTTGTATTAAGATATATGGAAGCTAGTTCACACACCACCAAGTCTAAGCATTTCGTTATTGGCATTATCATTACGGTGTTACTACTGGTTTTCATAGTTACTTTTGTATGGTTGCATCGCTCGTTGCAAACACAGCCAACTACAGCAAGCGACCTTTTCTCGCAACGTATTGCATCTCATGTTGTCTCAAATGCAACAGTGGACGGAACCTCCGGCGAAGTACCCGCAAAAGACGGGCGATACGGCATAGTAGTTGGACACTTATCTAAGCAAGTTCATCAGCTTATCACCACAAAGCAGCCCTTCGCTATATGCCACAATAATTGCGATAACAACTGGAGTTTATTCGATAATTTACACACCAGCATTCCGGCACTAAATGAAAAGTTGCCGGATCGGGTGCGTCGCATCGCTGTCGCTGCCACTACTGCCCAGAGTAAATGCGCAATGCGTCGATGGACGCCACCTAGAGCATTACCCACCACGTTTGAGCAACTTTTTTACGACCTTACCTCACGTTCTTCACAAAAGCCATCTAGCTATGAAGTATTTTGCTTTTCTATGAATACTGGCGATTTTGTGTATGAGCTAAACGAGTTGTAGAACTCTCCGAAGCTGGAGGTCTGCTCGCTGGCAAGACATACGACACCATTGCACCAGAGCTTGCGCGGTTTTGTTATAAGAAGCTTAGCAAATAGGTAGTGCAAGCTTATTGAGTGCTCATTGCTATAAAATACTCACCATTTGCAGGTGAGTATTTTATGGGTGGCAAGCCCTTACCGTATCGGTCGGCGCGTGAGAGCCAAGACTTTTACTCCGTTACGCCCAAAACCCCATCTAGAGCATAGGCGGTTGTTTCCCAGCCATTGACGGCAATGCTGTCGATGCCCATCGCGCGGACTGGGTAGTCGTTGCCTCCTTCTTCGATCTTATCACCAAAGAAGAGGACTTCGCTTTTTTCTAGCCCATTAGCTTCAAGCAGCTTCTTCATTCCATAGGCTTTGTCGATGCCAGGACGGGTAATGTCGGTGCTGGTAGTGCCGCCAATCCGCACTTCGAGACCAGGCAGCTGCGCCGCTACCTTATCGCGGTAGACTGGCCGAACATCCTTGTACTTCTCTGCCCAGGCGTATTTTTCCTCAGGAGTGGCCTGCTGACCCAAGGCAGATATAGTGATCTGGCTCTGGCGATCCTCGATAATCTCACCCGCTGGGTGTTCGCACCAGATCCCCATCTCTCGTGCAGTCGACTCAAGCACACTCACGATTTGCGCTTTTTGCTCATCCGTCAAGTCCTCGGCATACTGCAGCTGCCACTCACTCGCCTGTGGGTCGAAACGATAATAGCGTGTACCACACGTCGGCATAGCGTGAAACTTGCCCAGCAGCTCGGGCGATACATCAAGGCGGCTGGTCACCTGTTTTTGGATCTGCTTGAAGTCTCCACCAGTGATGACACATACATCATATTTCTCCAGTAAGCGCCCCAGCAGAGCCGCCATCCGGTCGCTCACAGGTGACTTCGTTACTGCCAACGTATCGTCTAGATCAAATGCAATCAATTTTTTCATGACAAATTCTCCTCTTGTAGCTAATTAATGTGCCATTATCATACCATAAAATATGACAAATACATAATCGAATGATCGGTTGCTACCATTCTGCCGAGCATAGCCATCGAGAACACCCGTCTATCGCACAAGCACAAAGCTATTCTTGCCTTTTTTGATCAAGCTTGGACTCGTCGCTGGTTGATCACTGGTGATTTTTGCACCGTCAAGGCTAATGGCATTGTTTTTGATGAGGCGGCGTGCTTCGCCATTGCTGGCGCAAACACCAGCCTCCACTAGGGCTGCTACCACTGACTGCGGCGAGACAGTCGGGATCTCGTCAGCCAGCGCATCAAGATCTTCCTCGCGCAGTGTCGATAGGTCATTGTCACCAAAGAGCACACTGGTTACTCGCTCCACACTCTCGCGACGTTCGTGCCCGTGGACGATATCGGTTACTTCTCGCGCCAGCGTCTTTTGCAGAGTGCGCGCACCGGGGTTAGTGTGGTGGGTGTCAATCAATCTTTCGATAGTTGCTTGATCAAGCAACGTGTAGATCTTGATCAAGTCTTCGCTCGTCTCGTCATCGCAGTTGAGCCAAAATTGGTAGAATTTGTATGGGCTTGTCAGTGCTGGGTCAAGCCAAACTGCACCACCTTCCGACTTGCCAAATTTCACTCCTGTCTGCTTATTAATCACCAGCGGCGCCGTCAAGACATGAGCTTCGCCACCCTCGAGCTTGCGAATGAGCGACACGCCTGTCACGCTATTACCCCATTGGTCAGCACCAGCCAATTGCAGCGTCGCACCCTTCTCGCGGTACAGATGCAAGAAGTCATAACCTTGAATCAATGCATAACTAAATTCACCATAGCTAATGCCTGTCCCGCCTTCGCCGATCCGTTGCTGCACAAAATCGCGGTCGAGTAGCTGCGTCATACTCACGTGCTTACCGATCTGGTGCAAAAAATCGATATAATTAACGTGAGCAAACCAATCGGCATTGTTGACTACCGCAAAATCCTGGCCACGAAATATCTGCCGAAATTGCGCCGTCAACCCCTTAACGCTGCGCGCCACCGTCTCGGCATTGCGCAGGTCACGCTCTTGCTTTTTACCGTCTGGGTCGCCAATCATGCCGGTTGCGCCTCCCACAAGCAGCAGTGGTGTGTGTCCATGGTCGATGAAGTGCCGGCACAGCATCATGACGGCCAAGTTGCCAATCGTCATGCTCGGTGCACTCGGGTCAACGCCGATGTAGAAAGTGCGTGGTTCATTGATGTCATTAACATTGGCAAACGTCGTTTGGTTAATGAATCCGCGCCAGGTTAATTCTTCTGCTAAGGTCATGTGTCCTCCACTCTTGCTCTTTCTTATGCTCGTGTATTGCTATTTATTTTAGCACGAAATAGCGTGAAGTAGCGGGGCTGCGCCGTAGGAAAAGACTAGCCCTACCCACCCACATAATGCTATAATGCAGAAGAATATTGCGTGTTAGAGGAATAAGAGATCGTGGTCAAAAATAATTTATCACATCGAGTTAGCGTCTACTCCAATCTTGCAGCCAAGCGCCGCACCAAAAAAGACGCCGAAGCCCGCCGCAGAGCGGAGTACTTGGCAAGCCTGCCTAAGCAGCCCCTCAAGCGGCTACTCTATCGGATGCATCCACGCCGAGTGGCACAATTTTTATTTAGCAAGCGTGGGGCTTATGCCATTCTCAAGGTAGTTGGTGGGTTTTTTCTCGTGCTCGCCCTTATTATCGCTGGGCTCTTCACTTACTATCGCAAAGACCTCGACGCAATTCGCCCAGGCGAGATAGACAAACGCGTCCAGACCACTGTTACCAAATATCTCGACCGTAGTGGCCAGCTCCTCTGGGAGGATAAAGGTAGTGGCGACTACAAGCTCGTGGTCGATGGCAACCAGATTAGCGACTACGTCAAGAAGGCAACGATCGCCGTGGAAGACCGTGATTTTTATAACCACCACGGTATTAGCCTGGCTGGTATTTCTCGCGCATTTCTGAGCAACTCACAGGGTAATGCCGTACAGGGTGGCTCGACGCTCACCCAACAGCTCGTCAAGCAAGCCTTCTTCGAGAAGAGCGAAATCGAAAAACGCGGCCTCGATGGTATACCACGCAAAATCAAGGAGGTGATCCTCTCGATTGAGGTCGAGCGTATGTACAACAAAGATCAAATCCTGAATCTCTATCTCAACGAAGCATCATACGGTGGCCGCCGCAATGGTGTTGAATCGGCTGCGCGCACTTACTTCCAAAAACCAGCTAAAGACCTAACATTAGCCGAATCTGCACTGCTTGCCGGCATTCCTAACAGTCCTGGGCTCTACAACCCATACAACACCGCTGGCAATACCGCTCTCATCGCTCGCCAACACAAGGTGCTTGATAGTATGGTAGAGATGAATTACATCACTAAAGCACAAGCAGCAGAAGCTAAGAAGGTAGCTGTTCTTGATACGATCAAACCAATGGCCGACCAATTGGCCGATATCAAAGCACCTCACTTTGTGCTAATGGTGCGCGACCAGCTCGAAAAAGAGCTGGGTAAGTCAACAGTCGGCAAAGGCGGCCTCACCGTTACGACCACGCTTGACTCAACACTTCAAGGTAAGCTTGAGGGCCGAATGGAGAGTATGTTTAATGGCAAACTCACGAACTCCAACTGTGGTAATACCAACTGCGCAACCTATGCTGGCTTTACCAATGGCGCAGCCGCTATCGAAGATAATAAATCTGGTCAGATAATCGCACTGGTCGGGAGCCGTGGCTTTAACCATGCTGGTTATGGGCAAGACAATGCCGCCACCGCCTTTATCCAACCTGGTTCATCTATCAAGCCACTGGTCTACGCTCAGCTCTTCCAAAACAAGGGCAATGGCAAGACCAACTACGGGAGTGGTTCTGTCCTGTCCGACTCAAAGATCAGCTTTGGTAGCTGGACGCCACAAAACGCCGATGGTAAGTTCCAAAACAACATTAACCTCCGCCAAGCTCTCGCTCGCTCACGCAACATCCCCGCCATCAAAGCTATGCAAGAGAACGAGCGCAATAGGCGCGGCAGTACCTGGCAGACCATTCGCGAGATGGGCGACAGTGCTTACTGCACCCAGGGCGCAGATGCCCAAGCTGGCCTATCGAGCGCCATCGGCAGCTGTGGTACGCGCCTTGTCGATCACGTCAATGCCATTGCATCTTTGGCGCGGATGGGTACCTACACTCCGCAATCAACCGTTCTCAAAGTAACCAATAGTACTGGCCAAGTCCTTAAGCAGTACACAGCCTCTACCAAGCAGGTGATCGACCAGCAAGCTGCCTATATCGTCAACGATATCCTTGGCGACTCGAGTGCACGGGCAAACCTTGGTGGTGGGCAAGACTACATGCCACAAATGAATCGCCTCAAGGCGAAAACCGCCGTCAAGACTGGTACATCAAACTCCGAGATCAATGGCAAAGTAGTAGCGAAGGATATTTGGACAGTCGGCTACACCCCAGCGCTGTCGATGGCTGTTTGGCTGGGCAACTCTGATACGTCACCGCTCCGCAACGGTAACTCGCTCATCCCCGCTATGCTACTCGACTACACCATGGCCGATGCGACGCAATATTACGTTAGCCAACACAAAGCATCGTACAGCGACTGGTTTTCTGCACCAAGCGGTATCCAGCGGATCAACAACGAGATCTATCCATCGTATTACAACAAAAACTCTAACCGCAGCAGCAATACAATGTCATTCGACCGAGTGTCTAAGAAAAAGGCCACAAACTGTACACCAGAGTCAGCTCGTGTGGATATCCCTGTTACTCGGTCAAAAGACTCGTCAGGCAAAGAGACTGTTTCGGCTCAAGATGGCTATGATGCAGCCAGTAACGACGATACTCATCGCTGTACCGACTCCAAGCCAAGTGTTTCCGTCGCCGTAAGCTCGAGTGGGCAATCGGCGACGGTATACTACCGGCAGGGTAGTCACCCACTCCAACAGTTAGAGGTGAAGGTAGGTGACCAGCTCGTTGGTACGCGCCAGGTTAATAGTGATGGCGATACCAACGTCTCTATCCCCTCCTCTGCTGGTAAAAACTTCACCGTGACTGCCACATTGACAGACAGCGTATACTACAGTGACAAAAACACCGCTCACGGCCAACGGACGAGCTAGTGCATCTTTAACAGAGAATAGTTATAATACCCTGCACCTACAGCTGCAGGATTTTTCATAATGGAGGATTTGTTGCTATGCTCAGAATTGCACTGCCTTTGTTCGAGTAGTATGTAGCCACTTATGACATAAGACTTATTTTGCAATGAGAATACAGCGGTTTAAGGTCTAAGATGAGAGTATGACGTGTCTAATATTGTGGTCCAGATAATAACTCTAGCCTATTTGAGATATAGCCAAATTAGGATTTACAGTCACATAAGAAAGTGAGGGCTATGCGGCAGTCAATAAAGGCTTCACCACCCTCACCAACTGCCGATGCAACTCCGGCGCTCCCGCCAGCCAGGTGAAGTTCTCGTGAGAGCGGTTCAGGGCGTCGTAGTAATCCATGGGGTTACCAGCAATATCGGTATAGACGCCGCCTGCTTCCTCAATGATGATCTGCTGAGCGACGTTGTCCCAGATCTTGCTTGTTTGGTTGGCGCAGGCACCATAGGCACCCTTCGCAACCATTGCTTGGTCGACGACACTATTAGACGAGCGAAGATTACGGATCGAGAGGATGATGGTGCCAAGTAGCTCAGCCTCGCGCTTCGTTCGGGCTGGATCCTCAGGGTGGCCGTCAATACCATACGCGACAAGACTATTGGCAAGGTCGGATTCGCGCGAGACATGGATCTTCTGGCCATTACACCAGGCACCCGCACCCTTAGTCGCAACGTAGAGCTCGCCAAAAGCAGGCAGGGCTATTCCACCAGCCACTGGTGTGTCGTGATCGAGCAGCCCCAGCATAATGCCATACTGTGGTAGTCCCACCGCAAAGTTGCTCGTCCCATCGATCGGGTCAACCACCCAGGTGTAGCGCGACCTGTTATCGACACAGCCCAGCTCCTCATCGATAATATTATGATCAGGGTATACTGTGCGGATTGCATCTGTCAGGAAATGACCGATCTCTAGGTCAGTCTCTGTCAGGACTTGATTGCGATCTCCCGCCTTGACCGAGTGAGAGAGGTTGCCAAAGTTCGCAGCTGCAATCTCCGCGGCAGCAGTGAGAGTGGTGGTGAGAAAGTCTCGATAGGTATGCATAATTGCTTCCCCTTTCATGGCATTACTACCATCAGTATAACACTCTGAGAATCACGTATCAAAAATTAAACAATATCTCTTTACTATCTGCTAGCTTCGCAACGACGCTAATCCGTCTGCTTTTTTACCAAATCAAGCAGCGCCGCTTCGTGGTCAACACGGCGACGTGATGACGAGCGAGCGGTTCGTTTCTTGGAGGTAGCTTGCGTGGTCGCTTGTGAGGTGCGGCTCGTTGTTGATTGCTTGGTATGCCTAGATTGAAGGGATGAAGCAGCCTGCGGAGACTTCGGAGTTGTAGCGGCTCGCGCGCGAGAGGTACGCTTGGCTAGCTGCTTTGGTTGTGGTTGCTCTGCTGGCTTTGTTTTCTCATGAGCCACACGCGCCGTTCGCTGAGGCTGACTTGAGGCTGGCTGGTCATGTTTCTTATCTGTTTTTTCTGCTGGAGCTGTGGTAGTGCGGGCCCGCGCTGGTTGGCGAGAGCGCGAAGTCTTTGCTGATTTGGGTTGAGTAGATGGTTGAGTAGCCGACTCTTCTTGCGCTACTGCTTTTCCTGATGATGCTTCAGCTGAGCGCGCTTTGGCTGGCTGAACTACTGGCTTTTTGACGAGCTTGGCAAAGATCATCTTACCTGCAGCGGTCTGAAGGTTTCGAATAATCTCTACTTCACAGGTGCGGCCCAGCTGGCTGCTGGCTTGCTCCACGACCACCATCGTGCCATCTGGCAAGTGCCCAACCGCCTGATGAGCATCCTGCCCCTTCTGAAGAAGTGCCAGCGTCAGGTGCTCACCAGGTAAATGTGCCATCCGGATACTTTGCGCCAGCTCATTCATGTTGAGTACGCCAATCCCTTCCACGGCGGCGACTTTATTGAGATTATAATCGATTGTGAGCAGCCATGCGCCATGCTGCTTAGCTAGGCTTAGCAATCGCTCATCAACTCCCTCGCGTGCTTTGCTGCCATCCTGCAAGAGTTCTACCTCAACTTCGTCCATCGCCTGCAATTCCGTCACGACGTCAAGGCCATAACGAGCGCGAGCTCGCTTGTCGCTGTCTGCATGATCTGCCAGAAATTGCAGCTCACCCACCACACTACGGGGGATCACCAGCGTGTCACCAATAAATCCTGTCTTGGCAACGGCCGTAATGCGACCATCCATTAGCACCGACGTATCGACTAACAGCGCTCGCCCTTTCGTCTTGAGTGTGTTACGCGGCAGCCGAGCCAGGAGATAACTGACTTCGCCAAGAATAATCAGTGTGATGATAAGCAACACAAGAGTAGATAATTGCATGTTGTTCCTTTTGTTATGTTTTTAGGTAAGTAATGAGTGCACTGCGGATATCGCGCACATCATGGATGAAGGGCGTCTTAAGGCCAGAATGCGGGGCAATCGCTTTGGTGAAGCCGAGTTTTTGCGCCTCAGCAATGCGCCGCTCGGCCGCTTGGGTACTGCGCACTTCACCGCCAAGGCCCACCTCGCCAAACACTACTACGCCATCATCAAGGCGTCGACCAGCAGCAGCACTGGCAATTGCCATGACGACGGCTAAGTCGGCCGCCCGATCAGCCAGTTTGAGTCCACCGACAACGTTGATGTAGATATCTTTATCGGATAATTGCAATTTGGTGCGCCGCTCGAGGACAGCGATCAAAAGGTTGAGTCGGTTGAGATCAAATCCGCTGGCTGTCCTCTTAGGATACCCGAAATGGGTTGGATTGACAAGTGCTTGGATCTCGACAAGGATGGGGCGGTTGCCCTCAAGTGTAGCCAGTACCACCGATCCATCGGCATTTTGGCGTTCGGCAAGCAGCGCAGCTGAGGGGTTCTCTACCACTGTCAGGCCGTGCTCACCCATAGCAAAAATCGCTGCCTCATTCGTGCTACCATAGCGGTTCTTGATGGCCCGCACCACTTTAAAGCCGCCGTAGCGATCGCCCTCAAACTGCAGCACCACATCCACGAGATGCTCAAGTACCTTGGGCCCCGCGATCGACCCTTCCTTCGTCACATGGCCCACCAGCACTACCGCCGTCCCTGATTGCTTGGCCGCTTGAATGATAACGTTGCTGGCGTTAGTAATCTGGCTTACGGTGCCTGGTGCACTAGTGATCTCAGCCAGACTCAGCGTCTGAATCGAATCGACAATTACCAGCTGGTATTGGCCGGTACGGATGGTAGCCGCAATATCATCAGCACTTGTGCTCGCTGCAAACGACAATGCCTCGTGCTGGTCGGCACCCAGTCGCGTCGCCCGCAGCGCCACCTGCCCAGCCGACTCCTCACCACTGATATAGAGCACTGCTTGCTGCCGAGCAACCGCATGCGCGACCTGGAGCAAGAGAGTGCTCTTGCCCATACCCGGTTGCCCCGCCAGAAGCAGCACACCACCCGGCAAAATACCACCACCCAGCACTGCATCAAGATCGGCAATGCCCGTTGCAAGCCGAGCTGCTGGCTCATCCTGGCTTGCAGCAGTGATTGGCCGCGGCTGTAGCAACGTACCTTGGCCAGCGCTCCGTGCCACGGCCGATTTACCCATTGGAGCTGGCGCTTCCTCAACGAGGCTATTCCACTGGCCGCATTGTTCACACTTACCGGTCCATTTTGGTGAGCGCGCACCACACTGCTGGCAAACAAACACCGTGCGAGCTCGTGCCATTACACTTGCTCCTTAGGTTGCTCAATGCCATTAATGCTTTGGTTCAGCTCATTAGCGCGTACCGACAAGGCATTGAGCCGAGTGATCTTCGCATTATATATCTCAACGCGCTGATTAATCGCTAGCCGCTGTGCCTCAAGCGATCGTTGACGTGCCAAGAGCTTCTTACGTGCTGCCTGGAATGATGCATCATCGCGGAAGCCACCATTTTGGGCTCTCGCATTAAATACCTTAATATCAGCCGAAAGCTGCTCAGCCATCTCTTTGTACTGTGCTTGGTCGGTGGGGAGCTGGGTAGCTTCTTGGTTGATTGCCTTGCTGAGCGCTTTAGCTTCTTGGTCGACCTTGTCAAAGACAGCTTGGTAAGCATCACTGCGTGCGACGATCGCCGCACGGTTACGAAAATACCGACTATAGTGCTGCTCTAGCTCGCTGTTGATTGTACCAATCTGCGTGCCAATAATAGAATGAAGCTCATTATTACGCTCGCCTGGCTCGGCCTGATCATAATACTTCACCATTGAGGCAATGACCGGATTGGTCTTGATCTTGGCGTACTCTGCTTCGATAAGCTTGTCGATCCGCTGTCGTTCGCTTGAGCTAAGCCGCTCATATGCGGCATGTAATAACTCGTGTGCTGTCGTGACGGGTTCGGCGTTAGTCAGTTCTTGATTCTGTACATTGTAGACGTAAATCCGGCGCAGGTGGTAGCAACCAAGGATAGCTGCTGTGCGCTCAGTCGATTTGCAGCTTTTGTTAAACTCAGCCTTGTCCTGCAATTGTGGCTGACTCGCATAGAGCAGCTGCCGACCTTTATCGGTCAGCTCAAGCTGATCAATCACCGCTTGCATTGCACTATCGGGCTGGTACCGGCTCGCCACTGCAGCATCGTATAGTTCCGGGCCATAGGTCAGCCCAGCCCAGGCCATACCACCGATCATCACCAGACCGACCAGTGTTGAGAGGAGGCGCTTAGGCCTTTTCGCTACGTGCGTCAATCGTCAGCTCCCCTTTTCGTACTCCAACTGTCAAGACCGACCCTTTGGCGTAGTGACGAGCCAGAATTCCCTCTGCAAGGCGATGTTCCAGCTCGTCCTCAATCGTGCGCCGCAACGGCCGCGCCCCAAAGGTGCGACTGTAGCCCTGAGCGATCAACCGTCGCTTTGCCGCTGGCAACACCTTAACGGCGAGGCTCTGACGAGCCAAACGCCGATTAAGCTCGGCAATCTGCAAGTCAAATATCTTCCCAACCTCTGGCTTAGTAAGTGGGCGGAAGGTAATGATTGCATCAAACCGATTGATTAGCTCCGGCCGCATGAATCGCTCCAGTGCCTCACGAGTATATGACTCATTGCGTCGCTGCTGCTGTGCTGTATCGTCCTCGTCGGCTAGTTTGGCCTGGAAGCCGAGGCTGCGATTGTGCTGCATTTTATCTGCACCGAGATTGCTGGTAAGAATGATGATCGTGTTACGGAAGCTCACAACACGGCCGGTCGAGTCAGTCAGTGTGCCATCTTCAAGGAGCTGCAGCAACATCTGGAAGATATCGGGGTGAGCCTTTTCGATTTCATCAAACAACACCACACTATAGGGTTGACGCCGCACCTTATCTGTCAATTTGCCGCCATCGTCGTAGCCTACATAGCCAGCAGGCGCACCAACAAGTCGGCTCGCGGTATGCTTCTCGCCAAACTCACTCATATCGATCTTAATCAGTGCATCATCCGAGCCAAACACCTCACGAGCAAGCACGCGCGCCAGCTCGGTCTTGCCGACACCGGTTGGCCCCATAAAGACAAAGCTACCGATCGGCCGCTGGCTGCTCGCCACCCCACTACGACTGCGCCGAATAGCCCGAGCCACTTTGCTAACTGCTTCTTCCTGGCCAATCAGATATTTCCCAAGGTGTTTCTCGAGATTACGCAGGAGCTTCGCCTCACTTGTGCGGACTTTCTCGACCGGGATGTGTGTCATCACAGCAATAGCATGAGCAATATGATCCTCGGTGAGTACTAGTGGAGTTTTGCGACCTTGCTCGCGGCGGGCCTGCTCGAGTTGGTCAGTCAATTGGCTAATGCGCTGCTTATAGAGAGCAGCACGCTCGTAGTCTTCTGCTGCCACGGCGTCTTCCATCTTCTCGTTGAGCGCCTTGAGCTCGCGGACATACTCACGCTGCTTGCTTGGCTTATGTCCCTTCTTAACGCGTACTAGCGCTGCTGCTTCATCAATCACATCAATCGCCTTATCAGGCATAAAGCGATCAGCTACATAGCGGTCACTCATATATACCACTGACTCGATCACCTCATCGCTGATCTTCACCCCGTGATGTTTCTCATAGTAGCTGCGAAGCCCCTTAAGGATTGCTACCGTATCCTTCACGCTTGGCTCCTTAACGAGCACTGTCTGGAAGCGACGCTCCAGTGCGCTGTCTTTCTCGATATGCTTGCGATATTCCTCCAGCGTCGTCGCACCGATGAGGTGCAACTCACCTCGGGCTAGCGCCGGCTTGAGGATATTAGCTGCGTCCATTGCTCCGCCCTCTGCTGAGCCAGCTCCTACAAGCATGTGTAATTCATCGATGAAGGCAATGATATTGCCCTGCTTGGTAATCTCGCGGATCAGTGCCGTCAGCCGCTCCTCGAACTGCCCACGGTACTTAGTACCAGCCACAATTGCCGTCATATCGAGCATAACCACTCGCTTGTCGAGCAAATTATCTGGCACATCCTCGCGGACAATCCGCTGCGCGAGGCCTTCAACGATAGCCGTCTTACCTACCCCTGGCTCACCCAGCAAAACAGGGTTATTCTTGGTGCGACGGCTGAGGATTGTCACGAGGCGCTCAGTCTCGCGTGCTCGCCCTACCACAGTATCAAGTTCACCATCGGCTGCCTTGGCGGTTAGGTCAATGCTGTATTTGCTGAGGGCACTGCCACCGCGCGGCATTGGCCGCCGCTTCGTGTCGGTGCGGGTGCTCGTGCCACCATGGCTCTCTTCGCGCATATCATCAAAGTGGGCTTCGAGGTTGCGGACGATCGCCTCGGTATCTACCCCCATTTCGCGTAGCAATACAGTTGCGCGGGCGTTATTTTGCTTGAGCAAGCTATAAAGAATATGCTCTGTACCGAGCTCATCATGCTCATATTCCTTCGCGATTTCCCACCCCATCCGAAGTGTCAATAGAGCCGTCTCAGACAGGCCAGTTGCCCCACCAGTCCGTACCGTAATATTCTTGAGCGGCTGCAGGTGAAGTGAATCCTCCGCCCGGCGCAGCGTAATACCAGCATCGGCGAGTACCTTGGTACCGAGGCTGGCACTTTGGCTCAGAATACCAAGCAGTAAGTGCTCGGTACCGATATAGGGGTTGCCATACCCACGGGCAATTGCATCAGCATACTGGACGCTCAGGCGAGCATCATCACTCAAATGGCTAATAAAATCTGCAAAATCATCTTCCATGTCGTCCTCCAAAATCTGTGGCCAAAAAGCCACCCTACTCAGTATACGCTGCTTATTAGCACTCGTCAAGGTGGAGTGCTAATAATACACAAAACCCTACTCTATTATGAGCAGGGTTGGCGTGTCGCAGCGCTTTGCAATTTTACGCTTGGTTTTCAATGGCGCTAAAGAGATCATCCTCGATATTCTTGCGTGGCTTGCGCTCAGCCGGTTGGCTTGCTGCTGTCTCGATATCAAGCTCAAAGCCGGTAAGGCGGCTCGCCAGGCGAACATTTTGCCCGCTGCGGCCAATCGCGATCGATTGCTGGTCTTCCGTCACATATACCTTGGCGTGCTTGTGCTCGCGGTCGATCTCAACTCGCACTACCTCGGCAGGGCTGAGGGCGTTGCGAATGTACGTATCGGTGTTTTCGTCGTACATAATGATATCGATCTTTTCTTGGTCACCAATCTCATTAACAACGGCATTGACCCGTGTGCCATGCCCACCAACAAAGGTACCAACAGGGTCGATCCCTGGCACGGTGCTCAGAACAGCCAGCTTAGTGCGGCGACCTGCCTCGCGGGCGATCCCCTTAATCTCAACTGCCCCTGTCTCGAGCTCTGGCACCTCCTGGCGGAAGAGATACTCAATGAAGGCTTCGTTGCCGCGACTAAGAATGAGCTGCGGGCCACGATTGTCGCGCTCGATATCCTTGATAAATACTTTAATGCGGCTGCCTGGCACGTAGCGCTCACCTTGGATCTGTTCGCTTTGCGGTAAGATGCCAGTTGCCTTGCCCAGTTCAACGCGCACGACGCGCGGCTCAACCCGCTGGACAATACCCGTCACAACGGTACCAATCTTATCCTCAAACTCCGCCAGCACTACCTCGCGCTCAGCCTCGCGCAGGCGCTGCAACACCACCTGCTTAGCGGTCTGAGCCGCCACACGACCAAAGCTCGTCACATTGTGCGTCTCCTCAACGGTACCGCCCAGCTCGGCATCGGGGTTTGCTACCCGTGCTTCTTCTAGGCTGACCTCTGTCGATGGGAAGTTAACTTCCTCAACGATCTCACGAATGACGAATACCTTGGCAGTGCCGTCGTTGAGATTGAGCTCTGCCCGAACGTTTTGGTCGCGCTCGCCATTGTCGCGGCGCCAGGCGGCAGCAATTGCTTGCTCGATCACACCCAGGACAGTTTCCTCAGGCAAATTCTTTTCGTCAGCGATCGTGCGCAAGGCTAACGTAAGCTGCTTAATATTAAGGTCTTCCATATTATATACTCCTTTCTATGAAAAACTCCGACCTGCCGGCCGGATATCTACCCATCAGTGTAGCGGATAGCGCGAAGGATGTCAAATGGAATGGCGGGGGTTCTTATTCAACAATCGTCAACATATCACGGAGATCAGCGATAACCCATCGTGCGTACCTAGCAGCGGGTGAGCCAGCAAAGGTTACCCCATTGCCTGTCACTGTAAAGAGCGGTACGTCGTTCGCTCCATCGCCTACGACCAAGCAGTCACCCAGCGAGACCTGCTGCTCGGCAGCTAACTGACGGAGTTGCTCTACCTTAGCCACCGCATCGTTATCTGGTGCATCAATCTGGCACAGCATGTCTTGATCATCAAAGATAAAATGATTGCTCGCGCGCCAAAGTGCGACGCCAAGCTGCTCTGCTACCATGCCTACCAAGATATCCATCGCACCAGAGTTAATAGCCACGCGGTAACCCCGCGCTTGAAGCGCTGCAACAACCATCTGGGCGTGCGGTATGTAGGTATATTGGCTGAGGATGCGCCGCACCACCACGCGACGGCAGTCACCTCGTTGCCGATACCGCTGCAACAGCCAGGCTTGGCCTTCGGCATCAGTTATCTCGCCTTGAGCAGCACGCACCATCAAGGCAGCATCTTCTTCTGGTGTGATGCCCATGGCGAGATTGAGATTGCGCCACGAGTTGTCGCGAATCAAGGTGTGATTGAGGTCGAATACAATAAGCTTTGGCTGCATTAGCCAGGTACTCCCTGCCCAGGACACGTAGCGAGGACGCGCTGTATGGCGGCTTTTTCGCCTGTGGTGACCCAGAGGTGATATTTACGTTTGACGGCAATTTGCCGGGCAACATACTGGCAGCGAAACGGCTTATGGCTGGGCAGCCACGTCGCAGCATCGCCATCACCCTTTTGCTGGTTGGCCGGGCCATCAACCGCCAGAAGCTCAAGTGGATCATTAGCAAGCTGCTGCCGCTGCTCGCTACTGAGCTGCTGTGCACCGGTTTGCCAAGCATTACTGAGAGCAACAACGTGATCGATCTGCACCGCAGTGCTCGTGCCGCTCCCTCGCTGGAAGGTGATGCGCTTGCCTGTGTATGGGTCGTCGAGCTGGCCACTCGCTACTTTGCAATTGCCGCTCACCACTGCCTGCTTGAGGTCGCGTGCGAGGATGATATTGCGCGTATCGCAGCCACTCGTCGTTGCCCAGCCCGCACCAAATTGGCTACGCGCATACCCAGTCTTGGGCGCACGGCCCTTAACGGGCAATGCCTCCAGTGCTGCCAATGCCTCGCCATTACCCTGTGGCGAGTGACTTGATTGCGCCAACTGCCACGCTGCATATATCGCGAGCGCAATAATGATAATGCCAGCGAGCAAAAACATCGTTATGACGCGGCGACGACGATATTCCATAGTTATATCATAGCATAGGGTCAATTTTTGGTAGGCTCGTGCACATTCCGGTATACTAGTTTTATGCAACAGGTTACTCATCTCATCGACTTTTTTATACCAACTCACTATCAGCTGGCGCTGGATATCGATCGCCAGCAGCGGCACTTCACAGGGCAGGTGACGATCACTGGCGAGACAACGCAGGCCAATACGCCAATTAAATTACACGCCAAAGACCTCACGATCACCAGCGCGACGATCGACGGCCAGCCGGCCTCTGTGGAGCATAATAAGGACGAGATCTCGCTACACCTGCCAACGCTGAGTGCTGGCACTCATACCATCACCCTCGCGTATGAAGCAACAATCACTGACTCACTCCATGGTCTCTACCCCTGTTATTATCAGCACGACGGTGCGAAGAAAGAATTGCTTATGACGCAGTTCGAGAGTCATCATGCGCGCGAGGTATTCCCGTGTATTGATGAGCCTGCCGCCAAAGCGACCTTCGACATAACCGTCACGACTGAGCCAGGCATCATGGTGCTTGGCAATATGCCCGTCCAGTCGCAGCAGGAAGCAGATGGTCGACTCACCACTACCTTTGCCCAGACACCGCGCATGAGTACCTACCTCGTGGCTCTCGTGATGGGTGAGTTGCAGCACATCACTGGTCAGACGAAAGACGGCGTAGAGGTGTCCGTCTGGGCTACGCCGGCGCAAGCCCCTGCGAGCCTTGATTTCGCTCTTGAGCACGCCATCCGCTCAATTGAGTTCTTTAATGAATACTTCGACACGCCCTACCCCTTACCGAAATCCGATCACGTTGCAGTACCAGATTTTAGCAGCGGTGCAATGGAGAACTGGGGGCTCATCACCTACCGTGAGTCTGCCCTGCTAGCCGATCCAACCACGACAACCATTGCCGATAAGCAATACATTGCCACCGTCATTAGCCACGAGCTCAGCCACCAGTGGTTTGGTAACCTCGTCACGATGAAGTGGTGGGATAATCTCTGGCTTAACGAGAGCTTTGCCAACATGATGGAATACCTGGCGGTCGATGCCATCCACCCCGAGTGGCACGTGTGGACAGACTTTTGCAACCACGAGGGTGCGCTGGCCTTTGGCCGTGATGCGATTGATGGCGTGCAACCAGTCCAAACAGCTGTTCATCATCCAGATGAAATTAGTACGCTCTTTGACGGGGCGATTGTCTATGCCAAGGGTGGACGCCTCCTCTACATGCTCATGCATTGGCTGGGCGAAGCCGCCTTTCGTGCTGGCCTACAGGCGTACTTTGCCACCCACGCCTATAGCAATGCCGAGGGTGATGACCTATGGCACGCGCTGAGTCAAGCCAGCGGGCGCGATGTTGCTGCACTTATGAACCACTGGATCCGCACTCCTGGCTACCCAGTTGTCACGGCTTCGCTCAGCGGCTCACAGCTAGTGCTCGAGCAGCAACGCTTCTTTATTGGCCCACACGCGGCCGATGACACTACCTGGCAGATCCCCCTCCATAGCTCATCACCAGCTATACCGGCACTGTTTACCACGCAGCGCACAGTAGTAGAGCACAGTCTGGATGAGCCAGTCCTTCTCAATCACGGCAATGTCTCGCACTTCATTACGCAGTATGATGACATACTACTAGAGCGTTTGCTTGGCCAAGTGCGGCGCGGTGAGCTATCTGTCGTCGATCGCTCACTCTTGCTCACCCAACAGCTGTTGCTAACTCGGAGTGGCCGCGTATCGAGCGCCAGCTTACTCACCCTCCTTGACGCTTACCGCAATGAGACAGATGAGCATGTTTGGAGCGTAATGTCGTCAGTGGTTGCCCACCTCAAGCTCTTCGTTGAGCCGCATAGCGCTGCCGAGCAAGCACTGCGGCAGTTCGTGGGCCAGCTCGCTCAGCAAAGTTATGACCGCCTTGGCTGGAGCGCACGCGCCGATGAGCCAGAGAACGACACCAAGCTCCGCTCAATGATCATCGCGCACATGCTCTACAGCGAGCAACCCACGGTGATTGCCGAGGCGCAGCAGCGCTATGCAGCGGGTGACCTGTTGACTCTCGATAGCGAGCTGCGCAGCCTGATTGCCAGTAGTGTTGTCCGCCACAGCCAGCAGCCTCAGCTGCTGATCGATGAGCTTCTGGCACACTATCGGGCAACAGCCAGCAGCGACCTACGCCAAGATATCGCCAGCGCCGTGACAAGTACGCGCGACGCCGCAAGTATTCGCAAGCTCCTTGCTCTCATGATGGATACCGAGACAGTTCGCACCCAAGATACCGTCTTTTGGTTTGTTTACTTGCTGCGCAACCGTGATGCACGTGACGCTACGTGGCAATGGCTGCAAGATAATTGGCAGTGGATTGAAGAACACTTCGGTAGCGACAAGAGCTTCGACTACTTCCCGCGCTATGCCGGCAACATCCTCGCTTCGCGCCAGCAGCTGAGCGAGTACCAGCGTTTCTTTGCACCACTGCGCAATGAGCCAGCCCTCACCCGCGTAATAGATATGGGCATCACAGACATCACCGCTCGCGTTGAGCTCATTGAGCGCGATGGCCCGGCGGTTGTGGCAGCGCTCACGAAGGTGTAGCAAGGCGCGAACCGTGCACTTGCATTTCCCAGTACTATTGGCTTTTACCGGTGCAAGCTAATCTGCCAGAAAACAGAGAGCTCTTACACTCTACCCAGTGAAGCAGTAAGAGGGTGTGATCGCGCAGAAAAATATAGATCTATACACCTTAGGTCACAAAACCATCACTACTCAACAACTTCAATCCGCACTACCCGCGGTGGACTGCCACTGGTAGCAATCGCGATAAGCTGGAGATTCATAGTGGTGATGTGCTCGTGGTGTGCATAGAACCGCGCGGCATAGTGCATTTGGTTGCGCTTCTTGCGGGTAATCGCTGCGAGGCCATCGCCCGCATAATCATCCGTGCGATGCTTTACCTCAGCAAAGTATAGTGTGTCTCCACGTTTCGAGATAATATCGATTTCACAATATTTCGTTCGCCAGTTGCGCGCCACAATCTGGTGGCCGTGCTGCTGCAAAGCGGCGGCTGCAGCTGATTCGCCAGCATGGCCACGTCTGGTCGTCGTATCAGCTTGCTGCGTGGTGTGTGCTTGGTCTACTGGGTGAGGACTATCATTGCGGTAATGCTGGAGTGGTTTGAAGCTCAGCCGATGCAGTGGTGTCACTCCATGGGCAGCAATCGCCGCTCGGTGCTGCGCGGTGCCGTAGCCAGCATGCGCCGCAAAGCCATAGCTAGGGTACCGTGCATCTTGCGCAGCCATATACTGGTCGCGCGCCACCTTCGCAATGATCGACGCCGCCGAGACACTTGGCACCAACGCATCTGCCTTAGGCAGCATTGTAACGTACCGCTCTAGTGCCGTCCCAGCCAAGAAGTTCACCCTGCCGTCAATCACAATCTCGGTGAGCGTAATGGCTTGCTTGCGACATTGTTTCTGCACCGCCTCCACTGCTCGCCGCGTTGCCAGGCGGAGGGCTTCGCTCATCCCTACGTCATCCAGCTCCGCCGCACTTACCCAGCCAAGCGCATACGCCGCTGCCTGCTCTTGGATGACTTGAGCAAGGGCTTCGCGGCGCTTTTTCGTCAATTTCTTGCTGTCGTCTAACCCATCTATTGCCGTACCACCCAGCACCACTGCGCCAACCACCAGCGGCCCAGCCCATGGCCCACGCCCGACTTCGTCGATTCCGAGTATCATACTACGATTGTCTCATATTTCATAGCGTCATGTATACTGCCGAGCTGCAGAGTAGTTCAGCGCCGCGCCATACCAGCAACCATGCCAAACTATTGAGTACCGTGCTGCAGTATATGATGTATAATATACAACCTTTATCTCTGTTTTTATTCGTATTGCTTGCTGATTCGCCTATTTTCTGTTGCGAGAGTGCGGATAATCCACTACAATCAAGGCACGCCCTCGGCTTAGCAACTATCACTTCATCACAAGGAGGAGTATGACAAAAATGCTTTGGCACATGCTTTTTGCTACCGGAGTGATTGCATGTGCCATTCCTGGATGTGCTGGTGTCCCCACCGGGCCATCTGCAGCAGTGCCAGTGTATATCATACAGCCACACGAGGTGTGCACGCATCAGCACCATATGGGTGCATATACGCTTGATAAGAGCAACCCCTACGGGTGGTCGTGCTACGACCTCACCTACTCGATATCGCTCTTCTCAGGCTTTACTTTCACAGCTAAAGGCAGCCTCAATATGCAGGCATATTGCACGGCTCACCACCAAGGCACACGCGCCGTCCTTAGCCATCAGCAGGCTCAGCCAACCTGGCAGTGCGCACCACAGCACTCACCCTCGCAAAAGATACAGCACCGAACCATATAGCATTAACACGAAAGGATTATCGGTACCGATTATGGAAATTACCGGGCCAGCACCACTTCTCATACTAGCAGTCACGCTTAACGTCGTGTATTTTATCTTGTTTATCTGTGGCATCTGTTGGGTCGCCCGGCAGGGCCGACGCACCAAGCAGATCAGACGGCATGTGGCTGCAATCGACGAGAATCTCGAGGCGATTCGCGCCGTTCTCGCCGAGCAAGCAGAATCTCGCAAGACAAAGTAATAGCATCTCGTATACGAAGTATAAAAGCCACCCTCAAGCGGTGGCTTTATTCTTGCGCCAAGCTAGTTAGCTGTCTACGTATCGCGGCGAACAATTCGCTGCCACCCCATCGCGCCCACCGACACCAGCCAGACAAGGAGCGCTCCAGCGGTGTTGGCCGCAATATCCCAGTTGGTATCATCCAGCGACAAGTGCGCCACACCAATCTTCGCCACTAGTAGCTCAAATAGCTCATTCATACAGCCAAGCGCCGACACCAGCGCAAACAGCGAGAATGCCTCCACCAGCCAGTAGCGGCACCACCCCAGCCCATACTTAAGGTAGAGCCACAGGCAGCCGGTAAATATCCCACCACCGATGAAGTGCGTATTAAATGCCGTGTCTTGCCCATCGATCAACGGTGATGGCACATACCACGAGACAAAGAACAACCCACACGCCAGGTACAGGAGCCAACGGTAGCGCCGCTCGTGCGTATAGCCATAATGCTGCAAGATAGGTGGTATACTACTCGCCAAGACAATTGGTATAACAATCGAGACAATGGTAAAGATACTCATACTTCTAGTATAGCATCCACCATAAGGTAGCTGCTACAAGCCTGCTCAATATCATTAGCGCAGCCAAACAGACTGAAGACTCAGCCCCAATACAAATCCGCCCCTGACATAGAGGCGGATACAAAAAGCTTTCTTATAGAGGCTATTCTACGCAGCTTCGTGGCGAGCGGCAACCTCGGCAGCCTTAGCGTCGAGCTCAGCTTGCTTGGCGTCTTCGGCAGCCTTTTTCTCGGCAGCTTCTTTGGCCTTTTCTTCTTTGAGACGGGCAGCTTCAGCCTCGGCATGAGCATCGTGCACGTTGTTAACTGCCTCGCGATCGAACTGTACGGCAGTCAGGCGAGCCGACTTACCACTACGGCCACGCAGGTAGCTCAGGAAGTTGCGGCGCACCTTAGCGCGGCGCATCACCTCAACCTTCTCAACGAGTGGACTGTGCAGTAAGAACGACTTCTCTACCCCCACACCGCTGGTAATCTTACGCACGGTAATGCGGCTGGTGTGCTGACCCTTGTTGTCGGTGCGGATCACCACGCCTTCAAACATCTGGATGCGCTCTTTGTTGCCTTCTTTGATTTTTTGGTGGACGCGGACCGTGTCGCCGCTCCGCACATCAACGACGGCAGGCTTCTTCTGCTGGTCATTGACTTTTTGGATCAGTGCAAAACTCATGACTTTCTCTCTATTTAATTATTAGATGACAATTCAGTTATTGATTGTACCATATTTTGTGCGCAGGGAGAAGAGGGAGAGTAGTTTTTATAATCACTACTCGAGAAATGACCTCTTCGCTGTTTTCTATAGCAAAGAGGCCATTATTTCTTAGCACAGAGCCTCTATTTACGACACTTGCTGCTGAGCACGATTAACCATTTTTCCCATGGTTTCTCGCGGGATTGGCTCTAGGAGAGTGCTAGGTGGTACATTTCCCTGCATTTTAGCGGTGCCACCAACCCGCAGTAAAGTATCTGAGCCATCGTTAGTAAAGTCAGCACCAACAGGAATCCGTTCTCCCCCATTAGGAGTCTGGATATAAACATCATTACCATCGCCAGCTTTCTTGGAGCTCGAATTAAATATCTCTGATTCATCAAAGGTCAGTTCGTTACACCTACTAGTACTAATTGGGCTGCCATATTTATCAAACATTGGCAGTTTTGTGTCAAATGAACGCAGTGTAAACGTTGACATGTCAACTGTATACAGCCCAACTACTTTGCCCGATCCATGACCAAACCCTGTGTCTTCACGGTAACAGAAAGGTCGCACACCAACGTAGCCGTTACCTGCTTCATCAACGTCTTTGACAACGCCACCAAGTACATCCACAGACCCTTCTTTGACGGCTTTTGCTAGCTCAGCAACGGAGGGCATCTTCTCCTGATTATTCTCTGCTTCGTTTGGAGTTGGAGATGGTGTTGTCTCTGGCGATGAAGGGTGTGATGGTGATGGTATCTCCGTTGCTTTGTTAGTAGAGTGAGATTGCTTAGGCTGTGAAGTCTTGTTGCGTGCTGGCGCTTTGATGGATGGATTTGCGGTTGCTGACGACGTTGCTTCGGCAGTGGCAGCAGTTTGAGCGGACTGTGCTCTATTCTCTGGTGCTTTTTCAGAAGAGCCACAGCCTGCCAAGGCGCTAGCTCCTATAGCACTCAAGGCAATAACAGACAATACTTTTTTCTCTGCGCGACCCCAGAAACTTAAGCGCTCAGAACTTCCCTTCATTTTTCTTTCCTCCTCTTTCTCTGTATCATCACTGGTGGATGATGCCTATTTTGGATTTATAATCTAAACTATACCGCACTTTGGTATATATAGCAACTAGTTTAGCTGGTGGTACTTTCTTGGGCTGCGCTTGCTCCACCTTCGCGGCGGTTCACTACCTGTGCAGCTCTGTTCTCGTACGCTTGCTGGAATTTATGCTGGAGCACACGCTTGGCAGCATCATTGCGTACTAGGTCATACATTGTATGCGGGTCGTATGCATAAAGGATAAGCACAAGCGCCTCGCCAGCAGACGGCAGCGCACGATTGCGCAGCTGCTTTTTGTTGATAATCCCAGCCTGCCGAGCTTTGTTGAGGAATATCTCTAGGTCGTGCTCAGAAGCGTACTGGCTCCCCATCTCGGGCAAATCTTGAATAGGAAATACCCGCTTGTCTGCATTGTCGTCGGCGCTATTTTCTCGCAAGCGATCAATCAGTGGCTGTGCAAGCTCTACAAGCTGCTCGATCTGGACGCGCACTTCTGCACTGAGTGCGGCCTCTGCAGCGCGGAGGGCTTCTTGCTGCTCTTTGGCTTCTGCTGCTTGACGGTCAGCGGCAGCACGGGCAGCCTCGAGTGCTCGCTTTGCCAGCGTATAGTCGACGTATGGCACGCTGCTGACCGAAGCTTTATTTTCTGCACTACCAGCGGCTGGTAACGCCTCGCTGTGAGTAGTGCCCGCTTTGTGCGCTGCAGCTGCGGCCTTATGCGACGTCCACATAATCTGCTGTTTGCCATAACGACCGCTTCTTTGCTCTTCTACTGATTCTTGCCCAGCAACCTCAACTGGCACCGCACGGAAGACAATCATTGGATGGCGCCGCCGACCATGCTCGTCTATGAGGTATCGCCGACCACGCTGGAGTAAAAGGTCGTGACGCGCTAACTCGTCTGAAATAATCGTACTGCGGTTATCTGGTTTTTGGTCAATATTATAGCAGGGCACTCACTCGATTGTATCGCCCAAGTGACTCTGGTACTTCTCTTGAGGCATAGACTTCGTCACCTAGCTCTTGTACCGTCCATGCCTCGCCTAAAGACTCTATGAGAACCTCTGCCAACCGCAGGCTGGCATCTTTTTTGATAAACTCTGGTGGCATACGGCTACCATATCCCAGCTTGTTGCCTGAGCGTGGTGTTTGGTCATCATAAGGAAAGACATCAATATACCCAGGCTCGTTTTCGTCACCAGTCGATTGCGCTTCCTCAACCGCTTCTTTGCCCCAGATACGAATTGCCGTCTCCTCAGATACGACTGCCAAAGGCGGCTCTGTGAGACCCATATAGTACGCTAGCTCAGCGTTAAGCTCACCAATCCTATCTTCGACAATTTGGCGCTGCTCCCACACGTCTTTGCCAAGCGGGGTTGCCTCATACATTTCATCAACCCGCTTTGCTGCTTTATTGGGTGTCAATGCTGCATGACCAAGGTCGGCCAGAATCTTCGCTATCTTACCTTCTGTTTTGTAGCCGCCCTTCTCCATTGGCTGTTCTTCTTGTTCGGCTATTTCGGTAAGAGTAGCCTCGCAGCTCGCTCGCTCCTCTTGATAGCGTTGGAGAACACCTAACGGCACTGCATTCTTGTCGCCAGTCTGCACAAACTCCGCGAGCGCTTCTTGCTGATCGGTTTTGATCGTCGGCAGAACCTCCTGATTATAGATATCCTCCTCGTACTCTAAGATATTTGCGTCGTGAAGGGCCAGCATGACTTCTCTGTGATGCTCATTATCTTTGGCAATTGCTGTCGTTACTTTTTCAAGCGGACTCTTAGCACTAGTCTCATGTGGTGATGGCTGTTGGTCTATAAATTTTTTCATTATCACTCCGTATTATGAGCCGCTGCGGCTATGCAGGGCTCCTTGCTCGGTTTGTATCATGCATCATATAATAGCATTTGGCGCGAAAGTATTGCAATAACGGCTATTTGTCCTTGTACTACTTCTTTCTCTTTCTTGCCTGTCTGCGGTATACTAGAGTTTATGGATTATAACAAACTTGCACTCGACCTACACAAAAAATATAAGGGCAAAATCACCACCAGCCTGCGCGATAGCGATGAGCTTGACCGCGATAAACTCAGCAGCTACTACAGCCCCGGCGTGGGCGCAGTCAGCAAGGCAATTGCAGATGACCCCACTACTCTGCCTACCTACACCTGGACAAATAACCTTGTAGCGGTGATTAGCGACGGCTCGGCCATTCTGGGCCTGGGCGACCTTGGCCCTAAGGCTGCGATGCCGGTGATGGAAGGTAAGGCGCTGTTGTTTAAGCACTTTGCTGGTGTGGATGCCGTGCCAATTGTGCTCGACGTGCACCAGCCAGAGGAGATCATTACTACGGTTAAGGCGATTGCACCAAGCTTTGGCGCGATTAACCTCGAGGATATCGCCGCACCTCAGTGCTTCGAGATTGAGGAGCGCCTCAAGGCCGAGCTGGATATCCCCGTCTTCCACGACGACCAGCACGGCACTGCCGTAGTGGTACTGGCTGGGCTGATCAACGCCGCCAAGCTAACGGGCCGCAGCCTAGTTGACAGCAAATTCGTCGTGGTCGGTGCTGGTGCTGCTGGTACTGCTATTATTAAGCTACTGCATACTTACGGCGCTCGGCACATTGTAGCGGTTGATAGCAAAGGCATTGTGGGCAGCCACCGCACCGACCTCAACGCCGAGAAGACTGCCCTGCTTGCGTACGTTGATGCCTCGCAGCAGGGGTCGCTCGAAGACGCCATGGCCGGTGCCGATGTATTCATTGGCGTATCGCGCGCGGGGCTGCTGAGCCCAGAGCTCGTTGGGATGATGGCCACAGACCCGATTATCTTTGCCCTGGCCAACCCAGTGCCAGAAATCATGCCAGATAGCGCCAAAGCAGCTGGCGCTGCCGTCATTGCCACTGGCCGCAGCGACTTCCCCAACCAAGTCAATAACGCCCTGGCCTTTCCGGGTATCTTCCGCGGCGCGCTCGATAATGGCGTGCAAAAAATCACCGACGAGCATAAGCTCGCCGCCGCCGAGGCGCTGGCAGCGCTGGTCGATGAGCCCACAGCAGACTACGTCATCCCCTCACCATTTGATGAGCGCGTAGTGGAAGCTGTGGCGAAGGTTATTCGCTAGGTTGATATTTATACCCGCTAAGGCCTATATTCCTAAATCTTGCCTCCCACTTTATATATCTCACGTAACCTAGTAGAGCACTGGTTATATCGGTGAGTTTTGTCACGCAAGAGACAGTAAGCCCAAGAAATAAAACTACGTAGCGTACAAAGCCACGTAGTTTTATTTCTGCACGGTTTCTCTTTAGATACTACCTACGCGCTGTTTGCGTAGCTCTCGTCGAGAGCGTCCAGTAATTTCTGCCAATGTTGCCAGCTGATGCTGCTTATCACAAACACCGATCAGCATAATCAATTCGTGCACCTGCATTGCTGTGAGTTGCTCGCGCACACTCGCAAGTCCATCGTCCATCTGGTTGACGCGTAGATTCGATATGTAGACACGCATTACATTGTGCTTCGCGTCCTTACTGTAAATCACAGGGTGCGGGTACGTTGATTCGCCGTTTTTATCAACGCTTGAGAATTTACCAGCATGAATTAAACCACCGTCCGACATAGCCACCTGAGCGTAGTGTGTGAGACGTTGCTGTACATTTGGTGCTATATAATCCCACGGTGTTGACCTGTAGCCATCCATCCGACGCTCAATTTCTTGCAGTGCTTTGCTACGGCAATCGATCACGAGCGCCCCAGGTACGTTATCGACAACAACTTTACAACTCACTGTACTATCACGACTATCCACCTCAAGCCATGGTACAAGCTTGTGCGGCACGGTAAGGTAATCAAGCGGCACACATTCGGTTTCTGCACGAAGGTGTAGTGGTTCTGATACTGGCAGCGACGTGACATTATCTGGCTGATTCGACTTGCTAGGCAGCATATCTACTGAGTCCTGCATGCTGCGTCGTTTATTGCTAGATATCGTATTTGACGAATCGTGGATTGCTAATTGGTCAGCTGTCGGTTGATATGCTACCAATGCATTAGCTAGCCGCTCAGCCGTCTCGGCAATGATCTGTTCCGTTTGCATATCAATTAACTGACGATCAGCGTGCTGTGCACTCTTTGGCCAGAGGCGACCAACCAAGCGCTGTGCTATATCGTGAGTTATTGCCTTATCCGATCGATCAAACCATTGTAAGAGCGCGATTTGCGTCTGGCTAATCTGTGGTACATGCTCTGTGAGGTAGTGGCAGAAGGACAGCAATGTATCAGCCGGTACCGTTGTATATTCCTCGTCTCGCGATTGTTCAAGCTGCCGAGCTTGCGCAACTAATGCTACATGCTCCGTTTGCAATGCATCGAGATGTTGACTCTCCGGTTTACAGATCGCAATTTCGTCATCGTAGCATGGTTGCTGTGGCTCATCAAAGGCTATCTGTTCGCACTGCGCCACTGCCCAATCGACCGCCTCCTGAACTAACTTTTGGTATATATCATTAGCTGCCGATGGCAGTAGAGCTTTATCCTGCTGCCATTCAGTACGCTTTGGAATAACCGTATGACACCAATCTGGCACCTGCACTATTCCGCCAGCCACAAACACTGCCTTAACGGCGCGCACGCTTCGCATCGCTAGCTTGTCGCGCTGCTTATTGATGTATTGCTGTGCACGCTCCGCTGCTGCCGGATATAATCGCATATTTGTTGTACGCCACGAGTTAGCCTCGCCCAATAGTGCACGACGCACGCAGTATTTATACCTCTCACTCGTAAAGTGGCACTGCCGAAGCGTACGCTCAGTATTTTGTATGGCTATAGCCGCTTCCTTATGCTGTTGCATCACAGGCGACAGGTGCTCAAGCACACCACCAAAGACTGTAAAACTCGCATTGAGTGATGCTATATCTTCTTCTAATTGCTGTTCGTTTAGGCTCGGCTCACGCTCACTAGACGGCATTTTACCAACACTGTCTGGTAGCGTTATGCTAAGCTCTTCTCCGCCAGGGTTACGGTCTATGGCAGGCTCTTGAGGCACTTCGGGCTCTTGTAGATAATTAGTCTGTTCATGCGACATGCCATAGTATAATACGCAAAAAATGATACTTTGTCAAAAAATCCGCTATGTAATACATAGCACAGATCGGCCCTAAGTATTCTTCAGCAAGATAGCGTGTTTATATCACCCGCCCGACTTCCTCAAGCGTTGTCTCGCCGCGCAGGGCAGCTAATACGCCAATCTGTTCGAGGGTGAGCATGCCTTCGCGCTGAGCGGCTTTTTCGATGACGTCTGGGTGGACATCGGTAAAGTCTCCGCGGATGAACTTCTGAATACCTGGGGTGACGATAAGTTGCTCCATAATTACCATGCGACCCTTGTAGCCAAATGGCGCATCATCGCTCGGCACTGGCCGCCAGAGTTTGAAGGTGTCGAGATCGGGATGCTCCACCTCTTCAGGAATATCAGCAAGAACTCGCTTGACATAGCTGCGCGTGGCGTCGTCTGGCTCATAAGCCTCCTTGGTTTCGTCCACGAGGCGCCGCACCAAACGCTGCGCCACCACAAGGCGGATAGCACTGGCAAAAATCGGGTTCACGCCAATTAGGTCGATCATTCGGCTAAAGGCTGCACTGCTACTATTGGCGTGGAAGCTGGACATCACCAAGTGGCCGGTAATAGACGCCTGGATGGCAGTGCGTGCTGTATCGACGTCGCGGATCTCACCCACCATCACCACATCTGGATCGAGACGAAGCACACTGCGCAAGCCCTCACCAAAGCTCCCACCGGCATTGGTATTAATTGGGATTTGCGAGATACCAGCCAAGCCATATTCGATTGGATCCTCTAGTGTAATAATCTTGCGGTCGGTCGTGTTGAGGGCATTGAGCATGCTATAGAGTGTGGTAGATTTACCCGAGCCCGTTGGCCCAACCATCAGCACAAGGCCGCGCGGATGGCTGACGATTTCATCAATCTGCTGGCGCTGCTTGGGCGGAATACCCAGCAAATCAAGATTGAGCAAGCTTTCATCGAAGTTAAAGAGACGTAGCACGGCATCCTGCCCATACATGGTTGGCACAGTCTCGACACGGATATTAAGCAAATGCGTCGCATTGCCGTGCGTCACGTCCTTTTGGATGTGGCCAGACTGTGGCTCCATCGAAGCACTCGATACGCCAGCTCGGCTGGCGAGCTCACCCATGATCACGCGATAGCGACTCCGGCTAATCGTCGCTACGGGGTGGAGTGCACCATCGACACGAAGGCGAATCCGGATATCATGGCGTTCATTCTCGATGTGGATGTCGCTCGCACCGAGCATATCCGCCTGGTTGATCAAGAAGTCGAAAACCTCCTCACTACTGACTCGGCCAAGCGTCTGGCTCACCTCGGCAATGGTCTCGCTGTCGCCCGCTTTGGCAATCTTGATATCATCGTAGACGATCTTCTTCGGTGGGTCGAAGCGGTTCATCAGTACGCGGTAGGCGCTGAGGCTAATCAAATAAAATTCGACAGGTAGCCCTCGATCCTGATACGTGCGCCGCGTCCGCTGGATAACTGACTGGGGTGTTTGTGTCGTAACAGCAAACTGATACGATTCCTGCTCATTACCGTCAGTTAGCGGCAGCATATAGAGGTTGTGCATCTCCTCGATCGTCATTAGGTCGCGCGCTAGTGGCAGCGTCTCTTCGATGGGGCGCATATCAAGGTATTTGAGGCCAAGAATGCGCGAGCGTTGCTCGGTCGACGCCTCATCTTGCTGGCGACGACGTTGTTGGACTTCATCTTCATTCATCCTTCTTAGTGTAACAAAAAGCTCGTGGTAAATATAGGGGCAAGTCCAAAGCACTTCAGGTATAATACAACTATGCCAGAGATTATTGTTATCGCGCACAACATTCGCTCAGCGCACAATGTCGGATCGATCTTTCGTACCTGCGAGGGGTTTGGTGTGCAGCGGCTCATCCTCAGTGGTTACACGCCCTACCCCGATCTTGCCCTTCAGCCAACCCCACCGCACTGTGCCTACCACCTTGAAGAAACAGTGCGAGCCGACCCACGTTTGCCGCACATCCGCGAAAAGATTACCCAGCAGATTCACAAGACAGCGCTTGGTGCCGAAGCTCTCGTGCCGTTCGATTACCAGCCAGCGCTCGACCTGGAGCAGTTTGCCGGCTATCGCATTGTTGCGCTTGAGCAAGCTCCTACTTCTGTTTCTCTCCAGCAATACCAGCCACCAAGCAAGCTCGTCCTTTTGCTTGGCGAAGAAGTCCATGGTATTCCGGCCGAGACGCTCACGCTCGTGGATGACATTATCGAGATTCCGATGTATGGACAGAAGGAATCATTTAACGTATCAGTCGCGACCGGTATCGCGCTCTATGCGCTCACAACCGCTGGATAGTTGTAGCGTATATGTACCCATTTTGTTTGCGTTGTGACAAATATCGGGTTATACTAGCAGCAGGTGGCACGACCAAGCCACCGCCTGCAACTTGCCTGTGCTTGAGCTTATTTCGCTCGCCTCGCAAGTATCTGGCCTCGCGCCGCCCTGGTCGTAGACGCAATTGTTCGAAGTTTCTTATCTGACACGCGCAATCTGCAGACTCCCAGGGTGGCGCGAGTCACCCCCCTACGCGGGGACGGCATTATTTAACAACAACGCAGTCTCTACCGAGGATTTGTGTAAGCTCATCCTGCAATCGCTGCTGCGCGTCGACCCGGAACGGCAGGCGAATCGCCGACGTTTTGTCATCACCGAGCATCATAATAATATCGTGCTGGCCCGGGTTTTGCGTACACAGCTGCTTAAACTTCGTAAGAGCAGCCATATCATCGGGGTTCTTGACTCGCACATAGACCGTTGGGAGCGTATCAAGCGGTTTGGGCGGCGGCCCTACTGGCACTGATGCGGCTGCACGTGCCGATGCTTGTGCTGAGCGCTGGGTATTTTTTTGCGATGATGACCAGCGGCGCGGCGTAGCTGCTGGGCCGGTTGGTGCAGACATCGTGCGACCAGTTGCTTGATATTCGGCTAAGTCGGTATCAGTCACGACGGTGATTTCATTGGCAATTAGCTTCGCTTCATCACCAAGGTTGCCATCACGATCGCGCGCGCTCACCTTGCCGCTGGCAGTGATTACCACATCTTGCTCCAGCTGGCCAGCAAGCTTCTCATACAGATTCGGGAAGACGATAACCTCACTCTCACCCGATTTGTCCTCAATTCCTACAAAAGCCATCTTACTGCCCGACTTTGTCACAATCGTCCGCAGGCGCGTCACGAGGCCACCGATCGTCACTGTCTGGCCGTCGATCTGTGGTGAGACAGTGCGCAGTGGCACGGTCTGCTCAGCAAAGAACGTGTCGTAGTGGTCGAGCGGGTGTGCGCTAATGTAGAGGCCAATCAGCTCGCGCTCCCACATGAGGCGCTCTTTGTCGGTGTGTTTGACAGGTGCCGGCTTAAGCTCAATCGACGGCATGACCTCTGTGGAGCTATCGGCGAGGCTGCCAAAGAGATCGGTCTGGCCGCTCAGCGCTTCCTTCTGTAATTTACTCGCAAAAGCAAGGACATTCTCAAGATTAAAGAGAAGATCAGAGCGATCACCCAGCGCATCAAAGCCGCCCGATTTAATGAGCGACTCCCAAACTCGCTTGTTGCATTTACTTGTCGAGACACGCTTGGCAAAGTCTTCCACCGTAGCAAACTTCCCATCGCGGTCACGCATCTTGACGATCTCTTCCACTGCTCCCACACCAACACCCTTCACTGCTGCCATACCAAAGCGGATCTGTTTCTTGCCCGGCACCACAGCAAATTCCTCGTATGATTCATTGACATCAGGGTTGAGTACCGTTAGGCCCATATGCTTACACTCGGTGATCTCGATCGCTAGTCGGTCGACGTCATCATGGTCGCTTGTCATCAAGGCTGCCATAAAGGCATCAGGGTAGTGCGCCTTGAGATATGCCGTCCAGTAAGCAATAAGTCCATAGCACGCTGCATGGCTCTTGTTGAAGCAGTAATTGGCAAACTCTTCTAGCTGTGTCCAAAATGTCTCGGCCATCTCACGCGTCGCTCCACCGACCTTCACTGCTCCCTCAACAAACTCCGGCTTAACCTTCTTCATTAGGTCGATCTTTTTCTTACCAACGGCCTTGCGCAGGGTATCGGCCTGCCCACCAGTAAAGCCGCACCACTCCTTGGAGATCTGCATAAACTGCTCTTGATAGACCAAAATACCATAGGTGTTCTCAAGTGAACTCTTCATTCCCGGGTGAAGGTAAGTGATCTCCTCCTCACCGTGCTTGCGCCGAATAAAACTATCGATAAACTGCATTGGCCCTGGCCGGTACAGCGCCACCATAGCGATGATATCCTCAAAGTGTGATGGCTTGAGAGCGCGCAAATAGCGCTTCATGCCAGCCGACTCAAGCTGAAATACCCCTGTTGTGTCACCCCGCTGAAAGAGCTTGTAGGTTGCTTCGTCATCGAGCGGTAGCGTAGAGAGGTCAATCGTATCACCATAGACTTTGCGGATGATCCGCATTGCATTATTAATAATCGATAAGTTCGATAGGCCAAGGAAGTCCATCTTGAGCAAGCCAAGATCCTCTACCTCGCCCATCGGGAACTGCGTCGCCACGACGCCTTTCTGCGCCTGCTCAAGCGGGATATATTTGACAAGCTCGTCGGGCGCAATCACCACACCACACGCGTGCACCCCATGGCTGCGAATTGTCCCCTCTAACTGAATGGCATAATCAAAAACTTGCTTAGCAGTTGGGTTCGTCTCGTATTCGTGCTTAAGGTCAGGATCTTCCTTCGTGCTAATTGCCAGCGGAATGTGCCGCCCCTGGGCAGGTGGTGGTACCATCTTGGCTAGGCGGTCACTTTCGGCATACGGCACCTCCAGCACGCGCGCAACATCACGCACTGCAGCCCGAGCCGCCATCTTACCAAAGGTGACGATATTACTGACGTGGTCGTGGCCATACTTATTTGCGCAATATTCAATCACCTCATCGCGTCGTGTATCCTGGATGTCAACATCGATATCAGGCATGCTAATGCGATCGGGGTTAAGAAACCGCTCAAAGAGTAGACCGTACTTGAGCGGGTCAAGATCAGTGATATTGAGCGCATAGGCAATGATCGACCCCGCGGCACTACCCCGGCCTGGCCCAAAGACAATCCCCTGGCTCTTGCCCCAGTTAATAAAATCCTGCACAATCAAGAAGTACCCTTCATATCCCATGCTTGCCATCACACCCAGCTCCATCTTAGCCCGCTCGCGCACGTCATCAGCCAAGGTAGGGATGATCTGCTCGGGGAGCTGATCGGCAGTATCTTCGGGCTTTGCACCATTGTAGCGCTGGGCCAGGCCACGATACACCAGCTTGTGCAGGTAGCTATGTTCACTCGTCTCACCCTCAGGTAATGGGTACTTTGGGATGAGGATCTTACCCAGCTCGATATCAACATTGCAACGGTCGGCAATCTGCTTGGTGTTGGTGATAGCCTCGGGTAGCTCTCTTCCCCAGCGAGCAATGATATCGCGCGGGTCAGTCAGATGAAGCTCGAAGTCTTTCAGGCTCATCCGCTTTTCGTCACTCAAGAATGAACCCGTCCCCACGCAGAGCAATATCTCATGTGCATCTTGAAAGTCATGCGTCAAGTAGTGGCCGTCGCACGTCACCACTAGAGGGATGTTCAGCTCCTCAGCCATACGGCGCAGACCCTCGTTAATCTTCGCTTGCACGTCCCAGTGCGTATTGGACTCGGGATGGCCATGGTCTTGCAACTCAAGGTAATAGCGGTCGCCAAATACGCCCTTGTACCATTGAGCAATCTCGACCGCCTTGGCATAGTCGTCATAACGCAGTGCCTCACCTATCTCACCACTCGCACAGCCACTCAGGACAATCAGCCCTTCGTTGAGCTCCTCTAAGAGATCATGATCAATCCGCGGCTTATAGTACATCCCCTCTAGATTTGCCTTTGTACTCAGCCGCATCAGGTTGTGATACCCCTGATTATTCATCGCAATGATGGTCAGGTGGTAGCGCATCTTATCCTTGGCAGGGTCACGGTCGAAGCGCGAGCGAGCGGCAACGTACGCTTCAATGCCAAGGATCGGCTTGATGCCCGCTGCCTTGGCTGTCTTGTAATAGTCCAGCACCCCACTCATCGTCCCGTGGTCGGTAATGGCTGCTGCTGTCATGCCATAATCCTTAACAGTACTGACAAGGTCGCCAATTTTCGTCAAGCCATCAAGCAGTGAGTGATGAGTGTGGTTGTGCAGGTGAACAAAATCCGATGGTTGCAAAGCTGGTGATAAGTAAGAAGTCATACCTCCTTAGTATAGCAAATGAACGAGCGATAAGGCCAACACTCCATCGTTGTGATTAGCAAAAAACAAACTCAACTACTCTCGCGTTGCGTGCGCCAGTCGCTCATCACTCCATCTAGTGGAGTGCGATGATCTACTGCAGAATAAATGGGGGACTTGCCCCCGTATAGCATATCAGTGCCGTGCATTCATCACTTTAATAACACTATCAATGAAGTCTGCCAAGCCTGGCACCAAGAGACCAATAGCATTGAGCAGCCAGACAAACAGCGCCACAAGAATCGTCCCGCCAAGCACGCTTCCGAGGCCAAAAAATATCCCGCGAATGAAGTTCATTTTGTAGACTTCTGCGCGGCTTCGATGAAAATCGTAAAATAAATCCTCGAGGGTAGCCTTGCGTGCATCGGTCTCGTTGGCTTGTTTGACCTGCCGTGTAAGCTCGGCAACTGGCCCAGGATGATCATGCCTCTCACAAGTCGCTGACTTGTCTGATGGGCGCTGTGACGGTAGTGATTGCTCTGTCATAATAATTGCAAGGGTGCGGCGAGCTTGCTCCCCTAGGAGGATACTCGCCGTACCCATTTGTAGTTTACAGGCTACTTTTTACCCTTAGCAAACTCGTCGCGAGCACTGCGCAAAGCACGGTCACTGCGGCTATGCAGGTCGCGAGCGGCATCACGCGCTTCGTAGTACACCTTCTCACCCTTAGCGCGCAATTCGTCACCCTTCGTAGCGGCATCTTGCTTGAGCTCATGCGCTTTTTTCTTAAGGTCGGTTCGTGTTTCTTTACCCGACTTTGGTGCTGTCAAGAGCCCAGCTACCACGCCAGCAGCAGCACCGAGGACTGCACCAAGGACAAATTTACCTTTCGACATTCTTATATTCTCCTTTATCGATTACGTTTGGTAATAAACAATTTTTTGATCGAAGACATAGCCGTCTTAGCCAGCCAAAATGGCGAAGTAAATCGGGTGATATTATCAGTTGTTGTCTCGAGGTTGGTTGCCACGCGCTCAGCTAATTCTGCCACTGCACTAATCCGCTTAGTAATACGAATCAATATAACCGTCAAGACAATCGCAAGCACCAGCAGCAGCGCCAGCAATACCGATAACATGATAACTAATATCTGAGCCCACTCCATGCGGTATCTCCTTTATGTTAGTAGCATATATACTATGCCTGAGTATCAGTATAGCGAGCCCGTAGGTATTTTGCAAACTCTGGGCCAAGCACGGGGTCTTTGAGGCCAAAATCCACAACGGTCTTAAGATACTCGAGCTTATCGCCAGTGTCATAATATGTGCCGTTGGTAATCTCCACACCAAAGAACGCGTGGCTGTCATCAATCATCCGCTGCATAATAGGCTGAACAGTAAATTCGCCATGCCCATCAAAATGCTCTTTCGCGTGCTCGAGGTAGCTAAAGAATTCGCCGGGCAGGATATAACTACTGACACTAGCGAGGTCAGATGGCGCATTAGCCTTGCCTGGCTTTTCAACGATGTTGCTCATCTTAATAACGCCGTCCGATAGCTGCTGGCCAGCCACCACGCCGTAGCGATCAAACTCAGCATCATCGACGATCTTTTTGCACGACAGCACTGCCCCATCGAGCTCCTGCGATGCAGCAATCATCTGCTGGAAGCGGCTTGGACTGGCAGCAATGAAGTCGTCGGCAAAGGTGTAGATGACGGGCTCATCACGGTTGATGAGGTGCGCCGCACAAGCCAGTGGCGTGGCGTTGCCGTATGGGCCCTTTTGGCGGATGTAGATAAAGTTTGCCATCTCAGACAGCTGCTTGACGGTATCGATCAGTGGCTGCTTCTTTGGCCCACCGGCCCGAAGGTTAGCTAGCAGATCCTCATTTGGCACATCAAAGTGGTCTTCGATCGCACGCTTATTAGCACTCCCCACAATGATGATATCGCGAATCCCCGCCTGGACGAGCTCCTCCACCACATACTGAATGATCGGCTTATCAATTAGCGGCATCATTTCCTTAGGCATAGCCTTCGTCTGAGGTAAGAACCGCGTACCAAAGCCCGCGGCGGCGATGATTGCTTTTGTTGGTCGTTTCATTATGATTCTCCTTGTATATCCTTTAGTTGCTCACTGCAGCCTCTCGCGAATCAGTTTCTGCGCCAGAGCTGGATTGGCTTTGCCACGGGAGCGCTTCATTACTTGCCCGACGAGGTAGCCAATTGCCTTATCCTTGCCGGCCTTGATATCGGCAATGGACGCCGCACTGGCTGGGTCATTCATCACCTCATCGACGATCGCGCCAATCGCCCCCTCATCTGACACCTGGAGCAAGTTCTTTGCCTCAGCAATCGCCTCAGGCATCTTGCCAGTATATTGCTCGTCAAAAAGGTCGAGAAAGAGCTCCTTCGCGCCAGTCGAGCTGACTTTATTGTCCTCCACCAATTGCGAGAGCAGCAAGAGCCGCCGCGGCCCAACAAAACCCGACTCCACCTTACTCATATCCATCAACTCTTCTGGCGTGGAGGCAAACCAGTTAAAGATCCGCTTGACAAGCCGCTGATACACCAGCTCATCGACGCCAAGGCTTTGCAAAACAGACGCGGCATTATGCTCGAGCGGGTAGATATCACTGAGCAAAATAGCCAGTGGCTGATGACTGAGCACAGTATTAACCACTGAGTTATCCAGCGCAAGGCTCTGCCACTGCGCACGGTATTCACCTGGCATCGTCGGTACGTCCTGCTGAACACGGGCAATCTCTTCGTCCGTTAAGACAATTGGTGGAATGTCTGGGTCGGGCATATAGCGATAATCCTGGGCATCCTCTTTGCTACGCTGGCTCGTGGTGATGCCTTTATCGTCACTCCAGCCGCGGGTTTCTTGCACAACACGCTCACCGCGCTCGAGCAAAGCTGCCTGACGCGCATATTCATACTCCACTGCCTTTTCTACACTGCGGAAGCTGTTGAGATTCTTCACTTCAGCACGCGTCCCAAGCTGATCTGAACCCTTTGGTGCGATCGAGATATTAACGTCAAAGCGCATATTACCATGGTAGAGATCACCGTGTGTGACGCCAGCATAGGTCATGAGCTTGTGAAGCTCTGCTGCGTAGGCACGGGCCTCGGCTGCTGAGTGAATATCAGGCTGTGAGACGATCTCGATCAGTGGTGTGCCCGCTCGGTTGAGGTCAACTAGTGAGTAGCCATCGTGGTGTGTTAGCTTACCAGCATCTTCCTCCATGTGAGCATGGTCGATCCGGACGCGCGTGGTACTGCCATCATCGAGCGGCACATCCACATAGCCAGCCAAGATAATTGGCTGGTACATCTGGCTCGTCTGGTAGCCTTTCGGTAGATCTGGATAAAAATAATGCTTACGATCGAAGCGCGAAACACGAGCGATGGGTGCATTGAGTGCCTTGCCAGCCCGAATCGCAAGATCAACCGCGTGGCGATTTAGCACTGGCAACATACCAGGCAGACCGAAGTCGATCGGGTGGACTTTGCTATTAGGCTCGGCATCGCGGGCGTCATTATCGGCTGGACTGAAGAGTTTTGTGTCGGTTGCCAACTGTACGTGGCATTCGATACCAATCGTCACTTCATATTTTTGCAAAACATCGTGAGAAACTGCCATAATTATATCGCTCCCAAATCCTTTAACCCCTGTTTATACGCGGCTAATGCCCGCAAGGCAATCTCGCGCGAGAGCCGCACATTAGCCTCGTGCGCCAGCTTGTTGCGCACCTTGTGAGCACCCCATACGTGGTTGCTATTACTCCATTGTTCGCGAGCCGACTTCATGCGCTCACCCATTGTATCACCAGCAAAGCCACGCTCGCGCAGGGCAAGATCGAGTAACTTATCTGCCTCGAAGATAGCCAGCTGATACGTGCCAATGCTGGATTTATCAAGACTATTCTCGATGGCGAGCCAACGCGCTTGGTATTTCTCGACATTGAGCACTTTACCGCCCTGGCGCGTCAGTGCAACAACAGCAGCCAAGATTGCAGCAATGATAATAATACCCACCAGAAGGATTGTCACACCACCAGACATTAGGCGCTCCTTTCTGTAGCCGCTTGGGATGCTACGGCAAGCAGTGTCGCATCACTCTGCATGGGGCCAATCAACTGCGCACCGATTGGCAAACCCGTCTGGCTCACTCCAGCCGGCACATTCAATGCAGGTAAGCCCGCCAGACTGGCTGGCACTGTCATGATATCCGCGAGATACATCTTGAGTGGGTCGTCGCTGTTTTCACCAAGACCAAAGGCAGGAGTTGGTGCTGTTGGCAAAAGAAGCATGTCGTATTGCTCAAACAGGGCGTTAAATTCGTTGATGAGCAATGTCCGCGCCTTTTGCGCCTGGAGATAGTACGCATCGAAGTACCCACTACTCAGCACGTAGCTCCCAATCATAATGCGCCGTTTGTTCTCTGGCATAAAGCCTTCGTCGCGGCTCCGGCCATAGAGCTCGGCCAGTGTCTTGACTCCCTCAGCCCGGTAACCATAGCGCACGCCATCGTAGCGTGCCAAGTTACTTGAAATCTCGGCCGGCACAACAATGTAGTAGATAGCAAGGGCATGCTGAAGCATCGGCATACTGACCGTCTCGACCGTATGCCCGCGCGATCGCAGCGTATCGGCATACTGGCTGACCGCCTGACGCACCTCAGCATCAACGCCATCACCCATTGCTTCGCTGATGATACCGATTTTCAGCTGTTGCGGCGTCTCTGTCGCAGGCGCGAAGAAGTCGGGCAGCGTCGTCATATCCTTCGGGTCTTGGCCAGCCATGACGTTCATTACCACAGCAACATCCTCAGCGCTGCGCGCAAAGCAGCCCATCGTATCAGTGCTCGAGGCCATTGCCACGACACCATAGCGGCTCGCTGTGCCGTAGGTTGGCTTGATACCATACACTCCATTAAAACTGGCAGGCTGACGAATCGAGCCTCCGGTATCCGTCCCTAAGGCAAATGGCACAATGTCGAGCGCCGTCACTACGGCCGAACCACCACTACTACCACCAGCGACTTTCGTCTTATCGACAGCGTTGTGTGTAGCGCCAAAGTATGAGTTCTCTGTGCTCCCGCCATGCGCAAAGGCATCGAGGTTACTCTTGCCAATGCAGATCGCCCCAGCTGCTTCAAGCTTATCTACCACTGTTGCTTGGAGAGGTGTATCAAAATTCTCAAGCATCTTGCTGGCTGCCGTACTGGGTGCACCATACGCAAGATAATTATCTTTAACGACAAATGGCACACCAGCCAGCACCCCAACGTCCTCACCTCGCGCCAGCGCCTCATCAATCTTTTGCGCCCGCTGCAGCGCCCGCTCTTCTGTCAGGCTCAGCAGTGCGTGGTATTCCTCGGCATCGCGTGCCCGCTGCAAGGCTGCTTGCACCTGAGCGGTGGCCGATGTCTGACCTTGTTTGATCTGAGCAACTCTCTCTGTAATATTCATATCACAACACCTTTGGTACTTTTACACACTTATCTGCCTGCTCGGCGGCTAGCCCCAATAGCTGCTCACGCGATACGTCGCTAGCATCTATTGTGTCGGGCCGCCATACATTAGTCAGGCCAGTTACTTGGTAGGTTGGCTCGACACCAGTCGTGTCGAGAGTGGATAGCTGCTCAATGTAGTGCAGGATATCCTCGAGGTTTTGGCGCAGCGCGGCAACGTCGGCTGAACTGCCAAGACTAATCGAACTTAATTGTGCAAGGTGCTGCACATCTTCAGTGGTAATACTACTCATTATGGATATATTGTACCACATTCGGCGTGTGGAATCGCTATATATCTATAGGAAGCAAAGCGCCAACAAAATATGAGAGCTATCAATACTACAACTTACTCTTCACCTCGGCGATCAAATCTCGCAACTCGGCTGCTCGCTCAAACTCAAGATTGGCACTGGCGAGATTCATTTGGCCAGTCAGATCTTTGATAAGGCTCTTGTATTCGTCCTTGGGGATTTTACGCAGGTCAAGTTTGGGCGCGTCATCCTCTTTTTGCGGGATGATGGAGCGTAAGCCTTCGTCGATCGCTTTATTAATACCACGCGGTGTAATGCCATGTTCGCGATTGTATGCCTGCTGAATTTCGCGTCGGCGTTTAGTTTCGTCAATCGCTCGGCGCATACTATCGGTGATACTATCACCATACATAATTACCCTACCCTCAACGTGGCGAGCTGCTCGGCCAATTGTCTGGATGAGGCTGCGCTCGCTACGGAGGAAGCCTTCTTTGTCGGCATCCATAATCGCCACCAAGCTCACCTCTGGCAAATCGATCCCCTCACGCAAGAGGTTAATCCCTACCAGTACATCATACAGGCCCATGCGCAGATCGCGTAGAATATCTCCTCGCTCGAGCGTGTCGATCTCGCTGTGGATATAGGCCGTCTTGATGTCGAGGTCGGTCAGATAAGTAGAGAGATCCTCAGCCATCCGCTTAGTGAGTGTTGTCACGAGCACGCGTTGCTGCTGGCTGGTACGCTCGCGAATCTCTGCAATGAGGTCGTCTACCTGTCCTTCAGTTGGGCGAACTATAATTTCTGGGTCGAGCAAACCAGTGGGTCGAATCACCTGTTGAGCAGGAGCGGGGCTGCGTTCTAGCTCATAATCGCCAGGGGTAGCAGAGACGTAAATCACTTGGTTGATATGTTTATCAAATTCATCAAAGCGCAGTGGGCGATTGTCTAGCGCACTCGGTAGGCGAAAGCCATGCTCTACCAGCACTTCTTTGCGAGCGCGGTCACCATTATACATCGCGCGCACCTGGGGGACGGTTACGTGACTCTCGTCGATCAGCATCAAGAAATCGTCAGGAAAGTAATCGAGCAAGGTAGCTGGCTGCTCACCCGCTTCGCGGTTGGTGAGGTAGCGACTATAGTTCTCGATCCCCTTCACGAAGCCAGTCTGCTCGAGCATTTCCAGATCGTACTTGGTGCGCTGGCTCAAGCGCTGCGCCTCAAGCAGTTTGCCGTGCGCCTCAAACCACTGCTCACGCTCCTCATACTCCTGTCGAATTCGGTCAATCGCCTGCTTAATTTTCTCCTTAGGCGTTGCATAGTGGCTACTCGGAAAGATGGTAAACTCCGCTGGCTCATCGAGAATCTCGCCAGTGAGCGGGTTGATGTGTGTAATTCGATCCACTTCATCCCCAAAAAATTCCACCCGATAGGCCGTCTCCTGCCCTGCCGGAAAGACATCGACCACATCGCCCTTGACGCGAAAGGCACCGCGTGCAAAATCGATATCATTGCGATGATATTGGATATCCATCAGTTGGCGCAAGAATTTATCCTGAACGCGCCGCTCGCCCTGGCGCACCGTGACGGATAGCTCATAATAATCGGCTGGCGAACCCAGGCCATAGATACAGCTAACACTGGCCACAATAATCACATCGCGGCGCGTGAGTAATGCATCAGTCGCTGCATGGCGGAGGCGGTCGATCTCCTCATTGATAGCTGAATCCTTCTCGATGTATGTATCACTGCTGGCAATATATGCTTCTGGCTGATAATAATCAAAATAACTAACAAAGTAGTGTACTTCATTGTCTGGAAAGAACTGCTTGAACTCACTAAAGAGCTGCGCCGCGAGCGTCTTGTTATGCGCCAAAACAAGCGTCGGCACGCCACGCTGAGCGATAATATTCGCCATCGTAAAGGTCTTACCGCTACCCGTTGCACCAAGCAGTGTCTGCTCACGCTGACCAGCCTCCAGGCCGCCAAGTAGCTGGGCGATCGCCTGTGGCTGATCACCGGTCGGTTGATAGGCAGAACGAAGCCGAAATGGTATGTGCGTCACGCTCCTTAGTGTAGCATAGCGCGGGCCTTAAATCACACTCTGGCGATTCATCTCAGCAAGGAGTTTGTTATACGTTGCTTGCGGATCTTTGGCGTGGTTGATCGCTCCACCAACGCTAATCACGTCAGCACCACCCTGGGCAATATGGAAGACATTATCTACCGTCACGCCACCATCCCAGCCAATCTCGACCCGAGGGTGAATAGCCCGTACTAGCCGGATTTTCTCCAGCTGCATCATTCGCGCTTTGCCACCAAACTCACCCAGCTTGCCACTGACGATCGATACATAGTCGGCCGTCTCAATATACGACGCCACCGTCTCGGGCACTGTGGTACGCTGCAGGGCCACCCCGGCATGAATACCAGCTTGCTTGACCTGCTGCAAGACAGGGATCAAATCCTCTTTGACTTCAGCGTGAAAAATAATAGTACTAGGCCGCAACTTGATCAGTTTCTCAACGTACACGCTAGGGCGCGCCACCATAGCGTGGATATCAACCGTCCACGACTGAGGCCACCACAGTTGGCCGATCCCTACCGTTTGACGGGGCGCAAATACGCCATCAGAAATATCAATATGAACCCGCTTGGCAAACGGCATAAAATGCTCTACCGCAGCCTTGTATTCATCAGTTTTTGTACTCAAAATAATTGGTGCTATGACAGCCATGCAAGACATTATACGGCGTCTGACGTGTGTTGTAAAGACGGCGACGGCGTTCTTTCACGTTGTGAGAGCTAAGGAGGGAGTGTTAGACTGACGTGCGCGAAGAGTAGGTATTTGACACTTCCTTAACAGCATTTAAGAAAGCGTCATCAAACTTTTCCAAACTTTTCGTTGCATCAACTAACGACTCTAACTCATCCAATTCTTGCTGAGATAGTGCACTGCGTTCTTCTGCTAAATAATCGGTCAATCTTGCACAAATATATTCGACAGCCACAGCCCATTCACCTGCATCATTATATAGCGTCACTTCTGCTCGGTCAGCTCTTGTTAGGTAAGGGTTTTTATTAGCATAGTCTCGTATCAATTGGGTTAAGTACATAACTACATTATATCATATTCTCAAATATTTGCTGGGCAACTCCCCGCCTGCGGCCGTGCCATGCCAGTAGTGGCGTAGTAGCGAATGTCGGTGAGATGGCGATCGGTGGCTTGGACGCAGAATTTGGTAGCATCGGCGCTCAGCGTAACCTGCACAGCTGTGTCGCTTGGCGGACGGTAACCGACTTGCTCGAGGTTAGTGCTATAGCTTGCACCGCTAGTGCTAGCATTGGCGTGGTGTGTCTTGATCGCCTCAAGTGCACTGGTGGCTGCTGCGCGCGTTGCGACATCGACCGAGCGCCGCCGATAACCCGAATACGCCGTCATAGACAGCGTTACGAGTAAGCCCAGGATCGCAATGACAATCATCAGTTCCATGAGCGTGAAACCCTTCTGGCTCCGCTGCATCCACCATACTGCCCTGCTTTGCCTCATTATATTTCTCCCTCCATTAGCATAAGCATATTTAAGCATCACTATAGCAGGTGGAATGGTCAAGGGCAATAGCACTTTTCTTCTTGGCAGTATATACTAGGTTTATGGTGACCAAACAAGACGTCCTCACAAAAGCCCGCGGCCTCTATAGCGAAGATCAGCTGTATGAAATCGACCATGCGATCGACTTCGCCACCCAAGCTCACCACGGGCAAAAGCGCAAGAGCGGTGAACCTTACATTACCCATCCACTGAGCGTTGCAATTATCTTGATTGACTGGGGGATGGACAGCGACACCATCATCGCGGGTATTCTCCACGACACCGTCGAGGATACCGAGACATCACTAGATGACATTGAGTCACTTTTTGGACATGACGTATCCTTCCTCGTTGATGGCGTGACGAAAGTGAGTCAAGCCCGGGCTGGTATGCGCGACCTCGATCACTATCTCCCTCAGACAAAAGACAACCTTACTAAGCTGCTTATTGCTGTGGGACAGGACGTGCGTGTCATCATCATCAAGCTAGCCGACCGGCTGCACAATATGCAGACGTTGCAATTCAAGTCGCCCGAGAAGCAGCAAAAGATCGCCCGAGAAACACTCGAGGTCTTTGCCCCCATGGCTGACCAACTAGGTATGGGGCGCGTGCGGATGGAGCTGGAGGAGCTTGCTTTTAGCTACCTTGACTCCAAAGAATACAAGCGGCTTGAGAAGGTCATGAAGCAGCGCCTAGGCAAGAGCACCCGCAAGCTTGGCGTCGTCCGCCTCGAGGTCGAGCAAGCGCTCAAGGATGAGAAGCTCGAGTTTGAGATCAATGGGCGGGTCAAGAGCCTCTATAGCCTGCATCGCAAGCTGCAAAAGCGCGGTAGTATCGATAACATCTACGACCTGATGGCACTACGCATCATTGTCCGCACTAAGGAAGAGTGCTACCTCGTGCTGGGCATCCTCCACTCGCTTTACCAACCAATGATCGCTCGTATCAAAGACTATATTTCCATCCCCAAGCCAAACGGCTACCAAAGCCTCCATACAACGGTCATTACGCCTAATAAGCAGATTGTCGAGTTCCAGATCCGCACGCGCGATATGCATGAATACGCCGAGCGTGGCCTTGCCGCCAGCTTCCACTACCAGCAACAAAAAGACAGCAAGGAGTATCTTAAGGGCGACTCTAAGCGCGGCGTGTCGAACCTGCCGGCTCAGCTGCAGTGGATTACGCAATTGCAAGAGATCGCTGCTCGCCTGCGCGCTGGCGAGGATATCCCTCGCGAGCAGCTATCGATCGATCTCTTTGGCAATCGTATCTTCGTTTTTTCTCCCAAAGGCGATATCTACAACCTCCCCGAGGGAGCTTTACCACTCGATTTTGCCTATGCCATCCACTCTGATATAGCCAAGCACGCCTACGGCTTCCGGATTAATGGCAAAATGGAATCATTCGAGCGGCCACTTGAGAATGGTGATGTCATCGAAGTCCTCACCCGCAAGCTCTCCTACCCCAAGCCGGGCTGGGCGCAGCTTGTTACCACCAGCCACGCGCGCGATAAGCTCCGCCTCCAGCTCAACAAAATCCGTGTTCAAGCCGTTAATGGTGCGATTAGCCTGACGGATAAAATTATGCCACTTAGTAAGCCTGAGGCTGCTTCGAAGAAGTCAAGGAATAAATAACTATTATAAATACAAAATACCCCAGTGGGGTATTTTGTATTTGCTTGAACATGCTATCTAGCGTTCATTCCAACGCGCAATAGATTCATGAATAATCTGCTTAGCACGCGCGGCGTCACCAAAGCCCTTCACTACAGTAGTGCCAGGCTTTTTGAGGTCTTTGTAGTGGTTGAAGTGGTGCTCGATTTGCTTGAGGGTTGCAGCAGGGATATCTTCGAGCGAGTTGATTGCATCACCTGTGTTGCGGTCATCTGCTGGCACAACGATCACCTTATCATCCACTTCGCCATCGTCTACAAACTCCAGCACGCCAATCACCTTGCCTTCTAGAACGACGCCAGTTGTCAGTGGCTGGTCGGTGATGACAAGAGCATCGAGCTCATCGCCATCTTCATCTAGGGTTTGTGGAATGAAGCCATAGTTGGTTGGCTTGGCAAAGATTGTTGGCTCGACCCGGTCGAGCTTCATCACTGCGAGGTCGCGATCCCACTCAATTTTATGGTAGCTCCCCTGCGGAATCTCCACCACCACATTGACGATGCCAGCGTCAACATCGCCGGGCGTCAGTACTTTATTAAAATCTGCCATTTATATTAGCTCCTTTCTGTTGCTATCTGTTTTATTTTAGCAAAATCTGCTCGGTAATAGCAAAAGAAGATGAGCTGGCAGTGCAACCTTGCTCTGCAGGCACATTAATTCTCATCACTAACCCATTTGATGGTATAATACTGCTAGCATGTTAATCATTGGTCATCGCGGTGCGGCTGGACTCGCACCAGAGAACACTATCGACGCTATGGCAGCGGGTGTCGCGGCGGGCGTAGATATGCTTGAGCTAGATGTGCGATTGACGCGCGACGGTGTTCCTGTGATTGCACATGATAATCGCCTGCTCCGTACCCACCACCGAAATGAATCAATTAGCCATCTGACGTACACCGAGTTGCAGGCCCTCACCAGTGAGCAGCCTATTCCATCGCTCCTCGCAGTGCTAGACCGTTTTTTTGGCGTTGTGCTACTCAATATTGAGCTCAAAGGGCACGGTAGCGCCGAGCCAACGTATCAGCTCCTCACCCGCTACATCACATCGCCAGATGATTGGGATAATGTACTACTCTCGTCATTCTCCGTACGCGAGCTTCGGCAGCTTCGGCAGCTTGCGCCTCAGGCCAATCTTGCCCTACTTCACCGCAATAATCCCTTTGCATTCTTGGCTTATCAGCGCAAGCTCGACTTCACCGCAGTAGGGTTTCATCGCTTGTATGCACATCCACTAGCGATAGAGATTGCACGTCGGTCGAATCTCTTTACCTACGTCTATACGGTCAATCGCCCAGGTGCCTTGCAGCAGCTTGCTGAGCGCGGCATCGACGGTGTCGTTACCAACTATCCAGATAAGTTTCTTGCTGAGCTACAGCGCTTTAGTTAATAACATATGAAGTTATCTGGTAGGACGCAGTACGCCTGTCGTGCGAGATTGGAATATTATCTGAATCCAACTAACGCCTCACTTGGGTGATGATGGGCCTCTCCGTTCCTTTCTATGGACGAATACTACCACTATCCACTTTGATACAAAGGAACAATAATTGGGTAAGCGCCTAGAGGATTAATCGAAAAAGCAACCAAAAAGAGCAGACGGTAGCCCTTCAATGCAGTTGACAAGCAACCTCTCTAGGTGTTTCACACTAGTAAAAATTAGCCATTACGACTGATTTTTACTTTGTTAGATAGAAAGGAGATGCTACTCAGGAGCTGACACTTTGAGATCCAGGCTCTTAGCTATCCCACACTAGTGCTGTCTATTCTATGCTTTGTGCTGCTGAATATACTCACGGATACTCAAAGCAGCCGTCGCGCCTTCGCCCACCGCTGTCGCAATCTGCATCGTTGCGCCACTACGCACATCACCACTGGCAAAGACACCAGGCATTGTCGTCTCAAGATGTTCATTGGTAATAATCAACCCCCGCTCATCGAGCTGGACGGGCGTACCCTGCAAAAAGCCCGTGTTTGGCTTAAGGCCAACAAAGACAAACACCCCATCACAGGCGAAGGTAGTTGGCTGGCCATTACTGATGGCTGCAACACCAGTTACCTTACCATCCTCTGCTATAATTTCAGTCGATTCGGTATGAAGATGAACGCTAATTTGTCCTCGCTCGATAAAGGGCTGCAGGTCGGTCTGCAGGATCTCACTCGCTTTGATCGTGCTCCGCACCAGGAGGTCAATATGCTCTGCAAAGCGAGTCAAGAACATTGCCTCTTGCAAGCCAGAGTTTCCGCCACCGATCACCACCAGTCGCTTGCCTTTATAAAACGCACCATCACAGGTGGCACAGTAGTGTACGCCGCGACCATACAATGTATCTTCGCCGGGGATACCAAGCTTGTTATATGCACTGCCAGTGGCAATCAACACCGCACGGGCACGTACATCCTGCCCATCAACCGTCACAATCGTATCATTGCCATCTTTGCGGAGGCTCGATACCTCACCCAGCTCAATCTGCGCCCCAAAGCGCTCTGCCTGGCGCTGGAGCTGCTCGGCGAGGTCGAGGCCTGATACGCCGTCAGCAAAACCTGGGTAGTTATCGATCTTATCAGTAATTGCTGCGAGACCACCAATCACCGCTTTTTCATACAACACCGTCTGCAGGTTCTCGCGCGTGGTATACACCGCGGCAGCCAGGGCACTTGGCCCTGCGCCGATCATCACCACGTCGTGGATCGGCATCTGAGTTTGGTTATTGGTAGTGTTGCCCATAGTTGCTTCCTCCTTGGCCTTCTTGGTATGCCTTCAGTAGTTCTGAAGTGTCGATTGTAGCCGGCTTTGGCACTGCCATCACGATGAACTTCAGTGGTGTATTGGCCGGAATGTCGTTGCCTTGACCCTTCTCGCCGTATGCTTTGTCGGAGGGGATGGTTAGCTCACGCACTCCACCAAGGCGCATCCCCTTGATGCCTTCCTTCCAGCCAGTGATGACACTCGCACTCTTGAGCCCACCCTCAACGGCAAACGGTGCATCAAGCTTGCCGTCTTTGATAGATTGGTCAAACACCTTGCCTTTTGGATTCCAGCCAATGTAGTAGGCCGCAAATGCCGTATTATCCTTGATCTCCTCACCATCACCAACTACCAGATCTTCGCTAGAGAGCTCCTTCACACTATCCCGATCAAACTCACCAACCCGACTCGTATATTGGCTAAGGGTTGGGTAATATTTGTTTGACAATTCTTGCGCTTGAGCAACTGTCTTGGCTTGGTAGTCCTTCATAAGTTTCTGGTATTTTTCTTGTGCTTTTTGCGCTTTGGCTTGGTCATTTTTGTAATTCTCCGAAGCGAGAAACGTCGCCGCAAATGACCCCAGCGTCCCGACGACCGTCGCGACCAAAATAACAATAATAATCCAGCGTTGTGTCTTGGTTGTTGCCATAACTCCTCTTGTTTCATCGACTAATCTATCTTGCCCAGTATAGCACACTTGCCGGTATGGCTGCTAGATAACAGAGGTCACATCGATAAATGCTGGTTCGTTTGCATCGCAGTTATTTCGCCAGCACTGTTACCCACCATCACCTTGTGTTGCACAGAAACACCACGCGAACAATCATCAGCCGACACACCTCTTGCAATGGCGATTTTTCTCAGTATACTAAAGAACGATGAACCGTCTCCACACACTATTTTCGCCCCTGCTTGCCCGCCTGGCTATTGGCGGTACAACTGCTCTGCAATCAGCGCCAGTTGAGAAACTTGATGGCGCCCTCACACCCAATATGCGCGCCCTGCGCTTGGCGATGAGCATTGCCGATCAGCTCATTTCAATGGGCACACCAGCCCAAAATGTCGTTCATATGGCGCTCAGTATTACGGACACCTACTGTACCCGCAAAGTACATATCGACGTTATTTCGTCGCAGCTTATTTTATCGCAAGATCGAGGTAACGATTACGAACCACTGACGCTTCTGCGCACCATCCCACCGCGCGAGATCAACTACCAACACATGCAATGCCTCCAGACCCTGGCCGCTACTATTGCCGAGGGAGCGCTCACCCTCGATGCTGCCGAGCGCGAGCTCGATGCCATCCTTGCCAAGCCACGACGCTATCCACCTTGGGTAATTTATCTGGCAGGCGGCGGGCTCAGCGCTGGCTCGGCCTTGCTCTATACAGCGTCGTTACCAGTGATTTTTGCCACCTTTGTGATGGGTGTGACGATTATGTGGCTGCTAGGCCGCTTAAATCGCATTGCTCTTCCTGTGTTCTTTACGCAAATCATCGCGGCAAGCGTTATTACATTGGTTGCAACCATCATCACGTGGCTTGCCACCAACCATTATCTCGATGTTCTTGGTATCATCAACCCAACCATTATAACTGTTAGTGGTATCGTGCTCTTGGTGGCAGGGATGATGATCGTTGGTGCCTTCCAGGATGCAATCGACGAATATTACGTGACGGCGACAGGTCGACTACTCAAAGTGGCGATGATGACAATGGGCGTGGTGATCGGTGTGATGATTGGCCTGTATACAGCGCGGCGTTTTGGGATTGAATTTGTCGCCACGCCCGATCAGTTGCAGCTGACTGGCACGATGTATCAGTATATCGGCGCAGCTGCTATTGCTGCCACCTTTGCCCTCGGCAACCACACTCAGCCAGTCGGCATCATCCTAGCTGGTGCAACTGGCATGCTTGGCTATGATATATACCTCGCCATTACTGGCTGGAGCATGTCTGCTATTGCGGCCAGTGCGGCAGCGGGCTTGGTAATTGGCTTTATTGCGACAACCGCTTCCCGTTTGTGGCATATGCCCAGCCTTGCCATCGTCAATGCCGGAATCGTTCCACTTGTGCCAGGCGTCACGCTCTACAATGGGCTCATGGGCGTCGTGACGACTGGCTCAAGCGAGGCGGGTCTGCTGGTGCGTGCTGTCCTCATCGCTATTGCCATTGCGGCTGGTGCGTCATTTGGCGTACTGATTGGTCGGCCCACGCGGCGAAGCTTCCTCCGTCTACGCAATCGCCTACCACAGCGTCGCTTGCATCAACCTCATTCACCAAAGTCCACACCCTGAAACAGCGCATGCTGCTCGGGCGCAAACACCGTCCGGATGATCGAACGGACACGCTCGGCACTCAGCGTTGCTTGGCTACTCGATAGCGTTAGGCGAAATGTCGTGGTTTGGTGCGATGCATCAGGGGTTGCTTTGTAAATACTCAGTGGCGTGAGATCGCGGATCGTTACATCTGGATATGTTTCGCTAGCCCGAGTCATAGCGCTCGAGACTGCTTGCATGAGTTCATCATAGGTAACCTCTGTACTTGTCTGGATCGAGATATCGCGGGCGGTGGTAGGGTAGCGACTCATTGGCTGGTAGTGTACCGATGCATCGCGCCATACCTGCTCCATCACATCAAGGCGGAGTGATGCCGCTGCAGTATAATCAGGTAGCTTGAAATGCTTCACCACTGCCGGGCGCAGCTCACCAACCATACCAATAAGCTGCCGCTCGGGCTGGCCCGTCGCCTCACTACTTTTCACCCAGACATGAGCCGAGCGATTAATGTCAAAGGGTGCATATACTGGATCATCTTGGGCTGCTGCGACTGGCGTATACACGAGAGTCAGACCGCTATCATGCGCCAGCTGGTCCAGCGTGGCCCGCACGTGGTAAAAGGCGGCGCCAGCTCGGGGCTTTTTGCTACTATACACAAGATCAACCAGTGATTGCTCAGCCGGCAGGCCGTCCTCACCGATTCGTGCTTTGGTGTGGCCCTTGCCAATTTCGAACAGCATAAATTCGCTGTGCCCTGCCTTGATATTGGCATGGACTTTATCGAGCAAACTTGGCAGCACGCTCAGGCGGTAGTACTGGAGATCTGGGCTGAGGGCGTTCGACAGCCGGAAAGCCTGGGCTGGGTCTTGGCCTGCGCCCTTGAGCACACGCTCGTGCACAAAGCTGTAGCTGAGCACTTCGTTGGCACCGGCCCGGGCCAGCGCCTCGCGCACAACACGTTTTAGCTCACGGCGGGGGTTTTTACCGGCTGGCTGAATACGGCGCATGGGCAGCTGGCGCGGCACGGTATCAAAGCCATGCAGCCGGCCGATTTCCTCAACGATATCCTCTTTGGTTTCCAGGTCTGTCCGCCAGAAAGGCACCTGCAGGCAGATATAGTCAAGCTCGTTCTCTGGGCCATGGCTGTGGATTTCGACGTTATTAAGCAGCGTGCAGATATCATTCTCAGCCAGGCTCGTCCCCAGGCGCTCATTAATAAATCTACTCGTTATATTTATGGTTGCGGGCTCGTATCTGCCTGCAAAATACTCATCAAGAATCCCACCATGTTCACTCGTAAACGGCTTAATATCCACTACTTGGCTGGCCTGCTCGCCGCCCACCATACCGATCAGCCGGTTCAGCACAGCCGCATTCTGCAGGGGTGACTGGCCTTTATTAAAGCGGGCCAGCGCATCGGTAAACACGCCGTGGCGCATGGCCATTTTGCGCACTGCGTACATGTCGAAGGTAGCGCACTCCAGCACAATCGTCGTGGTCGTGGCTGATACCTCAGTGCGGCTGCCACCCATGATGCCGCCCAGGGCCACCGGGCCTTGCCCGTCGGCAACCACTATGTCGTCTGGCGTCAGCTCAATTGTCTTACCGCTCAGCAGCGCCAGCGTTTCGCCCTGCCGCGCCATACGCACGCCAAGCTGCCCACCCTGGAGCGTATCGTAATCGTAGGCATGGGTTGGCTGGGCCGTCATTAGCATCACATAATTCGTCGCATCCACAATGTTATTAATCGGCTTTGCCCCCATCGCCACCAGCTGGCACTGCAGCCAAAACGGGCTCGGCGTGACCTGCACGCCGCGGATCGCCACCGCCATAAAGCGTGGCACAAGCTGCGGAATATCGTTCGAAACCGCGAGTGGCACGCTATCGCCATCGCCAAATACCTGCTCTAGGTTATACCACGCCGGGCTCGTAAATGGTCGCTGGAGGATGCCAGCAATCTCGCGCGCAACCCCCAGCTGGCCAAAGCAATCTGGCCGGTGGGTAAACATCTTGTTCTCGATATCAAGCACATAGTCATCCAGGCCAAACAGCGCGGCAAAGTCAGTCCCTGGTTGCAGCGTCTTACCCGCTGGCAGGTCGCGTGGCGTCAGTGCCACAATCCCCTCGTGGTCGGTGCCAATTGCTAGCTCATCTGCCGCGGCCAGCATACCCTGGCTCAGCACCCCACGGAGCTTGCGAGCATCGAGCGTAAAGGGTTCACCCTCGAGGATACTGGCTGGCACCGTGCTTGCAGGCGGCAGCCACACGGCCCACATATCAGCCTGCACATTGGGCGCACCGCACACCACCTGCACCAGGCCGTTTTCATCACGCGGCACATCCGGCACGGTCATACCGTCATCAATTTTGGTCACGCTCAGGCGGTCGGCATTGGGGTGCTTAGCACACTCTACCACCCGCACCACGCGCGCACCGCGGTAACGCTCGGCCAGGTTCTCGACCTGCTCCACACTACCAAGCTGCTGGTTAATACGCTGCACCAGCTCATCTACCGGCGGTAGTTCAAAGTTAATAAGTTGTTTTATAACATTAAGGCTGACTTTCATACTGGGTTATAGTATACCATCTCGAGGTAAGGCTGTGCTATTCTTCTCGTTTCTCGGAGGTGGAAATATTAGCGTGCTGCGTAGTGGCCGTCATATGTTCGTAGATTGCCCGAAACAGCTCCTCAGGCAGTTCTACATGGCCAAAGCGCAGCTTGGGCGTGATATCGCGCCAGCCAGGCAGTGTGCGCAGCACCGCAATTGGTACCTCACGCACTGGCGCGCGCCAGGCAATATCCCGTCGGTACGGGATGAACCCCGGGAACATCTCGTGCTGGTATACGTCATCACCCGTTACCACACCACATGCCGTGATGGCCTGGCAAGGCTCAGTAGATCGAGAGGCCTGCTTGGGTGAATAATATAAGATATAATCACCACGCTGCATGCGGGTCAGCGGTGCCTTCTTGCCATGGCAGAGCTGACAAAAGCCACCCTCTACCCCTATTTGGACGTGATCCTTCGAGGCCACGCCGAGCCAATATCGTGCCATAAAACCTCCTTCTAGATTGCTTTACTCGTGTAACAAACTTGCGCTACAAACCGTATTCTCTTTCGTCGTATATCAACGCTACTCCATATAAAAGATACGAAACTATCTACCGTCTTATCTCTCAAATATCCAGATGCTCTACTGGCTGCTCCAGGCTCTGTTGTAAATTTTGCACAGCGCGCTCTGGGATATACGCCGCGAGCTCATCGATCGTATCAACAACCTCCATTCGCCCCCATTGTTTGACCGTCGCTGGATTGTCGTTGGTTTGCGTGCTACGCTGCGTGCCTGTAGGCCAATAGTTCCAGTCGGCGTAATTGCGCTCATAGTACACATAACGGCCCTTTTGCGTAAGATACACTCGCTGTTCGCGAAGAGCTGCTTTGTCCTTTGCTATTGTCCTGTATATCTTACGACCCATAAAAACCTTATGCTGATATACGCCATCCTTGCCAACGCGCAGCTGTACTTCATGAAAACCATCGTGTGTTGCTTGCTGCCGCTCAACTAACAAACGATAACCCGCCATCAGCGCTGCAGATAGACTCATACTAAGGTCAGGCAAAGTCCCTTCAATATAGCGTTCGTCGCTGTGCGAAAAATAGATTGTTTTATTGGCCATCATGCTTCTCCCTATATGTATAACTATACGTATATAGTACCTATCTTCTATGGTGCTGTCAAGGTTGCTTGATAGTGCAGTGTGTTACCTCTGTTATATTGACATAAAATAGCGATACTATCCAAAATATGCTACATTATCCGTCTGCTTATGCTACAATTACACAGGCATACAAGAACATAATCTGGAGGTTTATATGCATACCGGTATTCGACGAATGGGACAGCGTAACTGTATTTATAGCGCGCTCCGCCAAGAATTAATGGACACGATGTTTCAGGACAAGGTTGGGTCATACGACTCTTCTCGCTACGAGGTTGATCTCAACAAGCAACACTTCGCCATGGTATCAGACACAGGCAAGGTAACGGCCAAGGCACACCTGCTTGCATCCATCGCCGTCGAGCCACCAACCCTCATGTGGGGCTACGCGGACGAGCTTGCACAGTTTGGCAAAGCGGTCGAGCTTGCCCACAAGGTACGCGAGTATGGCTTAGAACACAAAGAGAATGATCTCGTTAGCCCAGAAGTTGAATATACCTTCCCATCCGATATAGACCAGCAGCTTGTGATCGCCAGTGTCGCGCACGATATCGGCTTTGCTGCCATCACTATCTTTGGTACGGAGTATTACTATTACAGCTCACCGATTCGTGGTGGTCGCCGTGTAGTGCTTTTGCTTGAGAATATCTCTGAGCCCGTACCTCCCATTACGCTCGACTACTTCTACTCACGCCTGCCACGCTATTTGCAACAGGTGGATGATATTGCATGGTCGCTGGAGGGCTTTGTGGAGTTGATGCCAGGCTGGAGCATCGAGATGAACGACGATGACAATGGCGTCCATCACGCCCGCGTCACCGATGATACTGGCACAAGTATCCGCGTCAGTTACCAATTCGATGAGTATGAGCGGCTGAAGCGGCTTGAGTTTAATCACGACTAATACTCGCTACCAGTGATATACCAAAAAACCGCATTTGTATACTTAATGCGGTTTTATTGTGGTTTTTACATCAATATGACCTCTGTTAGCACTCATACTACACTGGTGTGCGCTCGCTTCAAGATATATAACCAGTGTTTGCAATTGACGCAACATTCCGGCATACTGGAGAGTACTAAAGGAGGACTGACATGATAAAACCAGACTATATCAGCCTAAAGAGTTGGGTTGTTGCTGGCCTGTTGAGTGTAACAGGGCTTGTGACAGCAACAACGTTCCTAGCGCCAAGCCAAGCGGCCGCCAGTAGCGATTTACGCTCAGCTACTATAAGCCGCAAGAATTACAACGAGGCAATGAGCAGCATCGACCAGCAAATCAAGCAAGAAGAGAGCGATAGCAGCATTCGCCCAGAGTGTCGCACATACACCAAGACTCACGGCAAGCGCGCCGCAAAGGCCGTCCTGATGATTCACGGCATCAGTGGCTGCAGCAACGTCTACCAAAAGCTGGCAGATGAATTCTACAACCAAGGCTACAATGTTTATGTACCGCGCGTACCCAAGCACGGCTACACCGACAACAAGCGCCATGGTGAAATCTCTACCAAAGACATTGCCGACTTCATGAAGACGAGCGCCCAGCAAGTGAGCGGCCTCGGTGATGAGCTTGGTATCATTGGCCACTCTGGTGGTGGTGATATGGCGACGTGGCTTGCCCAGTATGGTAATGGCTTCTTTACGAATGTGTTGCTGCTTGCGCCATTTTATGAGCCAGCAGCTAGCCAAGCCCCCAAGTGGCAGCTACCCATCCTGCGCACATTGTATGGCTATAACATTTTGCCAGATAAGTTTAGCCCAAGTGGCCTGTCATACCGCGCACTCGGCAAGTATCTCATCGTCAAAGAGAACTTCAAGAAAGACCTCGCTGCACCGGGCCTCAAGCGCGTTGCGACAGTGACGAGTGAGAATGATGACGCTGTCGATAATGGTTTGGCGGTAAGCATTCCGCAGCGCATGGCTCAAGCAAACAATGCATCATTCCAGCACTACAACCTGCCAAAGCGGCTCAACATTGGCCACAATATGGTTGGGTCAACTGATGGTGGTATGGCCACCCACCACCAGGCAGTCTACACGCAGTACCTCAACCTCTATGAGGGTCGCCAAACTGCCGAAATCTAGCTAGCTCTAGCCTCTCACAAAAATACTGCAGCTCAGTCAGCTGCAGTATTTTTCATTATATTTTTGAGAATATGAGACTCAAATTTCTTAGCTATCTTCTCCCCTATTGTTTCTATTACAATAGATTACTGATTGGTCATTCTACTAGAGCATCATGTGCAAAATCAGGTACTCTCTTAGCACAATCAAGGGGAGTGTGAGGAGAAAACCTCAGAAAGAATAGAGAAGTTTAATATCGCAGACTCTACCGCTGCTCGGCAATCAGCGCACGCTTCAGCCGGCGCAAGCCACGCCAGCACCGCACGCAAAGATACCCATCAAAGAGCGCAACGAGTGCTAGCCCATAAAACTCAGGCCGCTGCAAAACAGCTGGCGTTTGTACAAGTTTGTATCCGATATAGGCAAACAGCAGTACAACAATCATCATCAGCAGCCCCATACGCTGCTTGCTAATGCGCTTCACCATTGCCAGGCGAGACTCGTTATCGCTAAAGATATCGTCTTCTTCGGCCTCACTGCTCGGCCTACGAAACACATGGAAGCCATTGGCGGACGCAACATACTCCCAGCCATAATCGGCATAGAGCTGCTGGTACTGCGCGTTTTCTTCGCGCCGAGTAAGACTCTGAAAATCGATTTTGTACGTATAGTGCGCCGCCGGGCACGGCTCGAATATATAAAAGCACGGGATAATAAAGCGTTTGAGGGCATACCCCTGCCGATGCTGCTCAGCAAAAAACGCCTCCTCCTCCCCATACTCGGGCAACATGTAGTAGCGACACATGATCCGCGACATTCAGTTATTTCCTTCCTTTGCTATTGTTATACAGTCGCTCGATCCGCCGCAGCTCGCAGGCTAATATCTCTTGGCCAAGTGGTGTGATATGGTAGATTTTGCGCTTGTCCTCTTCTCGTACGAAGCGAATTATACCGTCCTTCTCCATCTTGGCGAGCGTGCCATACATTGTGCCAGGGCTAATCTGCACCTGGCCGTCTGTCATATGTTTGACACGCTGACCAATCGTATAGCCATGCATCTCTGCCTGCAAACAAAATAGGATGTAGAACCCTGTCTCGGTCATCGGTGAGTAGATTCTTCGTAGTTTTGCTTGGATCATGTGCGCTTTCTCAGATATATTATACCTCGTCTAGCCTCGGGTTGCGAACACAAGAAGTATCGTCGCGAGGCTATTCTGGAGGAGGTGTACGCCGATTGAGGCATACAGACTCTTCTTCTGCTCGTAGGCTCGGCACAGGAAGAACGCCAGCGGCAAATAGCTAATAATTGCTAGACCATTCTTGATTCCTCCTGTGAGCATATATGGCGCCACATGCACGAGCGCAAAGAGTAGCATCGATGCTGCATAAGCAAGAACACGAGATTTTTGCAATAAGCGAGCAAAGATAACTCCACGAAAGACAACTTCCTCTACGATCGGCCCAAATACCACCGCCATAAATACCGCATACCACAGCGCTCCACCAAAGAGGCCAACGAGCGCCGTTTGGTTTTGGTTAGTTACCTGCAGCGCAGCAAGCAGGAGTGCTACCGGCATCGTTGCAAGATATGCAAAGAGAAAATACTTGATGACAAACCAGCTATTCTTGCCCAGTGCCTGCCGTGCAGTGCGCCATGCAGCAGCAAGTTCAGCTCGTTTCTTCATTACAATATAGCCAAGCAGGAGCACACTTGCTACAGCATTGATAATGAGCCCAAGCACGCTCGTCGATGATATAGCGGCAAATCGCTCCAGTACATACGACAATGCTGTCATGCCTACCATGTAGCCAGCAAAGTATGCCAGCAGAATTTTTACGTCATCCCGTCGTTTCGTTGTTTTATCCATTAACTATCCTTTCTCGATTAGTACATCGAAGTCATATGTATCGTAGTGCGATATATCGTATAACTTTATTATATACCGTAGCTCGATATAATGTCAATAGTATGTTCTTTTATATGACGGAATGGTCTTGATATGCAAAAACCAGCAGGGTGTTCTGCTGGTTTTCATAATTTAACTTATTAGCTGTGCTCGTTATTCCTACAGATGCTTCGTGCGCCACCGCTCAATCACTTGCGACCGGCTCAGCATAAATGATAGATTGCCTATCAGTAGTTATCTATTCTTCGACAGAGACACCAAAGCTATCCTCAATATATGCAACAACCTCCTCACGCTTCTTATTGAAGTCAGGGTCGCCGTTCCAATCTGCTCTTTCACCTTCCTCAGCCAAAACACACCGAAGGACAAATTGTTTGTCCTCATCAGATATCTCTGGGTTGGTAGCAATATCAAACAAGCTGTATTGATGCCCGCTTATTTCATACTTGGGATCAGCTAAATCCGCTGCACGCGTCCAACCGTCGTTGCCGCTCAGCCCAGTCACTTTCCACAGTGCTATCGCATATGGTGAGACCTCCAAGGTACGCTTGCCCGCTTCATCGGTGCGCTCGGTAAACTGCTGCTTTGGACAAACCAGCGTACCGTCATCTGTTGTCAGAACAATAAGATTTTTCTTGTCAACCGCTCTATCATTCTCTGCGAAATGTTTTAATACAGCATCGAGATGCATGACTGGCCCCACTACACGAGCAAACGAAGCCTCATTCTGTTCTTTTTTTAGATCAGGAGAGGTTGCCTCACTCGCTCCTACTCCTCTCTCTCTCGAATTATTCATAATTTATTTCACTCCTTTCTTTTATAATTATATATTATACCACCATTTACTTCCCCTCATATACATTGAGGTAGGTCTGGAAGACTTCCTCGCTATGAGCGCTTACCCCCGGCGAAGCGCGCCGTGTCATGTCGTGGCCAATATTCATGCTGGCAGGGAATTTTTTGTATTGGAAGGAAGCATTGTTGTTGGTTGCCATTTTTTGCGGGATGTCGTGCGCGAGGTCTGGGTCGATATCGTGATCCCCTTCACTCACCACCACACCAACATGCTTGAGACCTGGTGCAGCGAGGTTGGCTTTGTAGTTTTCTTTGAGCGTGACATACTTTGCTAGGGTACGATACGACAGGCCATTCACCTCATCATTACCACTGTAGCGATCTGGTAGGATATTATTGCCGTAGAGGTTGCGCATGAGCGGGATCTGCCACTTGGGAGCCTGGCTAGCCGATGGTTCATAGAATGGCGCAATAAGGAGCACCCGCGAGAAGAGTCCATTACCATACTGCGCAAGCCACGTTGCCATATTGCCACCGCCAGAGTGGCCCGCTACCCCAACTTCCTCACCAAGGCCGCTGACCTGGCGAGCACTCATGGTCATATAGTTGACCATATCACTGAAGGAGATCTGACCATGGCGCTTTTTGTCGGCATAGCCATGCTGTGGCACGCGCGGCACATAGACGTTGTAGCCCTGCTCGTAGAATACATTAGCAATATCAGCCATATCACTGGTGCAGCCACTAATGCCGTGGATAAGTAAGATAGCCTTGGCTGTTTTCTTGCCATGTGTCTTGGCAAACGAGCGGCATTCGCTGCGCAGGCCGGCCTCTGCTGTATCGTGCGTAATTTGCTGATTGATAGCCGCCATCGAGCTATCATAATCTAGTCGCTTGATATCTGCTGTGCGTAGTTCTGCCTTCTGGGCGGGCCACAAGAAGGCAGCTGCAATGGCAATCGCACCGACTGCAACGATGCCACCAATAAGCGTGGCAATTACTTTTATAATTCCGGCTTGAGATGAGGGATAATCTTTCATACGCTATAGTATGGCGAATAGTTGCCAATATAGCAAGACCACTCTACTAAAGAGAGTGGTCTTGGTTTCAATCTGATGCGCGGCGCTGCTTATGATTCTGCTTTGCGACCCGCTACCAGCAGGTAGAGGTTACCACCAAGTGCAGCACCGATCAAGGTACCAGCAATCACCTCAAGGCTCAGACGGCTATAGCCAGTCTCGCCACGGCTTGCTTGTGCGCCAGTAAAGCTACTGTCTGGTGCCTCTGTTGCAGCAATGGCCACTGCTGGGTTGAGTGTTGCGCTCTTTGCACGTAGTTCGTGCGGCAAGTGTTTGATGTCTTGGACTGACGATGTGTCCACCGAAGCCTGCACCTGAGTTAGCAAGCCACCAGCCACGATAGCAGCAACAGCCAAGGATAGGCCAATCCCCACTGCCTGGCCTGTTTGCTTGAGCTCGGCCACACGTGATACGGCAGCCGCAATGCCAAACATTAGCACTGCTGCGCCGACGAGCTCAACACCAAAGACCGCCCAGCTAAAGGTAGTAAAGTGCTCGAAGCTGAGCTTGAAAGCGCTCCCGCTTAAACCATTCAGTACAACGACAGCTAGCGCCCCACCAAGCAGCTGGGCAATCCAGTAGAATGGTACCAGCGCTGTCTTGAGCTTGCGCATTGTCCAGAGGCCAAAGGTGACTGCTGGGTTGATATGCGCGCCAGATACCGCACCCACCGCCACAGCAATCACAAGCAGTGTGAGGCCAAGGTAGAGTGGTGCAAATTGAGTTGCCGCACCAATTGCGGCAATGGTGAGCATAAATGTACCAAGCAGCTCAGCAAAAATAATGTTGAGCAAATTGCTCGGCAGAGCTGGCTCGTGTCGCTTATGGACAACAGTCTTGGTGGCTGATGTGGTCGATGCAGCCTTTACGGTTGGTTCAGCCTGGGGCTGGGAGGCCGAGTCTTTCGCGGCCGATTTTTTGGTCGAAACGGCTTTTTTGGTAGCCATACGTCCCTCCTTCACTAGTTGATACTACGCCTTTAGTATATCACATCACTCTATTCATCGGCGATATCAGATGTCGATTGTGCCAAATAATGCTATACTAAAGACATGGGACAATATATGAAACAAGACCAAACGCGCAGTGAGCTGCAAGAGCGCATCGCGGCCGATCTCCGCGCCAAAGCAACTGCCAGCAGTCACACTGGCGACGGTACCGCACCAGCGGGCAGCGACACCGGCGTCGAGCAATCCGAATACCTCAAAGGTACCAAGCAAACAACGACACTAGCTGGGGTGTGGCTGGTCGTTGGTTTTCTTGCACTGCTTACCTTTGGCTTTTTTGTTGCGCTAACCATCAATGGACAACAATAACGGAGTGGCAGTATGACAGACCTTGACGCTATCCAGCAAAAGCTGCTCCTGGCGGTGAGCCAATCGACCACCCCGCGCGAAGTACTGCGCCACGAGGAATTGCGCACACTGTATGGACATATCACATCACTCCCCCCAGCGGAGCGTGGGCCATTTGGCAAGCGTGTTAATGAGCTCAAGCAAGCCGTGCAAACCGCCATCGAGCGCCGTCTTGAGGAACTTGAGACCGTCGAGCGCACACCGATTGACGTCACGGCGCCGATGGATATCAACACGGCTATTCCAGCATTACTGCCAACAAATCAGGGGTCAATTCACCCCCTCATGCAAGAGATCGAGCGAATTGCTGATATCTTCTACCGCATGGGGTTTGCAGTAGAAGAGTCGCGCGAGATCGATGATCAGTTCCATATGTTCGAGAGCCTCAACTTCCCCAAAGGCCACCCCGCCCGCGACGATTATGACACCTTCATGACCGTCGAGACAGACGCGCAGGGCGATCGCCTGATCGCGCCAGCTCACACCAGCACCATGCAAAACCGCGTTCTGACCACCTATCGCCACAATTTGGATGCGGGTGAAGCAATCGCCGCCATCGTACCCGACCGTGTCTTCCGCAATGAAGACCTGGATGCTCGGCACGAGCACACCTTCTACCAAGTGGAAGGCGTCTATGTAGCTAAGGGAGTCAACGTCGGCAACTTGATTGCGACCTTGCAGGAATTTTTGCAAAGTTACTACGGTAAGCAGCTTGATGTGCGGGTCAACCCCTTCTACTTCCCTTTCACCGAGCCAAGCTTTGAGTTTGCCCTGAGCTGCCCCTTCTGCGAAGGCAAAGACCCCAGCTGCAAGGTATGCAGCGGTGAAAGCTGGGTTGAGCTGATTGGCTGCGGCTTGATCCACCCCAATGTGCTGCGGGCAGCCAACATCGACCCCGATACCTATACCGGCTTCGCCTTTGGCTGCGGCATCGACCGCCTGGTAATGATGAAATACGGCATCGAAGACGTGCGGCATTTCGAGAGCGGCAAGTTGGATTTTTTGCGGCAGTTTTAGCAGAGAGTTAGTTATGCGCAGAAAAAACAAATTGCCCCGTTTTAATGCTGGTATAAAACAGAGCATATCAGTGTTTCATATTCTACCTTTATGGGCGTGGGTGCTATTTCTTGTTTTGTTTCTGGCTGGTCTTCACGAGAATGGCTTACTGCTATCCACAGGGACTATCCTCACTCTCGTTGGTATAACACTTGCCATCTCTTACATTATCAAAAAACGGCGCTACCAACTCACAAGAACCGATAAGAGAATAGCTATCTACGGATCTACGATTACGATTGTGGTGGGTCTCATTATAACTGGCACTGTAGTTCAAAAAGACCCTATGCCATCCACACAAGATTCCTCTCAATCTAGAGTAAATCAATCGGCAAAAGCAGCATCTGAAAAAAAGATCCCAGAGCCACCAAGAGTAGATAAAAATATGGCTCAAGACATTCACTACAGAGAAGGCATTAAAGATAAGGTCACGAAAGTCATCGACGGCGACACAATTGTCACCGACAAACATAGTCGTGTTCATCTCATTGGTATCGCTGCACCAAAAAATGATCATGCTGAGAATCCTCAATGCTTTAGCGCCGAAGCCACCCAGAAGTTAACCGAGCTTACTGCTAATAAAACCATCTACCTCATGAAAGACTCTGCATATACCAAGAATAACCAAGAGCCTACCTCTAACTCTTTTTATGTGTATTTGGAAAATGGCACAAATATCGCCTATCAACTACTAAAAGATGGTTATGGGCGCGAAAGATCGCACAACCATCAATCATACAAATGGCAACAAAAGTTTAGAGAAGCCCAAAATGATGCTCAGAAGAATACGAAAGGTCTCTGGAGTGAAAATACCTGCGCAGGAGATACAATATCAGTAGCCACTAAAAGACAAAGGAGAAAAGAGACTGAAGAAAAACAGCATCAAAAAATAGAAGCAGAAGGGCAAACGCAACAAAAGCTCCGCGCCGCAACAGCTACACGACAGACACAGCAACCAGCCCAGCCACCATCAAACCCAAATATCCAATTCCGTAGCTGCAAAGAGGCACGCGCCGCTGGTTATAGTCATATGCGTCGTGGGCAGCCAGGCTATAGTCAGGTGCTAGATCGAGACAATGACGGAATTGCCTGCGATAGTCATCGGTAGTGAGTATAATTTCAGCAACAGTCCAAAAGATCACCGCCTTATACAGTAATCTTTTGGACATCTGCTATATAGCTGTCTATCGATTAATCGTCAACGGCCAACTCAGCTCGACACTCTTCAGCTTCTTCAGGCTGTTGAGTGGTGTGAGATCCTTCACTTCGGTGTTTTTGAGAGAAACAAAGGTGAGATTCTTTGCATGTTGAATGCCTTCGAGGTTCTTTATCTTCTCCCACGACTCTGCGCCATCGCGGACGCTGAGGTCGAGCATGGTTAGCTTCTCGAGATCTGAGGCAAGCATGGGCTGTGCATCGCCGCGCTTTGTATGGGTCACTTGGGTGATGGCTTGGTTGAGCTTGTTGCGGAGACGCCAATCGGGCACGCTCACCACCGCATCCTGTGGCTTATCAGCAGCAGTCTTTTCTTGGTAGACCCGCACATAGTCGACCTGCATATCTTTCGCGACTTCGTAATCCTTAGGGTTAGCCTTCTTATATGGCTCATTGAGGCCGCCGATCTGGTGATTCAAGCGAATGAAGAGTTTGTTGGCTGCCTTGGCAAAGGGCCAGTTTGCATCATCTGGCGCCACGCGGTGCACCATGTGCCCATCATAGTAGAATTCGATCGTTCCATCCTTCTTATTCAAAACGCCGTAGGTATGGAAGGCAGTTTGTGTATTGCCGACAATATTCCGATCGAGAACGTGCTGGTGCTGGTGTGAACGCTCTTTATTACCCTGGCGTGGCTGCGTATGGACATTGGCCTGCAGCCAGCTTGAGTCGTAGCCACGCGACTCGAAGACGTCGAGCTCACCACTGGTTGGCCAATTGAACTCTGTGCTTGTGAGCCAAAATGATGCCCAGGTTGCTCGAGCACCACTGTTCTTGTTACCCTCTGGCAGCTTAATAGATGCCTCGTAATAGGTACCTGGTCCCCAGGCATGGGCGATACTTTTGTCTTTCCAATCACTGAGGTAATGAGAGTTTACCATCCCTGTCGAGAAGGCGGCATGACCAGCCTGGCATGGCCTGCCATTTTTATCATGCTGCGCGAGGAGATGGAGTTTGCCATCGTACTGGCGCACCATATCTGTCCGGAAGCGCCCTTCCATGCCCGACGCAAGGTCAAAGCAACCCGTCGGTACAGCCCATTTGGTTGTGTTGAGTTTATTACCGTCAAATTCATCACCCCACACTTTTTTATAATGTGCCTGTACATCACGCGGCAGATGATCGACTGCCGATGCTGACTGCGCTATGGCACAGTTTGTGCCCATTATAGCGCACGCCATGGTAAGCCCAAGCGCCAAGCTGGCTTTTGCTTGTTTTGTTGCTCGTGTCGCCAACATATCCCCTCCTTATGTTCGTTAGCTGTTCTTATTTAATCACAGCTACTCTGCTTTGCCAAACACAAGACAATAACTTTATCCATATTTTTTGCAAGCAAGATAGTCTATTTTGATCATACACATCGATCTGCCAGAGGTCATTTTTTGCATAAAATAGCAATGCATGATGCAATTCTTATATTTCAAAATATGTTGTGGTTTTTGCTACGATTATTGTTACCTCTGTTTTATAAATTACACTTGAGGTGTCATCGTAGGGATTAATTTTGCCGAGCATACCATGCTTGCGCCAGGCCAAGGCTCGTCAGATTGATCCAGCGGCTACTCATCCCCACGCTGAGGCCGCTCGAGCAACTGTGGTTCACTCTGGCGTTCACCACCAGCGATACGCACGATATCTTTGTCCATCTTGCCGAGCTCGCGATAGGTTGTGTTGTAGTGGCCGACTGTTGTGGCGAGGCTCTTGCCCATTTTGCCCAGCAATTCATCAAACTTCTTGATATGCGTCGCAAGCTGGCCAACCCGTAGCTGAATATCCTTGGCTTGCTCTTCGATCTGGAGGCTACGCAGCCCCTGCAGCACTGTCTGCAAATATGCCAAGAAACTGGTTGGACTCACGATAATCACCCGTCGATCACGAAAGGCATACTCAATCAAATCGCGGCTTGAGCCACCCTGCCCGACATTGTTGATAAGCAGGTCATAATACAGCGACTCACTTGGGATAAACATAAAGGCAAAGTCCATTGTGTCTTCATTTGGGCGAATATATTTGCTCGTTTCATCGATGCGCTGCTTAAGGTCAAGCTTAACGCGGCCAAGTAGCTGCTGGCGCTCTTCTTTATTTGTGGCATTGATCATCCGGTTGTAGTTCTCGAGGCTAAATTTACTATCGATCGGCAGCACGCGCCCTTTATCAAGAAAAATCACCGCATCGACCGCTTCGCCATCAGCAAAGCGATATTGCATCTGATACTGAGCCGGTGGCAACACATTCTCAAGCACACTCTGCAGATAGTACTCACCAAAGACACCACGCTGCTTGGGGTTTTGCAGGACGTTTTGCAGTGTCTTGAGCTCATCTGCTACATCAACGACGCGTCGATTAGTCTCATCCAGCTTCGTGAGGCGCTGTGTCACATCGGCCACCAGCTTGGCACTCTCGGAGAGCTGCTTCTGAACTGACGTTTGCATAGCAACGCCCGAGCGTTCGAGCTTATCTCCAACCGACTGCTGCATAGCGGCTATCGTGCGCGACAACTCCGTCACATCGCTCTTGAGAAGCGCCACCGACTGCTGATCTTTGAGCTCATTAAGCTTCGCCAGCAGCAGACTCAGCACTGCACCGCAGCCAACGAGGACAACAATAAGAATAATTCCAAGCACAAGAGAAAGTTCCATATCTCTAGTATAGCATTTCCTCAGAAACAGCCACTCATGTTGTTTTAGTGAGCGGGGCGTGTCAGTTTCTTATGAGTGTGTTTTCTCATTTAGCACAAGGATTCAGATAAGGGAGCTGCGTAAAAGGGGGAGAATGGAAATCGCTTCATTTGAGCATGGCAAATAACCATCAAGCAAATTATTGTGGAGTTTGGAGATACTTACAGTGTCGCAAGATATATCAATACAATGATCGCCACCATTGCACCAAGTGTGACTGCTAGGTTGCGCAGGCGCGAGATCCACGAAAACACGCCAATGCTCAGTGCCATCAAAATCGTAATAACCGGCACTACGACATACCATGACGATGCTGCCAGCCACGTAAGCACTGGCCAGAGACCGACTGCCGTCGCAAGCATAACAAGAGCGGGACGATACACCCGGCGCTGCACCAAAAATATAAGCCCGACGATCACTGCCACAACCATTGCGCTCAAGACTGTATAGAATGTGGGTGTGCCACAGCTTGCTGGATTGGCACTACCAAGGCCACAAACCGCACCAAACACCCCAAGGTTGGCAACAAGCAGCAACACTGCACTCGTCACCACGCCAGTAATGGCCGCACCTATCATAATCTGCCCCATATCTGGCCACGATAAGTTCACAAAATGCTCGGTGTCTTCGGATGTATCGAGCACACCACCCTGAGCAAAGGGGTTATCAATTGCTCGGCTGTGGTCGAGCCCATCGTCAAGCACCGTCTTGGTGATGGTCGCCGTCTTGGCAGTTTTTGCTTTTTTAGCTTGGCGCGCTGCTTCCGCCACCTCATCTGGGTCGGCGGTGCGTGCATATATCTGTTCGTCCATATTATCTAGCTCCAATTCCTTACTGGGAGCTATTATATTATGTTTTTGCCGATTTTGCTAGTCTGCGCCAGAATTTTTTGTGATGTGGCACGTACCATACAGCACCCAGCAGTGCAATGGCCACCCCACCAGCAACATCGAGCGGTGTATGTACCAGTGCTGCCACGCGGCCAAGACACACCAGTACTGTCATAACGAACAGCGCGAGGGAGAGCAACCGCCGGCGCGTCACATACCATACCGCTAGAGTAAGAAACATCGCAAAGAGTGCATGATCGGACGGAAAGCCGGGATTATTGAGATAGAGCGCACCCGGGTCGGTACCAAGCTTTTCAAATGGCCGGAGCGTCTCGGGTTGCCAGAGTGCACCAATAACCTTCGCGCACCAATAGGACGTCAAGCCTGCCATAAATACGCGCGTGTAGCGTTGGTAGCGTTGGGCTTGAGGCGCACGAAAAAACAGTGCAAAAAGAGCTACAGCGACAATCGGAATCATGAGCCCATCAGCAACCAAGCGAACAATGGCATTCATACCCCTATTATACCACTGCTTGGGAGTTTTGTGTGATGGATTTAACCCACATCTAAGATTACTTTTGTATCTGTCGAGCAGGCTGCTGATTTGCTTTCGGGACATCAAGCAACTTTCCAACCGCATTGATGATCTGCTGGATGACTGTTGGCTTGGTCGATTGTTCCATCTTCGGACGTGATGGTGGAGCTTTGATAACGTTAGCTGGCGGCATGTTGATCGTATTAGCTGGGGGTCTTTGTACTTCAGGAGGTCGCTGTGCTTTTGGCTTGGTTTGCTCCTTCTTCCTGACATTGGCAATCACAACATTGATACGGTCGTCGTCAAGGACTTTTTTGTATGACACTTCTGCGCTGTCGCCACCAGTGTATTCTCCACCAGCTTGCTGAGCAATTTGGTTCGGATTGCAGGCTTCGGGATTCTTAACGCTGCAGATGCGGGCAAGTGGGCATGCATTACAGGCCGCTTGGCCAATCCGCTCCTGCGCAATCCGCCGCGCATTTTCTTGCCAGGCTGCAATTTCCTCCGGCGAGCGCTTGGTTGGTGTTTTGGCAAGCTGCTCACTCATTCGAAAAACACCTCTGTTGCAATACATTTACTCGCAATACCGCGCGCGGTGAGTCCCTGCCACATCGCTCGCGTAAATGCAACCGAACCACACACCAGGTAGTGTGCCGCTGGGTTGATACACGTATCGAGGTCAATTCGCCCCTGGTGTATCTTGGGCGGGACTGTTGCTTGACGTGTCACGAAGTGGTGAAGCGACAGCCGTGGGTAACGCGCCTCATATGCAGCAAGGTTGGCCGCAAAGACAATATCGTCGATGGTCCGATTACTATACATGAGCTGAATATTCCGATGCGGATCACGCGCGCATTCGCTCTTGATAATACTCCACACTGGACTAATACCGACTCCAGCTGCAATCCCCACGAGTGGGCGATCTGTCAGTGGATTAAAGTACCCATACGCCGCCGAAAAAGTTAGTTGGTCGCCCACCTGCCGGCTACATAGGTAGTGGGAATACTCACCGCCAATGTCCTTCACGGTAATGCTCAGATGTATTTCGCCGGGCCAACTCGATAGGCTATATGCCTTACCCTCAGGCGTGCGCGACTCTGGCTTGATAACGGTAATGTATTGTCCGGCGGTATAGCGAAATGGTGCGTCGCCTTTGGCATCAAACACCAGCGTTGCTACATCGTGCGTGTGCTGAATCACTTGCTGGATTGTCCCTGTATAGTACTGCATCAGTGCACCACGCATTCTGTTACATAGCGCTGCATAATGTGCTGAGCCTGGGCCATCTCCTCGTCGGTAAAGCTCGTTTCATCGCAAAAGCGGCTGCTCACCAGCGTATCGCTTGCAATAAAATGCTGCAGGGCAAAGCGCTGTGCGCCTTGCACCATCTGCCCGACCGCATCGAAGTCTGCTGGCTCAAGCTGCCCCCGCACAATCGTCGTGCGAAACTCGTGATCGACCCGGCTTCGGATGAGGTCGATACTTTCCATAATCGCATCAGTGTCAATTGGCCGCGCAGCAATTTCTACGTACTTCTCCAGTGGCCCCTTAATATCCATTGCTACAAAGTCAAGCAATTGCTCATCCAGCATCTGGCGCAGCATCGCCGGGTGAGTCCCGTTAGTGTCGAGCTTGACGAGAAAGCCAAGCTGCTTGATGGCTCGAATGAAGTCAGGTAAATCCTCACTCATCGTCGGTTCGCCACCACTGATCGCGACGCCATCAAGCAAGCCAACCCGCCGCGCAAGAAAATCAAGAATCTCCGCCTCAGGGATGCAGTCAATGTACTGCTCAGGCAAGACGAGCTCTGGATTATGGCAGTAACCGCAGCGCATATTGCAGCCAATCAAGAAGACTGCCGCACAGGTGTGGCCTGGGTAGTCGACTGTGCTGAACTTTTGGATGCCACCGATCTGAACCATCACCATCCTCCCTTCTTCCTATTATTTAAGCATCGATTGTATCGGCTGCTTTGTCGTAGTGGTAGCGCAGCGCAAACTCTGCTTGCTTGCCCTTATTCCACTGCTGCACCGGGCGCAAATAACCCACCACCCGCGAATATATCTCACACGGCTCCTGACACTGTGGGCACGCCTCATGTTCCCCGCGCAGGTAGCCATGATTCTTACAGACACTAAAGCTCGGACTGATCGTAAAGTATGGCAAGCGGTAATTGTGGCAGATCGTTCGCACGAGCCCTTTGAGCGTTGTGGGGTCATCCATTCGCTCACCAAGGAAGAAGTGGATGACCGTGCCGCCAGTATATTTGGTCTGTAATTCGTCTTGGAGATCAAGTAGCTCGAAGAGGTCGTCGGTGTAATTGACCGGCAAGTGAGTACTGTTGGTGTAGAACGGCGCTGGCACCGCCTTGCCAATACCGTTGGCAAAATGCGCTGCTTCTGGGTAGTCGCGCTGGTCGATCTGCGCCAGGCGGTAGGTCGTGCCTTCGGCTGGCGTTGCCTCAAGATTGTAGTTATTGCCAGTTTCTTCTTGGAATTTCACCAGCGTCTCGCGCATCAGATCGAGCGTCCGCTCGGCAAACTCCCGCCCCGCAGCCTGACCAATATCCGAACCAAGGAGATTAAGCGCTGCCTCGTTCATGCCAATCAAGCCAATTGTTGAGAAATGATTCTTCCAGTATTCACCAAAGCGCCGCTTGATATCGCGCAGATAGAACTTGGTATAGGGGTAGAGGTTGGCATCAGTCAGGCGCTCGAGTGTTTTGCGCTTAACTTCGAGGCTGTCACGCGCTTGCTCCATCAGGTGGACGAGACCAGCCCGAAACGCTGCTTCGTCACTCGACTTCAGCGCCAAGCGAGGCAGGTTAATCGTCACCACACCAACTGACCCCGTCATTGGGTTACTCCCAAACAGGCCACCACCACGATACTCCAGCTGGCGATTATCAATCCTCAGGCGGCAGCACATACTACGCGCGTCTTCTGGGCTCATATCACTATTCACAAAGTTGCTAAAGTATGGAATACCGTATTTTGCACTGGCTTCCCACAGGTTGTCAATCACAGGATTACCCCAGTCGAAATCAGCCGTAATATTATACGTCGGAATCGGAAAAGTAAAGACCCGTCCGTTGGCATCACCCTCCGTCATCACCTCAAGCAGCGCCCGATTGAAGATATTCATCTCATCCTGGTAGTCGCCGTAGTTGCTTTCTTGCATCTCTCCGCCAATGATCACCGGTGTGCCTGCCATATGCTTAGGGCATTCGAGGTCAAGCGTGATGTTCGTAAATGGTGTTTGGAAGCCAACACGCGTCGGCACATTAACGTTAAAGATGAATTCTTGCAGCACCTGCTTCACCTCATCGTACGCTAGTCCATCTGCTCGAATAAACGGTGCGAGCAAGGTGTCGAAATTGCTAAAGGCCTGAGCACCAGCTGCCTCGCCCTGCAGTGTGTAGAAGTAGTTCACGACCTGGCCGAGTGCTGTGCGAAAATGCCGGGCTGGCTTACACGAAATCTTGTTTGGCACACCAGTAAAACCCTGCCGGAGCAGATCCATCAAGTCCCAGCCCACACAATACACGCTCACAAGGTTAAGATCGTGAATATGGAGATCGCCCGACCGATGAAGGCGACCAATCTCTGGGCTGTAGATTTTGTTTAGCCAGTAGGTTTTGCTCACCTCACTTGAGATGTAATTATTAAGGCCTTGGAGGCTATAGCCCATGTTGGAATTCTCATTAACCCGCCAATCAAGCTTGAGTAAATATTGGTCAATCAGGTCAACATGTGCACTAGCAGCAATCTCGCGCAGCTTTTGATGCTGATCGCGATAAATAATATACGCCTTAGCGGTCTTTTTATATGGCGAGCGAAGCAAGGTATCCTCTACCGCATCCTGCATTTGCTCCACGGTGAGTGTATCATCCGCTATAGTCTGCTGCGCCTGGGCAATCGCCGCCTGAGCTAACTGATAAGCCTCTTCCTCAGCAAACTCACCCGTCTCCAGACCAGCTCGTTCGATTGCTGCCATAATTTTTGTGTCGTCAAATGCCACGATACGCCCATCGCGTTTGGTAATTGTGTGATACATATCCCTCCCTTTACTTGCCACGGCAACACGCGCGCCACGGCATGAGTGTTTATCCTTGTTTTTTATGATTGTGCAAGCATCGGTTACTAGTGTCATAGACACCATATATAGCGCTTACTTTGCACTATACTACTCTATATACTGTGGGTCAAGCGTGATATTCACAACGGGTATACTAACACGACCTCTGTTATATGAAGCATGTGACTGTGGTCGGAGCAATTTGTTGTTATTTTTATCAGCAACACCGCAACCCACCAAAAGTCGATCAATCACAGAGTCTCTACATTCAATATAAAGCGCAGCCCTGACACACTACGCACTATTGATCCACTCTCGCAAGCATGGTACAATACGGAGGCGCCACGCAGTGATGGGCCGTCGCCAAGTGGTAAGGCACCAGGTTTTGGTCCTGGCATTCGGGGGTTCGAATCCCTCCGGCCCAGCCAAGCTATCATTGTTACCAGCCTTTTGCCGGCTGGTAATTTTTTATCGCGACTTTATTTGGGGTGTCTGTTCGATCACGCCCTCACTCGGGTTTTGCCTATTTTATATGTATCAGCTCTTCAAGTTTTTTATTTTTCTGACAGATCAAAGTTGATCGGACTGCGATATTTCGACCCAGCACTGAAATCTAATACTCTCGAAAAGCACCGACTACAGTGGTGCTCCTCGGGGGTGTAGAGGAGATGCGACAATTAATAGCTAATAGCGAATTTTTACTATTGAGGCACTCTAGGCTGATCGTTCATCAATCACGAGTGGATTTTTGAGCTATTTGCTTCGCGCACCACAAGCACTGCCGCCAGGCCAACCAGGCCCGTAAATGCTACCGTCCACCAGCCATTGAGTAGTGGTAAGGTCGCCCCAAAGAGGCCCGATTCACTCATTGGCACAGCTAAAAAGCACCACAGTGCCATACCAAACCACACTGCGCTCACGACAAGCAAACATGCCTGCGAAACACGGCGTGACCCTCGCGACATATCCATCGAGAGCAAAAATGGCAAACTACCGAGCTCAAGCAGCGGCAATAAGCCAGCCAAGAGAGCAGCCATTATGCCCCCGCCAGCCACATGCCACCCGCTCGTGATATCGACAAACTTCTCAAAAGTAAAGAGCTGCGTGATGATCAAAAACGTCACAACGATACCAAGCGCAAGACGCCGCCAATACGCAGGATCGCGCCGCACATGCTCTGGAAAAATCGCCTGAAATAACCCAAGCCAAAAATGAATCATACGCTGCTTCATAACCTTATCATATCAGATATTACCCTGTTTTACACGCATTTCCTTGCACTTGTGCCACATGTTCGCTACTATAGAAGAAGCGAACGTTACAAACATAAACATTTATATACACACTTGTATCAGTCGCTCTCCGATATATCCACCACAACAGAACACCCGAGTGCCTATGGCATGCTCGGGTGTTTCTTTTGTATAGACAAGGGCTAGTCGTCTACTGGCAGTGAGTGCTCTGCACGCCAAGCCGCAATGTTGCCGTGGTGACCGCTGAGCAATACCTCGGGTACCGCCATCCCCTGCCACACCTCTGGGCGCGTGTATTGCGGAAACTCCAGCGTCTGACCATCACTAAAGCTCTCAATCGCTGCGCTCATCTCACCACCAAGGACACCAGGGATCAGTCGCACAATTGAGTCGATAATTGTCATCGCGGGCAGCTCACCACCAGTCAGGACATAGTCACCCACCCGGAGCGCTTGGTCAACCACCTGCATAATTCGCTCGTCGTACCCCTCGTAGCGCCCACAGATGAAGATATAACCATGGTCGGTTTGGCTATACTGCTGCGCAAGCGCCTGATTCCACCGTTGGCCCCGCGGCGTCATGATGAGCACTTTGGCAGTCGGGTCGCGCTCTTTGGCGTGCCGCACCGCCCTCCAGAGTGGCTCAACACGCAATAGCATACCATCGCCACCGCCATACGGTGTATCGTCGACCGTTCGGCGAGGACCGAGCCCAAATTGGCGCAGATCAACCGTCGTCAGCTCCACTAAGCCTCGCTGCTGCGCCTTCCACAGCATTGAAGCTTCAAACACACCAGAAAACATCTCCGGAAACAGGCTAATCACTTGGAATTTTTTCATCTCTCCTAGTGTAGCAAATTACCGTAGCAGCGTCTAACAGATACTGCGAGAGATTCAGGTCTTTACGCTTATGTTTTTTATTTGTTATACTGGTTATGTTATGGATTTTGGATCAGAGACAGATAACACTACCGCGCAGCGTTTCGAACTATCGAGCCGGCGTACGACCATCACGCCGCTCAACGAGAATATTACACTCGAGCAGTTCGACGGTGAAGCAACGGTAGCTCGACACCTTGTGGAGCCAGCGATTGCCAATATCTCGATTGATACCGAAGCCACCCACCACGATCCGCGCCATACTCACGACTACAATCCACCAAGGTACCAACCCCATTATGGTTTACTGATTGTGATCATCGGCATCTTACTTTTGCTTATTGCTGGCATTGCTGGCTTAACGAATATCTTGAGCCGGTTGCGATAACGTCTCTTTGGCTCGTTTGCTTTCATGAAATACGCCAATCCGTTATTATAGTAATCCAATGAAATACGTACTTTTACTTTTACAGAATATTCGGCTTAGACTGCCATGAATGCAATTGCAATCATTGGACCCACGCCAAGTGCAATATTGACAATCCAGTGAGCAATTACCATCGGCGCCAAACGCTGCTGCCGATGAACAATAATACCTGCTGTTACACCCCACGCCAAGAACATAAAGGCGTACGAAATCATACCGCGAACGTCTCCAGCAAACATCATGTGTTGCAAGCCAAAGAGTACACCCTGGATAAGAATGGCAATTACAACACCAAAGCGCTTCGCTAGACCACGCTGCAACCAGCCTCGATAAATAATCTCCTCAATTGGCGCATTAACAAGAAATACAACTGCACTAAAGATACTTATGACCGATAAAAAACTTGACGGCAGCTGCGGAGCAGATTTGGCAAATACCTGCTCGAAATGCGAAAACATTTCCGCACCAAACATGAGATACATCGCTGCCATAAGCATAATTATCATCGGAATATAAGTAACAAAGAGCCATAGTACACCCCAAGCAATATCTTTCCCAAGGCGCCGCTTCTCAAACCCAAGATACTCCCACACCGAGACATGACACCGCCGGAATTCACGCCAAATGACAATACCACAGATAATATTAACAAACGGAAAATAAATCATATCAAGTGGTGGAAAATCACTACTGATACCGGTAAATTTGAGTACGGCATATGTGATAGCCGCTAAGATTGCCATAGCGACCAAGCGAACGCCAACGAGACGGAATGGCTGAGTCTGTTGAGTAGCAATAATATCTTTCATAATACGAGGCATTGTAGCATAAGACTACAGTTATGCAAATATATACTTCCTTTGGGTAACTGTTACGATAACTGACAATGAGGTAGTTACTCAATACATCCAACAAAAAAACTGCCTCCACAGCAGTTTTCTTGCACAAATAAGGCTCTCAAACCTTGTTGGTTTGCTCGCAAAGAGCGTTTATTTTTCTCGCAGTTCGTTTCTGAACTGGTTTGTATTATATATCAAGGTCGTCGAGTTCTGCAAGCTCTTGGCGAGACTTTTTTGCAAAATCCGATTCGCTCTCATCATCGTTATCCACTGTATCAGTGGTTAAGTTATCCACAGACTGGGATGCTGCGGTGTGTGGCTCATCATTATTCACCACCTTAAGGTTGTAGCGAGCACTATTCTTCGTACCAAGCGCACGCAGCAAGGTACGTAAACTCTGCGCCGTACTGCCCCGCCGGCCAATCACACGGCCGAGATCCTCTGGGTTGACGGTGAGTGTCAATAAGACGCCCTTCTCGTCGATCACCCGATCGACCACCACGTCGTCTGGATGTTCCACCAGCGACTTTACGACATATTCGACAAACTGTTGATCAATTGTCGCCATAGCTTTCTTCTTTCCCTCCTTATGCTGTCATTCAGATTTATTGTGATTGTGCTTTCATTGTAGCATACCGGCTGGATTCTACCAAAATACAACGCATGGCTCGGTGTTGCGTCGTCTGATCCTTCTACTAGTCTTGCCCTGGAATACACGCAAAATATTACTGATAATTACAAAACTGCCCCACAATACGTGGAGCAGTTGGTGTACTTGTACTAAGAGAATCGCTCTAGGCTTCTGCCTCTTCCTGAGGTTGGTGCTTACGCAGCTTCTCTGGGTTGCGGACTGCCTTGTGCTTGTCCCCAGCGGGCTGCTTGACCCACTTTGGCAGCGATACACCGGCAGCAGCCAGCAGTTTAACCACTCGTGGTGTCGGCTGGGCACCATTATCAAGATACTTTTGGGCAAGCTCGGTATTGATATGAGCCTCTTTGGTGTGCGGATTGTAGTTACCAACATAGGCCACTACACGGCCGCTTGATGGGTGGCGCTGAGCCTCTTGTACGGCGAGCCGGTACACTGGGTAGGCTTTGCGACCAAGACGTTGCAAACGAATTGCGAGCATAAATAAAACTTCCTTTTCTTGACTTATATTTGCGTTAGTTCGTTCTGTACAAGTCTACACTGTTTGGCTGGCGATGTCAATTTGTTGCTTATCTGTAGGTCAAAACTTGTCTGAGCTCTTGGCTGACTCTTCTATCTTCTCTGTCTGAGCCTCTTGCTGCTGGTAGGCTGCCAGAGCAGCGCGAGCGGCCTTTTGCTGGGCGGTCTGCTTGCTAGGGCCAGTGCCGCGGCCCATCAGCCGATCATTGACAAAGACACCAAGCGTGAAGGTTTTGTCGTGGTCGGGGCCATCCTCTGCCAAGACACGATACACCGGCGTAGCACTGTCAATCCGTTGGCTCACCTCTTGCAGATGACTCTTGGGGTCGCGCCACGAGCCATCTGCTAGGATGGCATCAAGTTTGCTAATGGTATGCTTGGCGATAAACTCAGCTGCCGCACTGTAGCCTCGCTCCAGATAGATCGAGCCAATCACAGCTTCATACGCATTAGCTAGAATCTGCCGGTGCGCTCGCTTGCTCCCATGCTTCTCACCTCTGCTCATCCGGATGAGCGAGCCATAACCCAGCGCTTCGCCCGAGTCGGCGTTGCTCTCTGTATTGACCAGCGCTGCGCGCCAGCTCGTCAGGATACCCTCTGGCTCGGTGTAGTGTTGGTAGAGATAGTCGGTTACTGCAAGTTCCAGCACAGCATCGCCTAAGAACTCGAGGCGCTCGTTGTGCTCAGTAACGGATTTTTTGTGCTCATTGACATAGCTGCGGTGGGTGAGTGCGGTGACTAAGAGCTGAATATCGTGATATTCAAACCCGAGCGCTTGCTGTGCCCACGCTTGATACGGGCCAGTTGGCATGCCAGACATAGTAACTCCTTTCGTTTCTGTCGTTATAGACGCTCCTCTCGGATGCGTTTCTTAGCTTTGAGCATAAGCTTGGCAATATCTTCGTACTCGATGAGGTCAAGTGCCTTACTAAAGGGAAACCACTTAATGCCATTCATCCATTCTTCTTTTTGAATCTCATTGCCACTGGTGCGGACGCGAGCAAGATAAATCTGCGTCGTCATGAGAACAAGCTTTTCCATTCGGCGGTAGCGAAAGTGAATCTTGCCCAGCCAGCCCAGCATATCAAGGTCGTGCAGCCCAGCCTCTTCGCCGATCTCCCGGCGAGCTGTCTGCACTGCAGTCTCCCCCTTCTCAATATGCCCTTTGGGGATCGTCCAGCGATCCTTGGCATCCTGAATCAGGAGGATTTCGAGTTTGTTGTCGCTATTGTAGCGGAATACAATGCCGCCAGCCGTCGGTTCACGAACAATTTCCTGAATAGACGGCTTGCGACGGCCAAAATATTTTTTAAACCGATTGAAATGTCGGTCAAAGTGTGACGGTGTTGGCATCGTCTGGTGTCTCCCCAGGCAAGTTGCGATAGGCGGTGCCGAGTACACCGTTGATAAACTTGCTTGAATTATCCGAACCAAACGCTTTAGCAAGCTCCACTGCTTCGTTAATCGCCACCTTGGGCGGAACAGTTGCGCGGCAGTGCAGCAACTCGTAGAGGCCAAGTCGCAAGATATTGCGGTCGACACGAGCAATCTGATCAAGTGGCCACTCTGGCGCAATTGGTTGTAAGTGAGCGTCAAGCGCGGCCTGCGTCTCGATCACCCCAGCAACGAGCGTATCGACAAAGGCTCGATCGCCAATGATCGACTCATAACGCTCAAGATTGCGCGCCAGAATCTCTCGTGGCACGGCCTGCGGATCATTCGCCTGCTGACGGAATTCATATTCGTACAATGTTTGGAGTGCAACTATACGCCCAAGATGACGGTTCGAAGCCATTTGGTTGGTTCTTTCTTTTGTTAAAATTCTTTGCTATCGACGAAAAGCTAGCGAGCCGCCTTGGCAGCGCCAGTCTCGCGCTTGGTTGTCTTGACCTTGACTGGTGAGGTTTTATTGACCATGCGAGCAAGCTTGAGGCGCAAGTGGCTGCGACGCAGACCGGTTTTGCGTGGGCTACTCTGTTTTTTTGGTTGAGCCATAGTAAAAATCTCCTTCTCTTTAGGCTGACGTAAAACTTGTAGCTATTATACGCTAAAAGCGCAAAATTCTCTAGTGTTTGCGCCGTTTTGTATAGAAAAATATATTTATGGCCAATTGCCAAGCGAGCTATTACGCCTTGCTGCCCCATCAAGAACACGCTCGTTACAACGTCTAGGTCATAGCTTTGATATGACAGATATATGTCATATATTGTATGATATGGTATATACTATTAGTCTCAGCAAGGAGCACCTATGGCGATAAAAATAGATGGAGATATTAATCAATATATCAACTTAGTCGGACGAAGTGACAAATCAGTTAAGACTGAAGTGCAACACATCATCGACAAGTTGGGCTGCACTCCTGTAATTCGGGAGATTGACAAGGAGTTTACTGGCTACGACTCGAGCGAATCATTCTGGTTACTGCACGATGCTGGGATAGAATTTCGCTGGAACGACAATACGCTCGAAGCAGTTACTCTATATCCCCAAAAGGGAAGGTCATCTGTCTCAGAGTACAAGCCGTACGCCAATCCACTGTTTGCAGACTTCTCCAATACGGCAACGCGTGATGAGATTATTCGCCATCTTGGAACTCCCGCTAATGAAGCAGATCAAAACACAACGTGGGTGCGCTCAGCTTGGGTTCGCTATAATCATGAGAGTGGCAACTGGATACACTTGCAGTTTGACGATGACCTTCATCTGAAGATCGTAACTCTATGTGTTCCTATTCATTAGATCAATCATCTTCTCGCCATCCAGCCTATTAAAGCAATTACGTTGCCTATTTCGTAGGCTTATCAACATCCACTAAATATGACGAGACCGTAGGCACACAACCCAAAACAGGGCGCTCCGTGAGATGCCCTGTTTTTTACGGCACGATTAGTGAAGGTGGCTATTTCTAGACAACGACGCTGACGAGCTTACGCTTGACGTAGATAACCTTCTTGGGCGGCCGCCCAGTGAGGTATTTTGCGACGCGATCATCTGCTAAGGCCCGGGCGGTGATATCGGCTTCGCTGGCGTCTGGCGTGGTAGTGAGCTTGGCGCGGACTTTGCCATTGACTTGCACAACGATGGTTATCGTATCGCGGACAATCTTTGCTTCGTCCCACTCTGGCCAGGCTGCAAAATCGAGCTGGTCACCATAGCCAAGCTGCTGCCATAGCTCAGCAGCCATATGCGGTGCAAAAGGCTGCACTAGCTGGATCAGCGTCTTGAGCGCTGGCTGCCACTGCTCAGTAAAGCCAGTTGTCTTGAGCTTATAGAGGTCGTTGACGCACTCCATGAGCCCAGCAATGGCCGTGTTGAAGCTCAGGCGGTAGATATCACTTGTGACCTTTTTCGTTGTAGCGTGGATAATCGACTCGAGCTGTGCGACGTCGACCTGCCCAGGCGCTCCACTCTGCTGCTGCCAATCATCAAACTCTTGCACCAATGTCCAGAGGCGATTCAAGAAGCGATAGACGCCAGCAATTCCTCGGCTGCTCCAACTTGAGTTTTCGTCGATCGGCCCAAGAAAGAGCTCAAAGGTACGCAGCGCATCCGCCCCATATCCCGCATCGATCACTTCCAGCGGGTCGACAACATTGCCAAGGCTTTTGCTCATCTTGCGGCCATCCTCGGCTTGAATGAGGCCATGGTAGACGAGTTTCCGCACTGGTTCGGCAAAGCTTGTGAGGCCAAGATCGCGGAAGACGTGCGTCCAGAAGCGCACATAGAGTAAGTGAGCCGTCGCATGGTCACCACCAACATACATATCAAGCGGTGCCCAGTGGTTAGCCAGCGCTGGGTCCCAGGCCTGCATAGCATTGTGTGGATCAGTGTAGCGCAGAAGATACCAGCTGCTGCAGGCATAGCCATCCATCGTGTCGGTTTCGCGCTGAGCTGGGCCGCCACAGGTCGGGCAGGTCGTCGCCACCCATTCTTCTTGAGCAGCAAGGACGGATTTGCCATCACCACGCGGCTGGAAGTCTTGCACTGCCGGCAAGACGACGGGTAGATCTGCCGCTGGCACTGGCACGGCACCATGCTCGGGGCAGTGGATGATCGGGATGGGTGCACCCCAGTAGCGTTGGCGGCTAATCAGCCAGTCACGCATCTTATAGGTTACCTTAGCATGGCCACGACCTTCCTGTTCGAGCCAAGCCACAATCTGCTCACGGGCATCCTCACTGCGCGTGCCATCAAATGCTCCAGAATTAACGAGCACGCCTTCGCCATGGTAGCACTGGTCGGTGTCTGGGTCATCGTCGGGCCGCTCAATGACGGTGACGATGGGCAACTCGTATTTCTCGGCAAAGGCGGCATCGCGCTCATCATGAGCCGGGACAGCCATCACTGCACCAGTGCCATAACCGCCAAGGACATAATCGGCCACCCAGATGGGTATTCGGTCGCCCGTCGCTGGATTTATGGCATAACTTCCAGTAAAGACTCCTGTCTTATCCTTCGTGTCATTAGTGCGCTCAATCTCCGATTTTTTGACTGCCTCGGCAATATAGGCCAAGACTGTCTCTTGGGCATCACCACGTGCGAGATGCTGCGCGAGAGGATGTTCGGGTGCCAGCACCAAGAAGGTCGCACCAAAGAGCGTATCAGGGCGCGTCGAAAAGACGGTAATATCGGCGGCGTCACTCTCCATAGCTGCCACGGGCTTATCAAGGACGAAGCGGATCTCTGCTCCCTCACTGCGGCCAATCCAGTTGGTCTGAGCTTGCTTAATCTTATCTGGCCAGTCGAGCGCGGGGATGTCGGCCAGGAGCTGGTCGGCATACTCTGTAATCTTGAAGAACCATTGCTTCATTGGCTTCTTCACCACCACCTCTTCACAGCGCCAACACCGGCCATTGATCACCTGCTCATTTGCCAGCACGGTCTTGTCTTTCGGACACCACCACTGGAGTGAGTCCTTTTGGTATGCCAGGCCCCGCTCAAAGAGCTGCGTAAAGATCCACTGCGTCCAGCGATAATACTCTGGATCGCTCGTGTTGATCTCACGACTCCAATCAATACTCGCGCCAACCCGGCGAAGCTGGGTGGTAAAGTTGGCGATATTCGTCGCGGTCGTCTCTTGTGGCGTTTTGCCTGTCTTGATGGCGTAATTCTCTGCAGGGAGGCCAAAGCTATCCCAGCCCATCGGGTAGAGCACCTCGTGACCAAGACTACGACGGAAGCGCGCCACTGCATCGACAATGGAGTGCTCCATAAAGTGCCCTGCATGCATCCCTGCTCCGCTAGGGTATGGGAACATGCCAGTCACATAATACTTTGGTTTAGGAGAGGCGTCATCCGCCCGGTAGCGCTGGTCTTCTGCCCAGTGCTGTTGCCATTTTGGCTCGATTTCTGCAGGATTGTATCGTTTCATGTCTTTCATATTCTACCATAGTGGGCGAGGGCAAAGACAACCCCGCTTCTTTTCTCGAAAGCGGGGTTGGATTTATGCGCGGCGTTTTGCCTACGCTTCGCCAGTAGCTGTTGATGACGTATCGCTGTCGTTATCTTTGCTGCTGCTACTGCCTCGCATGAGCTCACTATACGGGATGCTCTCGCTTGGCTTGCGCAAGTCAACCTTTGTGTCGTTGACGTTGATCGTCACTGGCTGCTGAGACGACTGGCTGGTTGGCTTCATGACAATGCGCTTCACATCGTGCGAGAATGGTGACACCCAGAGCTCAAGATCCGTCTGGCTCAAGTCTGGTCCTGAGATAGCAGAGTGCCGCTCTGTCTTGATGGTCCGGCCATTTTGGCGTGTTGTCACACGGGTTGATGTCGCATCACTGCAGCGGCGAAGCAGCTCCCCAACACGGGTGTTGCCAAGGTCGCGGCTCAGCGAACGAGCTTCGTGGCTCGACGGGCTCGCTATCGTCACCTTGTAGCCCACTGCACCGTTATCGAGCGCTGGCTTATTGAGTTTCTCTACTGTAAAGACATCGCCATGCTTGCGAAGTACTGCAGCAATCTCATTGCGAGCCTTAGTGTCGTACATAGCATTAATTGCGTCCGTACATTGCTGAGTCGTCGTACGATTTAGGCTCATTTTGCGTATATCATCTTGCGTCATCTTGACCCATTTGCCATCGATTTTTTCGATGATAGGCAGTGCTTGCTTGGTATACTGCTCGCGCATCTTACTCCGCGCAGTATCTTTCTCCTCATCGGTCATGCTCGAGGTACTATAGCGCTTCATCGACTGGTCGATCATGGTATCAATATATTTTTCATATACTTTCTTGATGCCATTGACGCGGAAGTAGGTTGCTTCGCGATCCGCATAGATCTCGGCCTTGACAGTAATCTGGCCAACCTGCGGGAGGTCCATCGTTACCTCACCATTACCACCAGCAACTTGGTTAGCATATTGCAGATTCACTCTGTAGGTGGTCTTCGATGGGCCTGAAGTGCTAGTACTGCTTGGTGTAACATCACCGCCCATACTATACGACGCTTGCCGTGCAGTGACTAGATTTGCCACGCCATCTGTCACCACCTTGTGTGGGTTCTGATACCAGAAGAAGTACAATAGCACGCCAGCAATAAGTGCTAGCAAAGCTACACCACCACCGACGAGGCCAAGAATAAGCCCAAGATGGGACTTCTTGGCTGGCTGAGCGCTCAAAGCTCCTGGAGCCATGTGTGGTTGATATTGAGGCTGGGGCTGAGCTGGCTGCATGGCCGGAGTAGCTGGCTGCTCTGGCATCGGCTGAGTAGCCGGTTCGGCTACTGGAGCTGGCTCTGCAGCTGGGGTTGCTGGCTCATTAGCCTTGGCCGAGGTTTGTTCTGGCTCGTTTTTTGATGATGTTTTGCGCGTTGTGCTGCGCTTGGTTGCTTTTGGCTTTTTTTCTGTTGGCATAGATAGTTCTCCGCTTAATACACTAGTCTCACACGTAAGAATATACCATAAATCGCGTATTAACGCTACTGGCCTGCCCCATCAAAGAAGGTCTCGTATTCCGAAAAATACGGCGCTTTGATGGCCTGCCAGGCGAGTGATTGACGCACCAGCTCGGTATCTTCGCTCAAGACGCAGAGGATCTTAACCGCTTCTTCAAGGAATATCCCACCTTGTGACCCCTTAGCAAGAATCACTGCCCCAGGCCGCGCCACCGAACGGACGAACTGCCCTGCCTCGATCGCATTGCGGCATACCTTCACCTGGCAGCCACGCCGACGGGCAGCGGGCGCAAGATATTTCTCTGTCTCGCCGCCAACCGTCACCACCCAATCAAGCAAATGTGAGTCGCAGGCCATACCCAGCTTCTCGTGCTCGGCCTGACTCGAGGCACCCAGCTCATTCATGTCACCAAGGATGGCGATCCGCTGCGGTGCCTGCGCAAAGCTATAGAGTGTCTGCAGAGCAGCCAGCGCCGCAGCTGGGCTGGAGTTGTATGTATCGTCGATAATTGTTGTATCGCCAAGGCCTAGCAGCGGGTTCATCCGCCCAGGGACAGGCTTGATCAGTGCAAGACCCTTTACTACTTCATCTGGTGTGCAACCATAAAGCAAGGCCGCTGCGACGGCACCAACGATTGGCCGTAGGCTGTGCTCACCCACCACATTAATCGCCGCTGCAAATGGCTGAGCGATATTTGGTGGAGCAATAATCCCCCCCCGATAACCTACCTCAGCGTCAAAGTTCTGCTGTTCGAAGCGATACTCAGCGAGGCCAGTTGTGCCATACGTACTAAAGTGTGGAGTAGCAATCAGGTCAGCAAAGCGCCCCTCAATATCATCACGGTTAATCAGCACTCGGCGTGCATACTGCGTCACGGAGAGCTCCTCTTGCGCGACTGCTTCAATTGAGCCAAAGAACTCCATATGCTCTGGCGTTACTGCCGTCACTAAGGCAAGGTCAGGCCGGAGGTAGCGACCAAAGTCAGCAATCTCCCCTGGCCGATCAGTGCCAAGCTCCTGGACAATCACATCGACGTCAGCTGGCTGAGTAACCCGCCGCCGAGCCGCTGCAAACACTTTAAGCCAAGCACCAATACTGTGCACCTTACTGGGGTATGTTACGCCGAGAATACCACATGGCGCCGAGAGATTGGTATTATGGTTGTTATCAAGCATGCGCACACGGTAGCGCTGCGATAGCAAGGTAGCCACCGCTCGCTTGGTGCTCGTCTTGCCCACGCTCCCCACCACAACAATTAACTTGACCTCTGGATGGGCTTGAAAATACCGGCTCACATACGTCTCGAGCCGCTTTTGGATAAACTTTTTGAACATATCCTTATTTTATCAGAAACAAGCGGGAATGCTACTGGTTGATTCTCCCTCTCGTTTGTGCTTGAATAGAGGGAGTCGTGGGGATATAGCTCAGCTGATAGAGCGCAGCATTCGCATTGCTGAGGTCGAGGGTTTGAATCCCTCTATCTCCACCAGGTGTTATTATTTCATTTCTTTATTGTAAGTTATATCGAGAGCTATCATGCCAAGCAATAAAATGATCAGTGTGTTCTCAGATAAGCCGAAGACTAATGCTCATTATCGTGCGATAGATAGTTATGTCATGGCGCTGGGTAGTATTCGAAAAGAATTTCGCGCGCAAGTAAGCTATGCGGTTAATCGAAAATTTCTCTGGATGTGGGCGTATGAGAAAACCGCTGATGGCACGCTTTATATCAATATCACCTTGGATCACCCTGAGGATTATCCTGGTATCCATAGAGTCGCTCAAGTCAGCCGACATCGATGGAATCATCATGTTGAAGTAAAATCTCTTGAAATAGCAACAAGTGAATGGCTCAGAGAATTGCTAAAAAAGGGCGTGCTATTCGCTTCACAGTAGCTAAAGGTATCGGTATCTTATTTCTTTTGCAATAATCTCGCATTTGCAAGCCCATCGCTCAATGAGGCCGGAATGCTCGAGTCCTTGCCTTCAGCCCATTCGCACACTGACGCAAAATATCTGTTGTATGCAACGCGAAAGACCGAGTTATCCAGTGGATGAGAAGGCTGCGCGCGCACTGCAGATGCAGCCTGGTCGGTGTACAACACCTCACTACCATTCTCGTGAAATATTTGCAGAGTGCCAGATCCGTTACGATAGCAGAATTCTGCCACGCCTTCTGTCCCTTCGACGCGGAATTCGAGAGAGCGCGTTGCCCTGCTGATCGATGTCGTGCGTATCGCCACACGTGCCTGATTCATCACAAACGAACAATCAAAGCACTCGTCAGATGGCCGCTGTCCTTTTGGCATAGTTCCACGCCACGACCCGCGCCTTGTTTCTGCGCTGCATTGAAACTCGTGGACACTCGAGTAGTTGCCGCCGAGCAAGAACACGGCGAGGTCAAGAAGGTGGCTTCCCATTGCCATACGCTGTCCACCGCCAAGATCTGGTGTTGTCATCCATGACGGTAGCGAATCTGCCCGCAAAGCAGCGGTGCGTTCAAAGAGATCAATTGAGCAAATATCACCAAGCGTGCCCTCGTTGATCATCTTGGCAACAATCTGAAATTGCTCGAGGCCACGAAGCTGGAAATCAACCATGCAACGATCCTTGACGGCATCAAAATATGGAAGCGACAAGTCGTCGCCACAGACTGGCTTTTCTGCCAATATAAAACACTGTTCGTGAGCAAGCCGCTCCCAGTACTCATCCCGACAGCAAACTGGTGTTGTCAGACAAACGATATCAGGTGACTTTGCCATTACATCATCAAACGATGCAGCAAGGTCTTTGTCGTATCCATGAGACTGTAGATGCTGTGCGGCTCGTTCCTTTGTCGAGCCAACGACGCCAACAACTTCCACCTTAGGAAGGAGACTTAGTCCCGCAAGATGTGTTCGTATACCGACGCCAGTACCTATTATTGCAACTTTCATTGGAGTCCTCCCTTACAAACTACATCCTGTTGGCAGACAAGATGCTGCTCAAAAAACAATATGGTATTGGCACTAAAAAATGAATAATCTCAAAATGGTGGATCTTGCAGGATTCGAACCTGCGACCTCACGAATGTGAATCGTGCGCTCTAGCCAACTGAGCTAAAGATCCATGGTGGAGCATACCAGATTCGAACTGGTCACCTCTTCGCTGCCAGCGAAGCGCTCTAGCCAAATGAGCTAATGCCCCGTCTGCTATAGACTATAGCAAAAAATCACCTCCTTGACTAGAGGTGATTTGCCGGTAGCTGCTACGCGCCCACCCTGGGGCACAATGTTTGTTTTGGCACGATGTTTGTGTTTGGACGCAACGGTACCCCTTTTTGCGTACCAGCTTGTCTTTATTATGCACCACCCTTTTACAAAACACAAGCAGTTCGCCGATTAATTGTTGCATTTTATGATCAAGCCATTTTGGTTGTTATATAGATATCTCGAACGTGTTTGTATTTTACAAAAGCAAAACACCACCTATCCTGGTGGTGCTGATGTGTCGCGAGGCATCATATCTGGTGCGGACGAGAAGACTTGAACTTCCACGAGCGCAATGCTCACCAGCCCCTCAAGCTGACGCGTCTACCAATTCCGCCACGTCCGCATATCTCGCGACACTGTTGATTATACCGCATGTTAGGGGGTTTTGTAAACATCTCGCGTTGTCACTGTCCAACGGAGGACGTCTGCGTAGCGATCTGCACCGGAGACAAGGGTATCGCCCTGCTGGATAGCCTGGACGCCAGGGCCTGTCGCATACACACTAGCCGACCGATAGAGGCCAATCGCAGGCACGTCGCTATACCACTGCTCGGCAAACGCTTTGTACTTGGCAGCACGCAGCTTTGGCTCGAGACGCGTCCGGGCGCTGGCCAATGCGGCATCTGCGGTGCGGCTCGTGTAATTGACGAAGTTATAGCCCTGGTAGCCTGTCTGTGAGGAATGCCAGTAGGCATAGACATCGGGGTCGGCACCAATTGCCAACTCGTAGAGCAAAACATCGTAGCTTCGCCCCTGCAATGTCCCCTGGACAAAGGTGGATGACGTTGCCGAGCGGTCGATCACTTGCTGCGTCACCGCTACGCCAAGCTGCTGCCACTGCTCCATTACCTTAGCTAAAACAGCTTCGTACTCTGCGCCCTTAGTCGTGGTGATCATAATCTCCAGCTTTTGGCCATCTTTACTGCGGACTTTGCTGCCATCGGCGAGCTTCCAGCCTGCTTCGTCTAGCATCGCAGCGGCCTTTGCTTTGTCATGCTTATCTGCAGATGGTGCATCGATACCGCCAAGCTGACTAGGGATAAATGGTCCGTCAAGGCGCTGCACACCGTCACCCAGCGAGGTGCGAATCGCAGCGGTGTTGGTGCCTAGTTGAAGGGCTTTGCGAACCGCGCGATCTTTGAGGATGGGGTTGGTATTATTCATGAGCAAATACACCCCGCGGTCGGTTGGTACAGTGGTTGTAGTGTATTGGTTGCGTGGAATATCTTTGCGCATCACAACGGAGAGGTCGGTTGCGCCACTCAGTTCACCAGCTTGCAAAGCCGAGACAATATCTTGCTGCGTGCTATACGCTTGGAGCTCGAAGCGATCAAGCTTGGGTCGGCCACCATAGTAGCCATCAAAGGCAACCACATGCACGGTCTTTGGCCGGCGAGCATTGTTGGTCGATTGCAAAATCTGGAACTTAAATGGCCCACTACCAACTGGCGAATGATTAAATGGTGCCTGGCGCATTGAGCTTGGCGTTGCTGAGCCTAGCATATGTTCTGGTAAAATTGGGAAGGTCAATGCATGGGGGAAGGCAGCATACGTTGCAGGTAGCACAAACTGCACAGTGGTATCGTTGACCGCCTTAGCCTGGACGTCGACCCAATTGACGCGCAAGGGCGAGCGCACTGCCGGGTTCTTGATGAGGTTGATCGTGAAGACAACATCCTTGGCAGTGAGCTTATGCCCATCGTGCCAGCGGACGTCATCACGCAATTGAGCGGTGTAGGTTTTGCTCGCTTCGTTATAGGCAAGACTCGTTGCAACATCTGTGTGGAGCGAACCCTTGGCGTCGTAATGATAAAGTGAGGAGAACATGAGTTGGCTGGCCGAAAGCTCGGCACTGCTGGTTGCAAAGAGAGGATTCAGCGTCTCAATCGGGCCAAGCGCCCCCTCGATATACGTCCCGCCGGTCCCACCAGTTGCTGTCGTCGCGTCGCGGCGGATAAAGATCTGAGCAATAATACCAAGCAAAATCACCGCAACGAGGACAAGCCACAGCACAACTCGCCGCCGGGCTCGACGCAAACTCTCGAAGCGGCTCCCTAAAAACTTGCCAACGTGGCGCGTCGCGCTATCTTCGAGCTGCTTGAGGTCACGGCGTGGTTTCTTGCGGCGAGATGGTACCGATTTCGCTGCTTTGGCTGCTCGCAGCGATTCATCCTCCTGAGGCACAACTGCCGACGAGGTCTCACGGCGCTGGAGGTGCTTCTCCTGCCGATTCGCCATGCCCTACCCCGCAGACGGCAACAAGAGTGCCGCCAAAATAGACCCAACAAAGGTAACAGCCAAAAAGATCGTTGCCTCAAAGAGGTTCTTGTCTAGGCCGCGCCGCGTGGTATAGAGCTCACCCGAGGCGCCAAAACCTGCACCAAGTGTCGCCCCGCGCTGCTGGAGCAAAATAGCCAGGATCATCAAGATGGCCGAGCCAATCATTATTGTTTGTAGAATACTATCAAGATTCATGTTGTTCCTCCTGCGTGCGCCCATAATTTAGCTCGAGCGCGCTGCTTACTATATAGTTTACCAGACTCATAATCAGGCCTGTCAAGATGGAGTGAAGAAACGTCATCTTGAGACCTGGTGCCAGTATCAGTGAAATATAGACCATAAAGCCATTGACAACGACAGTAAAGAGACCGAGCGTGACGAGAATAGCGGGAAGCGATAGGATGATGGCAATCGGCTTAAAGACTGCATTGACGACTGAGAAGATAAGCCCAGCCAGCAAAAACACCGCAATGCTCATATCGGGTTGGACACCGATATAGCCTGTACCAAAGATACGTACGGCAATCCACAGCCCAAGTGAATTTAGCACCCAGCGGATAATAAAGGCAAAAAATTGTCGTTTCATTTGCTCTAGTATAGCGGTTTTTTACCATTTTGTCGATAAGCTGGCGCTGAGATTATCGTGGCCGCTCGGCGTAATGAGAATGTCATCTTCAATCCGGACACCAATGCCCTCTTCTGGGATGTAAATCCCTGGTTCGACGGTAAGCACCATACCAGCGCGCAGCACCCGCGGCGCACCCAGGCTGTCGTGTGTATCGACGCCAAGCCCATGGCTGATGGCATGTGGATAGTAACGCCGGAAGGTGGCTTGGTCGTGGCGATCGCGTAGGAGACCAAGCTGCTGCAAGGCATCGCGCATAATGTCGTCGCTCTGCTGGATATAGTCAGCCACGGGGAGATTTGGCTCGAGCAGCTCTATGATGTGTTGCTGCGCTTGCACCACCGCAGCGTGGACATCCTGCTGGCGCTGCGTCGGTTTGATACCATAGGTTCGAGTGATGTCCGCACAGTATCCATTGACCCGCGCCCCGACATCAATCAGCACCATATTCTCAGCAGCAAGCGGCCCTGCATTATGGCTGTAGTGCAAAGTGCAGGCGTTAGCACCACCAGCGATAATTGGACTATACGCATGGCGGGCATTGTGGTGCCGAAATAGATAGTCAAATTCCGCCTCGCACTCATATTCATGCTGGCAGTGTGGTAAGCGCTGCTTGGCTACCTCAAAGGCCTCAATAGTCAGCGCAATTGCCTGGCGCAGCGCAGCAATCTCTTCTGGCTGCTTGATAGCCCGCAATTCACGCAGCTGACGCAAACACGATTGGACTGAGGGAAAGATCCGCTGCAGTACTTTGCTCAGGTCGCGCGAGGCCGGGTTGAGCATAAAACCATAGTCGGTGCGGTCGTTTACTTCGTATACAACCGTATGGCGCTTGGCAAGCTGGCGTAGCTCTGCCTCAAAATCGTGAGCGTCAATCACTGCATCGGCACCACTGATTCGCTTGGCTTCCTCACTGCTGAGTTCACCAACGAAGGTCTGCTGCACCGCATCGAGATGAGGCCGTACGAGTGTTGTGCGGTTCCGTCGTCCATCGATAATCAACTTCCAACCTGGTCGCTCAATTCCACTGAGCCACCAAAAGTTTGACTCCTGCTGAAACGGTGCCGGTTCATCGCCACTGCCCTGCACTTCGTCATACGCAGTCAATACTGCCAGCCCACCCGCAAGCGCATCAATGCAACGCGCTCGATTCTGACGAAAGTCGATCATGACCGCTTGATACCTCGCAGTACCTCTGTCAATTCTGCTGGGAAGAGGATCATCGTCTTCTGGCTTGGCTCGGCACTAATGCGCTCAAGTGTCGTGAGCGTACGCAGGTTGATCGCCCCTGGGGTGTTAGCAAGAATCTGAGCGGCTTCTGCAAGGGTCTCTGCAGCGGCTTTTTCACCATCGGCATTAATGATGTTGGCTCGGCGCTCACGCTCGGCTTCGGCTTGCTTAGCCATAGCGCGCTTCATATCGCCTGGCAACTCGATGTTCTGAATCTTCACGTTCTCAACGTCAATCCCCCACTTGTCAGTCTCAGCATCGACAATCTCTTTGATCTGCTGGCTGAGCTCTTCTCGCTTGGCAAGCAGGTCGTCCATGTCAATGTTACCCGTCACATCACGCAGCGCTGCCTGAGCAAACTGACTGGTAGCGTAAATATAGTTCGTCGTCTCGAGGACGGCCTTTGGCGCATTAATGACACGGAAGTACACCACAGCGTCCACACCAACTGTCACGTTATCTTTCGTAATGACCTCTTGCTTCGGCACATCGATCGGCGTCGAGCGGACATCAACCATCATAATCGTCTGAAAGATTGGCACCACTACGCGTAGGCCTGGTGCGCGCTGACCCGAGAAGCGCCCAAGCGTTAGCACCACACCGCGCTGGTATTGATTCACCACCCGAATCCCGCTCAGCATGAAGACAATCGTCGCCACGATGATGCCGATAATGATATATTCCATATTCCTCCTTTGGACTAGCTTATTGCTTTTATCATACCACATTGTGGCAAAATGGCGAGATAGGGCTGTCTTGCTACCTCGCAATAGGTAACTAGGAAATCAGCTATAGTTCGAGTACCGAAACCGACAGCCCTTCGACGTGCCAGTTTATTTCCGGTATACTAGACGTAGCTATGCCAGAGCCAGATTCGTCATCGTCATCACGCCAACCGCTGGCCGAGCGGCTACGCCCACAGTCGCTTGATGCTGTGATAGGTCAGACACACTTACTGGGTGATGCCGAGATTTTGCGCCAAATTGTCACGAAGAAGCAGCCCGTGAGCCTCATCTTTTGGGGGCCACCGGGCACAGGCAAGACGACGCTGGCGCGGATTATTGCTCGCGAGGTGAAGGCTGAGTTTATCGAGCTCAGTGCCGTCACCAGTGGCAAGAAGGACGTCGAGCGGGTTATCCAGCACGCCCGGCAAAATTGGAATCTTGGCCTGCGCACCATGCTCTTTGTCGATGAAATACACCGCTTTAATAAGGCACAGCAAGACGCTTTTTTGCCTCATGTCGAGTCGGGGCTCATTACACTGATCGGTGCCACTACTGAGAATCCAAGCTTTGAGGTTATTACACCACTACTGAGCCGGATGCGCGTACTCGTCTTGCAGCCACTAAGCAAAGACGAAATTCGCGCTATCCTCCAGCGTGCCATCACTACTTTGGGTAAGACAGAGTACGTCACGCCAGAGGCGCTCGATTATCTCGCCGAGCTATCGGGCGGCGATGCCCGAGTGGCGCTCGGTAACCTTGAGCTTGCCTTGAGTCTCGCTGAGACAGTGACGCCTGATACCGTTACAGCTGCCGCCCAAAAGAAGCTCCCTGGCTACGACAAGCAAGGCGAGATGCACTATGATGTGATCTCGGCCTTCATTAAGTCGATGCGGGGCAGCGATGTGCGCGCCACCCTTTATTATCTGAGCCGAATGATCGACGCTGGCGAAGACCCAAAGTTCATTGCTCGGCGCATGGTGGTATTCGCCAGTGAGGACATCGGGCTGGCAGGTAATGGTGCGTTATCTCTAGCGGTCGCGACCTTTCAAGCGGTGGAGCGGGTTGGCTTGCCTGAGGCCCGCTACAATCTCTATCACTGCGCCACAGCGCTTGCCCGCTCGGCTAAATCGCGCGAGATCACCGACCTTATGCACGAGGCAGAGGCTCTTGCTAGCCGCTACGCCGATGCACCAGTGCCGCTCCATCTGCGCAATGCTCCCACCAAACTCATGAAGGAACTTGGCTATGGCAAAGGCTATCAGTGGCAGGCAAACTTCCAACATAAGAAAGGATTTTTGCCAGATGAGGTAGCCCAGCACGTGTCGAAGGATAACGTATAGCAGGCTGAAAAATATTTGTGACTCGTTTTACCAAGCGAAAAGCCCAGGCAACTTAACAAGAGGCTACCTTAGCTATTTGTCGTATCTTGGAAGGATACAGGCGTCAAGTAGTGACAAAAACTCGTAGCATCTTACCTCTCCAGGCTACTGCTGCGCTACTCCGAGCTGCTCATCCTTGAGTGCTGCGTACACCCCATTCGTCCAACCAAAGCCATCTTGCAAGGGGTATTCCCCGCCGCCGCCCGCACTGGCGGTGACAACATCATACTTCTCGACCATTTTGCGCTTCTTGGCAAAGACAGCTTCATTGGTGGCAAGCCAGCGGTCGCGAATGGTTGCCGCCAGTGTATCATAGCCGTAATTGCGCAGCCCCACAATAGCAAACCACTGCAGCGGTGCCCAGCCGTTGGGGGCATCCCACTGCTGGCCATTAGTGATGAGGGTTGAAAGGAGTCCGCCAGGCTGCAAGAAGTCTTGCTCGAGCCGTTGCGCTACCGCTGCAGCTTGCTCATCGGTTGCAATTCCCACATATAGTGGCGTCACCGCGGCGAGCGTGAGTCGCCCCGTGGTCTGACCAGTGGTGATAGCATAATCCTCAAAGAATTGCGTGGTAGGTTGCCAGCAGTAGCGGCGAATTGCCCGAGCTCGGCGCTCGGCCGCTGCCTCGAAACGCCGCGCCAGGCGACGCTGCTTGATGAGTCTGTAAGCCTCGGCGATCGTCATTTCAAGCTGGTAGAGGAAGCAATTGAGGTCGACTGGTACATACTTTGTCGTCTCGATGGTCTGAATCTGACAGGGGTCGGCAAACCACCGACTACTAAAGTCCCACCCACTCTCGGCTGCCGCCCGCAGATCAAGAAATGTCCGCGTCGTATGCGCTGAGGCTGCGTGATGCGCCGTATGGACATCTTCGCGATGTGACTCGGGGCGTGGTGTGGTGCGGTTATCATAGTAACGATTGAGCGGCGTGCCATCAGGCATAACAGCGACGCGGAGATACGCTGGGTACTCAACGGCCTTGGCTTTCGCAATCTGGCGACGGCCCTTCATCCAAAAGCGATACTCAGCAAGAAGGCTTGGCAAAAACTCTGCATAGACCCGTTTGCCCCGGTGACGTGCCAATAGCTGCACCATCGCCGCAAACAGGGGTGGCTGTGACCGGCTCAAGAAGTATGTCCGATTGGCCGTGGGGATCATCCCAAACTTGCGCAGCATGTAGGTGTAGTTGCGCATCATGTGCTCGATAGAGCGCCAGCGCCCATCCGCTGCTAGGCCAAGCATAATGAAATACGTGTCCCAATAAAACAACTCATCAAAGCGTCCACCTGGCGTCATATATGGATATGGCAGCGCAAGGAGCGAACCCCGATTCTTGCGGTTGCGCCGCTCGAGCTGTTGCCAGAGCTGACTCACATGTTGGCGCGCAGTGGTAGTATCGGTCGGTTGGTAGCTCGAGGCCGGGTATACTGTGGTAGAAAAATGCTGCCCAACGAAGGTCGCGAGGTCGAAGCCGGGCTGGCGACGCTGCCGACGATACCGCGCCATAATCGTCCGAGCTGGCTTGGTGGGCGTCATATCCACAAACGCCTTGCCGTCACCATAAATCTGCTGCGTTTGCACCTCATCAAAGAGCTCACTCAGCGTCTCGTCGGGCGAGCTTGGCGTCGGACGCACTAGCTCAACCGTCTGCACCGCAGCGGCTTTGGCATTCTCTTTGGTATCTTTGGTAAGAGCAATGATTTTCGCAGCAAAAGCGCGGCGGACGTTGTGCATGATAGGCGGTTTCTCCCTATGATGTTATGGTTGATGTTTGGCGGCGCGTTTGCGCTCGTTGGCGTCGAGGTATTTCTTGCGGAGGCGAAGGGCGTGCGGCGTGACCTCAAGCAGCTCGTCATCTTCGATAAAGTCGATCGATTGCTCAAGGCTCAGCTGGGTGTGAGGCGTCAACTGGACGGTGCCGTCGCTTGATTTGCTGCGCATATTGGTAAGGTGCTTGGCCTTACAGACATTGATCTCGAGGTCGTCTGGGCGGTTATTAAGGCCAACGATCATCCCGGCGTACACCTCTGTCCCCGCTCCGACGAAGAGCTCACCGCGCGCTTCGGCCGCTTGCAGGGCATATGGTGTGGTCGTGCCTGGCTCAAAGGCGATCAAAACACCGTTGCGCGTCCGCGGCAATACACCACTAACCGGCTGATAGCCGTGCGGCAGGCTATACATAATCACTGTTCCCTTTGTATCTGTCAGGAGGCGGTTACGCAGGCCAATCAATGCTCGGGTCGTAATGGTATAGGTCATCCGCGCTGCACCGCTAGTGGTTTGCTCTTGTTTGCGGAGCTCCGCTTTGCGCTTGCCAAGTTCTTGGCTGACAACACCGACAAACTCAGGGCCAACCTCAACCAGCAGTTCTTCAACTGGCTCTTGCTCACTGCCATCCTTGGTGATCGTCACAACTTCTGGCCGTCCAACCTCAAATTCGTAGCCTTCGCGGCGCATCGTCTCGATCAATACACTGAGGTGAAGCTCGCCTCGCCCCGATACCACAAAGCCAATACCAGACTCGGCCACTCGGAGCGCCACATTAGTCTCGAGTTCGCGCTGGAGACGATCGCCAATCTGCCGGCTGGTAGTAAATTCACCCTCGCGGCCTTTCATCGGACTAGTATTCGGTCCAAGATACATGCTAATGGTGGGAGCCTCGACTGCCATGACAGGTAGTGCCTCCGGCTGGTCGCGGCTGGCGAGCGTCTCGCCAATGTGTGCTTCGGCCGCACCAACGATGTAGACAATGTCACCCGCGCCTGCCTCGCTCACTTCTTCTTTCGCGAGGCCGCGGCTGATGAAGAGCTTATCGATCTTGGCATTGGTAGTCGTACTATCTGTCTTGATAAGAGTCAGCGCCTGGCCACGCTGAGCTACCCCGCGATGGATTCGGCCAATCGCATATTTGCCAAGGAAGGTATCGTACTGGAGGGCCGTCACGAGCATCTGAAAGGGCCCGTCTGCTACCTGCGGCGCTGGAATGTGTGAGATAATCGCTTGGAAGATCGGTGCCAGGCTGGCTGGCTCACTGGTATCACTTGGCAGTGCCGCCCAGGCTTTGCCTTCGCGCGCTACAGCGTAGTACACCGGGTATTTGAGCTGCGCCTCGTCGGTAGCAAGCTCGAGGAAAAGATCGGCCAGCTCGTCCTCCACCTCAGCAATGCGCCGCGCAGGCTTGTCGATCTTGTTGATAATCACGACCGGCGTTAGACCAAGCTCAAGCGCTTTACTCAAGACAAACTTCGTCTGTGGCATTGGGCCTTCCTGCGCATCCACCACAAGGAGTACACCATCAGCCATGTTAAGCGTGCGCTCCACCTCGCCACTAAAATCGGCATGGCCAGGTGTGTCAATAATGTTGATCTTGTAATCAACTACTGAGTCGGTATTAGTCGGCTGGTAGTAGACCGTCGTCTGCTTGGCAGTGATAGTAATGCCACGCTCACGCTCCTGCTCGCCACTATCCATGATGAGCGTCTGAGCCATCTCGGCTTGGTTGCTGCGGAATGTATTGCTCTGCTTAAGCAAGCCATCAAGCAGCGTTGTTTTGCCGTGGTCGACGTGGGCAATAATTGCAATATTACGAATATACTGTGGATCTGTCATAACATAAAATAACGGCCCGAATTATATCAGACCTTCCTTACTGCTTATAGTATCACACTAGCAGCTGGTTTGCCTAGGGTAATGTACATAATCGCGGTGCATATCGTAGAGCCTCACCGCGTCGTACCTCATCACTGTGCGACCACTGTTATAGTCAGGCGATCGAGTAGGTCATCCACTGTTTCTACCGTAGCAATTCGACGCCAGCCACGCGCCCCGACGACCATCCGTAGGTCATCAATCATACTGACGATGGAGGGTGCAGACTGCTCTCGATAATCAACCGTCTGCAAGCGCTCCAAAAGGCGCTGCCAGCCACCCTGGGCTCGAATCATCCGGATCATAAGCTCATACAAGTTGTAGACCTGAGCCGAATGATCCTCCCGGCCAGTTACGAGCAAATATTGCCGCTCGGTATAGTGCCCAGCCGTGCACTCCCTATCATATCCGTGGTTATAGTACCCATACGTTCGCTGCAGTAGCGCAGCGGTATTGGCCTGGATCGCATGCGTAAGCTCAATGAAGACGGCCGCTCGCGGGTCGCCCGGCTCAAGATCGATTGATATATCAATCGTATACTCCATCACATCTGCTTCCCACTCCTCGCGCTGGGCAATGATGCCACGTGGCGCTGTCTCGCCCAAACACTGCAATACGTCGATGTCCTGAGCATCATACCATGGCTCAGTATCAAGCTGGTGTAATGCCTCGTGGAGCGCGAGCCGGTCATGGTACGTGAGCGGATAGCCCTTCTCGGCAATGATCTGCCGCAGCGCACAGTCGATCATCGCATCATCATACTCCGCCACTGGCTGGCGCAGCTGGGCTACAAAGCGCTCGGCCTGCATGGTGTAGAGCGTCGCATCGATCCCCATCACCCCAGCGTCAGAATAGACAACTCCATAAGCCTGGTAGTCAATCGTCTGAAACAACCCTGCCTCAAACAGCTGCCGATGCAGCGTTTGCATCACTAAATGCTCGTAGAGGTGTGCCACGAGATGATCACCACACGGCTTGAAGAGATGAAATGACTCCATATCTGTATTATACCCTACTACTCCACATTTTGCTTGATTATGCTATACTAGCTATATGATGTTACAAAATGATACACAATGTTCGTCAAGTGATCGCCCCGCAGTACCCCCCCCCACGGCCACTACGAGTGGCAGTTGTTGCCCCACCATGGCTCGCTCTACCTATTAAAGGCTATGGCGGCATCGAGCTCGTTGTCGAAAGCCTGGTGCGTGCACTGCAGCAACGCGATGATGTCGAGGTAGAGCTTTTCGCCAATGGCGCACGGCGGATGCGCAACGGCACGCCAACCCACTCATACTACAAGCGCGAGCTCTTCGATACAATCGATGATCCCTACTATGACGCACCACTTCAAGCCCTCCAGACTCATCTCAATTTTGCCCTTCACGCCATCGAAGCCGATGGCCATTTTGATATTATTCACGACCATAACCCCTACATTGGGCCAGCCTTTTTCTCACCAGTGAGCCGTATACCGGGACTACCACCAGTGTTGCACACCTTCCATGGGCCACCATTTTCTACGCCGCAGACTATTGAGGCAGGGCAAATGGATAATCGCCCACAGCTCAAATATATGAATCTTGGCCGCCTCTACATGACGTGTATCTCAGAGGCAATGGCACGCAAAGCCCCACGTGAGATCCGTCCCCATTTGCTACCAGCCGTACACAACGCCATTGATTGCACTGCCTTCCCCTTCGTCTCGCGTAAGCAAAATTACTACATCACCCTCGCCCGCTTCACCCAAGACAAAGGACAAGCTACCGCTGTAGCCTACGCTGCCCAGTACAAGAAGCGCCTCCGCATGGCGGGCACAGTCGCAGGGATCGGCAGCAACCGCAAGCTGCTCCTCGAGCTCTCCAACCCACTAACCAACTACCGGCGCAACGAAGAATTCCGCTACTATAGCGACCACATCCTCCCGGCCGTCCTCAAGTATCGGCGCATCACCTATGCAGGTAATCTCAGTGGTAAGAAAAAACTCGACTTCGTGGCCAACGCCAAGGCACTACTCTTTCCTATCGAGTGGGATGAGCCCTTTGGTATGGCAGTCATCGAGGCGCTGGCCTGCGGCACGCCAGTTGTGGCGATGAAGCGCGGTGCCATGCCCGAGATCATCACCCATGGTGTTAATGGCTTCCTTGCGAGCAATCAAGACGAGTTCTTTGCCTATGCCAACCGGGTAGACGAGATCGACCCAGCCGCGTGCCGAGCCAGCATTGAGCAAAAATTCTCCGCCACTATTATGGCGCAAAATTATGTCGAGCGATATCAGGAGGTGATTGCTAAGACGAGGTGGTGAGTGGGCGCTAGCTGGATTACTGTGGTGGTATAGATAGGATAAAGCTAAACTATTTTTATTAACGAAAGCTTATACAACGCATCTGATATACGGAGATGTAGTCTCTCGATACACAGCAGATGCCTACACTTAGCACTACGCTGTAACGTAAGCCGCAGTCACCTCTCACGCCACATCACTTCTTCAAGCCCATATCCTTATAGCGGCAGTATACAGCCGCCAGTATAAGTGCCATTACTACAAAGAATATGACGATATGAACCGCAACGTCTGGTGTCTTACCAGAAATACCATCACCAAATGCAGTGTTGATGGAATTATAGATCAACAGTAGCGCTGCAAGTAAGCACACATTGTAGGCAATTTTATATCTGTATTCCATGAGCGTTGTTGCTTTCGTTGCATATCGTAGATTTAATACGTATGCCCTTATTGTAGATTATTGATAGGATCAATTTTGGAGGTTGTTTACTGCTTAACTAATAGGTAGTAACTGCTACCTGCTGAATTATCTAAGTAGCGCAATAAATTACGCAAGAAAATCCAGTTTTACGCAGTTTTAACTTCACTATACGTGTACCTCGTTGGATAAAAATATACTAAATTAGCGTTAGGTCTATGGTGGTGAAATAATGTCATAGATATCCTTACGCCACAGTTTCTGTTATCCATGCGAGGTAGTCATGCGATCCATCTGTAATATCTAAACATATTATTTCAGGAACATCATAGTCGTGGAGGCGCTGCACTACCTCTTCTATCTCTGGAAACTTGCTTTTTTCAGTTTTTATCAGCAAGAGAAACTCGTCGTCCTCTTGGCATTCTCCGTCCCAGATATAAACGGAATTTATTTTTGTTATCTGAACGCAGGCTGCAAGTCGGTTTGCGACGAGGTGCTTGGAAATAGTGGATGCTTGCTCCTTGGTTGCGACCGACACCATTTGTCATGCAATACTTGTTATTAGACATACACACTCACTCCTCTTTAGTCAGCTATTGGGTAGTCGTATGGGTTAATTATATCATCGTTATAATATGGTCGTTTCTAGGTGTTATATGGAGTACGGCGGTAGATAAACGCTATCTCCGCATAGCAGACTTCTCAGTTATACCAATACGAGTAATCCGTTCGGTTGTGTCGAATTCAAAGCGCATAGCAATGTCGGCGGTGTTGACATTATCGTAACGAATCCAGGTATTATTGAACCAATTTCCGGTTTTGCTGGGACTACCAAGGTATTCTTCTACAGTATTCTTATGCGCCATGTTAGAGAAAGTTGAGAATAGTTGGTCTGTGTAGGGTAGATACCCCTCTTTATCTGATTGCTGGGTATATATTACGATAGAACGTAGCCTACCTAGTCCCCACAGCAGTTCTATCCCATCATCGAAGTACTGCCAGTAATTTGAGAATTCATTTAGTTCATCGTCAGCTGCACTAATTTTGGGCTGGCGTGAACTATTTGCCAGTACTTTGTTAAGTTGTACCTCAACTTTATCTTGCGATAAACTCAGGATTTTGAGAAATTGATTGATGTTTCCCGGTATAAACAATGTCTTCTTCACCTTGTTCTATATTTCTTGATGTTTGTAGTTTTGTAGTCAAGTCTTACGGCCACGATATATCATAACATAACCGACACTGTACTAATTATCGATAAGCATCTACCGTGCACTCTTGTCTGCATCATCATTTTCCTGCTGTACTGCTTGAGTAGACTCTTCTTGGATTTGCGCCTTCCGCTTTGCTAAAATCCGAGCTTTGGCGTCGCCTTGCTTAAGCAAAATCACCGGCCCCGGCTCTACTGTTTGATAAGCAACTTCATTCAACAGTCCTTTAGCGCTGCGCATGCCGGGTGGCATAAGACGCCATGCGTACGGCTTGAGGCGTTCCTTACTCCACTCGTCGCTTTCTTCTCCGTAGAACAATTTTTCTAACTTCGCAGAGATTGGTATCTTTGGTTCTTCCGACGTCTTAACCGATACCCTACCTAGTGCTCTGGCAATCATCTCTCCAGGGCTGTACTCATACCATCTCTTTTCTTCATCAGAAGTGTATGTATAAGTTAAGTGTGCACCGTACATCACTGCACCTCATTCATCTGTAGATTAACAGCATATCATTATGATACTCAGCGAAATCCTCCGGTGGCAGTGCTCCAATACCTGCCACTCCTTGATATAAGTGGCGGTCAACTACTCTGGGCAATGTACAATCCAGTTGCGAGAAAAAGGTCGCTTTGCGCTCATCGCCATGATACAGCGTAATGGTTGTGCCATACCCACGACGTTCATCAAATTCATAGGCCAAAGCTTCGTTCTTTCCTGGCTTAAAGTCATTGATCGTATAGAGCGTTCCCGCCTGGGGGACATAATACTGCACGATATTCTCTAGAAAAGGAATCTTTACTTGCTTTAGATCTGTTGCAACGACAATATATTCAGGGTCGTCGATATTTGTGCCAGGATAGTGTATCAGAATTGAGTTGTATGATTGCCGGTCTATCTCGCGATAAGATAGCTCGTAGAACGGATAATGCTCCTGCCTTGCGGAATCGTACAGGTAGTTTTGAGGAATGACCGATTCAATGTGCCCAAGCAGTGAGGATATCTGTTCTTGCTCACTTTTGCTCAATGAATCAGCAATGGCCAACGCAATCTTATCTTCGTAGTTGCCATAAGCAAGTACGGAACGCCAAAATAGATCGTTCTGTCGTTTTGTCTCCCATAGTGTCGCTATGTCAAATTTTGGAGCATGCTCCATGGTATAAATATAGCATTAAGGGTGGCCATTTAACAAACGTTCGAGCAATGCAAGCGGTGTGTAATACGGAGTGAGACTATCTTTGCGTGTGTCGTATACTCCAACAGCTCCTGCAGCAACGTCCATCGCTTGTAAGTCGCCAGGGTCATCGACTTTGTAGGCGAATTTAAGTCGATAGAGCGCGTGTTCTATGGCTGCTGATCCAGAGTCTCTCGCTAAACGAAGTCCCTGGGAAATAGCGTCGTTCTTGGTTTTTTGCTTCTGCTCGAGCGTGGTCGCATGAGAAAGTTGATACGTCGCTTCATCTCGCTTTATGATGGCATACGATAAAGCATCTTCAAGAACGTTCAGTCGTCCAAAAACTCCACCAGTGGCAACTATATCGACCTGGTCATGTCTACTAGCATGTCTAGACAAATAAATAACCGAAAGGAGGATTGATTGAGTGTATGGAAGTAGGATCAACACAAGGCGGTGCAGCGGCAGTTGGGGCTGACGACAGCGCCGTCGCCAGCGCGGCCAGCCAAGCCGATCACGGCGACCAGACTGCAGAACATCTTGCATCTGCCCTACTACAAAGGGGTCATCTCATTCCAAGGGATGGACTATGTCGGTGCGCATGAGCCGCTGGTAAACAGCCAGACGTGGCAAACCGTGCAGCAAGGTGTTCGCTTCGCGGCGCACGGGTGAGCGGCAACGCACGCACAACCACTTCCTCAAAAGCACGGCAGTGTGTGGTGTGTGCGGAGCGTGGTTACTCGTCCAGCGAGCCAAGAACAGTAAGGGGGTGCTGTACCCCTACTTCATCTGCGCCAGGCGGCAACGGCTGCATGACTGCCCTTTCAGGGCGGTGCTCATTGAAGTGGTGGAGATGCAGATACAGGAGGTGTATCGGCGGCTGTATGTCAGTGAGGCGGATCGGCAGGAGATTGAGCGGTATCTACTGGCGGAGCTGGCGCGGATCGAGGGGGAGAAGGATCGAAATGTCCGGTCGCTGACGGTGCGGCGGACGAACCTGGAGGATGAGCGGCGCAGGCTGCTGCAGGCGCACTACGGTGGAGCAGTGCCGCTGGAGCTTCTCAAGGAGGAGCAGGAGCGGTTGAGGCGAGAGCTGGCGGGGATTCAGCGTCAGCTCGATGCCTACCAGGCGGATGCCAAGCTGGTGCGGGCGCATGTGGAGCAGGCGCTGGATCTGCTGGAGGACTGCTACCGGCTGTATATGGCGGCGCCGGATCACTTGAGGAAGCAGCTGAACCAGGTGTTCTTTGAGCGGGTCTTGGTCAACCCGGCGGTGGATGAGGACGGGCGGGTCATCCTGCCTGGCGAAGGTGGTGATGGACATGGTGGCCTGCAAGATGAGGACGACGATGGTGTGGATGACGGCGTGAGGGGTGCTGGTGACGAGGCTGATGGACAGCGTGGACGTGATGAGCAAAAGCGCAGTGTGCGTGCGGTAGACGATGCTGGTGACGAGCCAACGCGTCGAGCTGATGAGGCGCCCTGCTCTGTCCGTGTGACGGACACCGGTAGCGATGTCTGCCTGGAAGCACGACTCAACCGGCCGTTCGATCAACTGGCCAGCGCACGGCTGCGGGCTGTGGCACGGATCTCCGCCCTACGAAAATCGCCCACCTCGACAGGAGGTGGGCGACGGTCCTCGGCTGAGACGGCCACAGAGGCTGTTTCTCAGGGTGAGGGTTTGTATAGCGATGCTGTGGTGCGGGTTAGGAGACTCTAACTCCTGGCCTCTTCCATGGCAAGGAAGCGCTCTAACAACTGAGCTAAACCCGCATGTTGCTGAGTTGTATTATATGGAATAGTGCGTAAAATTTCAAGCCCTTTCTTCTATGAATCGTACTATCTGCTACCGCGCACTTCGTTCCGTCACTATTCTAGGATATGTACGTGCGGCTATTGTGTACTCACCTCCTGCTTTTGGAGAAGCGGAAAATAAAATATACTCCAATTCTCACTGTCCACTGAATAACGCAGAAAAGATATGTATCCTACTCCGCCGCACCAAAGCCACGAATTTTACCAACGGCCACTTGATCGATTGTGCTGACGTGGATCGCGTTGCCTTCGTTGCCACCAACGGTGGTGAGTTTGCCATCTTGGTAACGCAGGAGAATATTGACGTGTTCACCACGTTGGCTGGTTGTGTCGTAGAGGATGGCATCGCTTGGCTGGGGTGTATAGCCACTATCGGCTGGGTGCCAGCGACCAGCGGCGCGATAGTATGCCTCGAGGCTGCGCACACCAGGGATGCGCCAGCCACCATTGTGTGGGTTGACGAATGGCACACCTGCCTGCTGATGCACCCAGCTGACAAAGTTTGCACACCAATCTTGCCGCTCGCCCTGGCTATAGAATGTACCAGGCTGCGGAGCGTCAAATTGCTGGTGAGCAATCGTGATGATCTTCGCTCGGACGGGCGATAACTTCTTCGTATCTATTGCCGGGAACTCCTCTTTTTGCCTCAGCTGCTGGACTGGATGGGACTGCACACGGCGTTGTACAAGAAGCAAAGCACCATACGCAATAGCACTACACAATGCAACTGCAAGCACAACCCAGAGCGCAAACAGAGCGAGGCGCCGCCAGGAGAGAGGTGTGGGCTGATGGAGTGATTTCATACCATTTATTATACACGGGCGTCTCGCTTGTGGGTAAGTGAGGCAGAGCCTTCTCTTGCAAGCGCTATGTGAGCTGGAGTTGTTCTGACGGCCCAGAAGCGAGAGATTGGTCATACCAAAAGAAAAACACCCTCTTGCTCTAAAGAGAGTGTTTTACTGGTGGCTCCTACTAGACTCGAACTAGTGACACAAGGCTCTTCAGGCCTCTGCTCTACCAACTGAGCTAAAGAGCCACAGGCAACGTCTGTTGCTACCCATTATTGTACTAAAAAACCACTCCTCAGGCAAGAGCTTCAAAGTCTCAATTCTTCTGATCTTCTCGTTGTCTTGGCTTCCCCTCCTCACCGTATTATCTACCAGGCAACGAAAAATACATTCGCACATACTATGCTATACTATGCGCCCCATCTTTTGTATAGATGAGAAGGTGTAACAAGACAGGGCGAGCGAAAGAGAGATAGAGACTTTGCACCTCGCAATAAATAGTTAGCTTTTTGCTCTGCAAGGTGCTATAATACAGCCAGCGCGGGTATCGTATAACGGCTATTATGTATGCTTCCCAAGCATGAGACGAGGGTTCGACTCCCTCTACCCGCACCACAAGGAGGATCACACTCAGTATAGGAGTGTGTTTTTATTTCTATGATGTATGATCGTGAACTTGTCATTGTCCAAAACCCTTATAGCACCCGCCATCGCGAGGTGCAGGCTGGTGTGTTTGACCGGCTCGATGCAGCGGGTATTACCTACGACACCATAACGACGCGCTTTTCACGGGCGGAAGACAACATCAGGGATCTTGCCGATCGCCTCCCAGATGGCACCCACATCATCAGTGCGGCAGGTGATGGGACAAGTACGCAGGTGGTAAATGCAGGGCTGAGGGCTGAGCTTGATGGCGCAGTGTATAGCTTTATTGGTTATGGCAATTGCAATGATTTAGCGAGAGGTGAGCGCAATCCGCTGGCTGTGCTGCAAGGTGACCACCACACCGTTACTCATCAACCACTGTCCGTTGAGGTGAATGGCGAGCTGTGGCGATATGCCCCTGGCTATATGACACTCGGCTTGACTGCTCTGATCGCTAGCAGCTTTGCTGGCGCAGCATCGCGCGAACGCATGCGCCACACACCACCCCACACCAAGCTTGTGCGCAGCATGGGGCAAGTTGCCACCACCTACCTGCACACACATAGCACCTTCTTGCCGCCCTTCACGACCAACCTCTCTACCATAGAACAGACTGGTCTAACTGATGTGATGATGATCAACAGCCAATGCATGGGGCGCGTGATTCGCTCGTCGATCGACTACCCGCAGACCGACTTTTTTGGCTACCGTCAAGCCGACTTCTCGTCTGTCTGGAAAAATATTCCCTTTGCCTGCAGCGCCATAACGGGCCACACACCAGCCGAAAGAATTACTGACATCACGCTCAACTTCCGTAAGCCAACCACCATCCTCGCCCAGACCGAGGGAGAACACGCCGCACTGCCGGCGGTATCGACAATTCGCGCGTATAAAGACCCGGCAAAGGCTATTCAGGTTGTACGGCCCTAGCTACCGACTGTGCCGTTGGTTGAGTGTGTCTCATCTACTGCAACCCCTGCCGAATCTGCGCTGCGCGCGTCTCCCCCACCACTGCCGCTAGCTCTGCCTGGCTGGCGCGCATAATACCGCGCACGCTGCCAAACTGCCGCAGGAGCTTCTGCTTGGTTTTGGGGCCGACACCGGGGATGCCATCGAGCGCACTTTTGACGCCAGCTTTGCGCTGGAGCGTGGTGTGATAGCTGACGGCAAAGCGGTGCGACTCGTCGCGGATGCGCTGGAAGAGCTTGGTAATGTCACCAGCTGCAAGCGGCGTGGTAGCTACCTGGCCGGTACTGCTGGCTGGTTGTTCCTGTACGGCAGAGGCAGCCTGGGGTGGCTCTGGCTCATACACCGCGGCACTACCCCGCAAATTCTTGGAGTGCGCGCCAGCGTTGCGCTGCCCCGGGTGGAGGTTAATCACATAGACATCGCCATCCTCGTAGACGGTGATGCCACCCGGGCGCTCGGCTAGTAGCTGGTGAATATACGCCAGCCCCACCTGCGAGCCAGTTTTGTGTACCAAGATTTCTTCCTCGCGCTTGGCAATGCTGATGATCGGCACATGCACCCCGCGCGCGTCACGGGCCGCAATTGCTGCCGCCAGCTGGCCTTTGCCACCGTCAATCAGCAGCAGGCTTGGCGTGCCCCAGCTCTTGATATGGCGCTCACTGAGGCGGCGAAAGATGACATCATGCATATTACCAGTGTCGTCGTTTTTTTCGCTCACTTTAAACTTACGGTACTCGGCCCGATCACTGACGCCATTGCGAAACACCACCATGCTCGCTACCACCTGGCGGCCACTCATGTGGCTGATATCGTAGCCTTCGATGCGCGTTGGTTCGCCGGCTAGCCCCAGCAGCGTGGTCAAGTCCGCCAAGGCCCGATCCTTACTAATAGCCAAAAATTCCTTATCACCAAACATCACCCGGCGCTGCAGCTCCTGCATGGCGCGGAGCTTGTTGCGCAGCTGGGCGGCCCGCTCAAATTCGTGCAGCCCCGCGGCCGTCTTCATATCGCGCTCAAGCTTAGCAGCGATGGCCTTGCGGTTGCCTTTGATGTAGCTAATCAGCGTGCGCAGGTTGGCTTTGTATACTAGCGGGCCGTCGCTGATTTTGGGGCTCAGGCCCAAATCTTCGTCCAGCTTTGATTGCCCAGGCCGGCGCTCACGCGTCAGGTACGGGAAGATTGGCCGCAGGTGGCGCAGGGCTTTTTTGAGCGCAAAGCCGTTGTAGAAGGGGCCGTAATAGTCAGCGCCATCGTCCGCCGGGTTGCGCGTCAAGCTCACCACTGGCCACTGGCTCTTCATGTCGATCCGCACGAAGGTCTGCGATTTATCATCACGCAGCAGCACATTGTAGCGCGGCATGTAGCGCTTGATCATCTCGCTTTCCAGAAAGAGGGCGTCCACCTCGCTCTCGGTCTCGATCCAATCCGTATCGTGGATCTCCGCCACCAGCGCCATAGTCTTGTTATCCCGCCCGCGCGAATCCTGAAAATACTGCCGCACCCGGTTGCGCAGCACCGCCGCCTTGCCGACATAAATCACCTCCCCACTGGCCGACTTATGAAAGTACACCCCCGGGCTACGAGGTAATGTTTTGAGTTTGGCGTGGAGGGCGGCGTTCATACTTTCTATTATAGCGCGAAGCTACTGCTTGCCGGTAAATAGCCGAAACAAACCATCGTGCTCACCTTGAGCAAGCTTAACAGCCCAGTCTCTCGTTTCAAGATCTGCCAAAAGATGTGCTTTAAGCGCAGTCAAACCAAGTTTTTGTCGCGCCTGCTTGACCTTCTCTGCTTGCTCAAGAAAGGCAAAATATTGCTCACGATATTCCTTTGGGATGTCGCTAATCTTGCCATTTGGCATGACAACGTTCTCGAGCCCTATTAGTTTCCTTTCATCCTTTTTGCGCACACCAGTAATCGATCGATTCATATACGCACCAAGCTGAGCAACGAGGCCAAGGATATTACAAACTGTTTCACCGTCTTGCTCAATACGCCAAGGGTCAAGGCTTTCAAGTGGAATCTTCGTTTCGCTGCCAGCAAGACGCCAGTAAAGTTCCTTTTCACCCCCGTTACCCTCTTTGAGGTAGCGATCACCAGTGAAGTGGCTCAAACCTTTGAGTGTATTCATCAGCGGAGTACCATATGGCTTAAGACCAAATGCCGAAGGGACAAGCAGTCCACCCAGCGCATCTTTCATCTCATCTCGATATGCTGCTACTGTATCTGTCGTATGCACTAATGTGTCGAGATCTCGCACCGTGCCATTATTTTCACGCCGCCGCGGCAGGTAGATATTACCAATCCGTACCACACGATCATCCCAATCGATCTCCTCAGCATGAGTGACTGCGTGTAAACCGAGCCCACCAACCACAGTATAGGGAGCATCCCCCACGTCTTCCATCCGATTATGAAAATCTGCTGCAACTAATGTGAAAATATGAATTGTCTAGGGTTGTTTCTGGGGATCGTTCATACACCTGGTTATACCATACTTTTGTAGGTGCGAGAAGTGCTTTGCATACTATTTGTACACTCTATTGTATTGGTTTTTATCTTGTTCGAATAATATTCATCGTGCGTTCTATACGGATACAGAATACAGCCGAGCCATTCCTCGGTAGTGCTCACACACTTTCGTAACTATTCTAAAGCTTGGTAAACCTTCTGTCGCAGTACTGGAATAACATCTGCCTCAAACCATGGGTTACGTGCTCGCCAGCGAGCAGTCAGCGGCGAGGGGTGCACCAGCGGAAAATACTCTGGCAAATAGTGCGCAAAATGCGCTACCGTTTCTGTTAAATTTTTCTCTACCTGGCGGGCAAGGTAGTACTTCTGCGCATAAGCACCGACCAGAATCGTTAGGCGCACTGCTGGCATCTGGGCGCGGAGACGCGGATGCCATTTCTTGGCAAACTCCTTGCGTGGCGGCAAGTCGCCGTGTGCACCCTTGCCAGGGTAGTAAAAATCCATTGGGATAAGCGCAAAGAGATCGGGGTTGTAAAATTGCTCATCGCTCACGCCAAGCCACTGCCGCAGAAGGCGGCCGCTGGCATCATTCCACGGCACCCCCGTCTCCTGAGCAATACGGCCGGGTGCCTGGCCAACAATGATGATGCGCGAGCGCGCCGAGGCGCTATAGACCGGCGGCCAACCCTGTGCCGCAAAATCAGCATTCATTGGGTCGGCACAAATGTGCTCGTAGAGGAGTGGCTGTAACTGCGCGTTTGTCATATCTTTTAGTATAGCGAAGTTGTGTAGTTGGCTCAATTGCTCACGAGCCGCAGGTTATACTACCATATTAAACGTACCTTTTATACACGTATCTATATTTAAAATTTAGTTAATGCTTTTCAAAAGTTGTATCTGCGCTATGCGTTCGTCACGCACTGCCACTTCATCGTTTGGGTGCATAGTGTTGATAAGGGTGATGGCAAAGTCGCTCGCCCACAGCCCGTGATATTTCACGTGCGGACTCGCCGTAAGCTGCGCCATAGTGCGCAGGAAACGCTCCGCTACTCGGTCGGTTGCAGAGCGCGCCTGGCGGCCAATCTGAAAGCTTGCGTTGCGGGCCGCATGGTAGTTCGCCCCTTGCCAGCAAGCCACTGCTCCATGCCAGCATACGCATCAGCAATGTCACTGTTATATGGGAAGGTGTGGCCGATGAGCTCGTGTAGCCGATGACCATACGCGTGGCAAAAGCGCACGACCTGCTGGTGCGTCTTGGCATCATACACCGCAATAAATTGCTGGCGCAAAGCCTCGTCGTCGGCAATAGGCCCAAGCGGGCGTTGATAGGCGTAAATATTCATCAGTCCCCCACCGTTAGCTCAATTATTTTCTGGAAGGTTTTGCCGTTACGGATTGTGAGCTGCTTATAAAACCGGGCTTTGAGTAGCTTTTTATGATAGTTTGATGTAAGATAATCGGCTTGATCATGATTACAATAAAAGAACGCGGTACGCCCAAAATGGAGCTGCTCGCGATCGTTCGCCCAGGTAGCCGTTTCTGCCTCGATAGCTGCCGTGTCCGCCTCTGGCAAGTAGAACAGCGCATCCCGTCGGTAGGCCGTGTCGTCCTGCCACCAGCTGGGTAACTGAGCCACCTCTTGCCGGAGCGTGGCAGCGCTGATGATGATAAATGGCACTGGGAAGTCATAGGTCGCGTCACAATAGCGCGCCAATGTGCGCTGAATCACCTCCTCCGGCTCGCTGCTATCAAAAAAGAGGTTGCCGCTATTGATATACGAGACGACATTGCGAAAGCCCAGCTCCATCAAGTCCGCCTTCAGGCGATCCATACTTACCTTATGCTTGCCGCCAACATTAATACCCCGGAGGAGCAGCGCGTAGCGCATTGATTGTGCTGTGGTGTGGTGGGGCGTGTGCATAGTGCTATTATACAAGGATACACGGCGAGCGTCACGTTGCTGGGTGATAGTTACTGCCCACTACTCAGGCAGCAGCCAATGGCCACTCAGCAAGAAGGTTGCCATATCTGCAAGCAGAATAAGCCCGCACAGCACGATAACCACTGTAATACTTGAGCGAATCAGCGTGCTGTACTGGGCTCGCACCCGCTCGAACCAGGCTATGAGGGGTTGGTGTCTATCACACATAATCGCGATAACAAGGCCAAAGAATAACCCCTGACTGACAAGCAACCACACGACGTGCGCCATGATAACGACGAGCAGTGACTGCTCGCGGCTCGTTATAGCAATCACTGCGAGAAATGATGGGTCGGTAAAGGCACTGGCCGCATAGATAATGCCACCAAGCACAATGCTACGCCTCAGCCATTGCAAAACCCGGCTATCCTGCGACTCCTGTAGTTCCTTACCCGATTTTATATGCCTGTGCAAGCGAGCTGCCGCCCAGCCAAGCAGCCCCACGCTTGCCGCACCTTCTGCACCTACCCACACACAGGCTGGTACACGATGGAGTGCCTGGGCAAATAGCTCGGCACTGCCGCCAAGCAGGAGCGATGCCGCTACACCAGCAGTGACCGTCCCCACTAAGACGATGAGCGCAAACGTAGCAATTTTTTGCTTGGGCAGCTTGCTTGCCACTAGCAGCACAACCAGCACTGCGCCAAACACATCAAACCCAGCCACGCCAAGGCCAAATGCAAGTGCAATAACATTCATAGTGTCTAGTATAGCAGTAGATTCTTGAAGATGGCATACGTATCTCTCATCACACTATAGATTATTATGAGCACCTCACCGCCAACACGGCATGCCTTATCTCTATTTACCAGTAAGAAAGATACGCGACTCACTTCAAGCTATTGTACGCCGCGCAAAGCACCTGCTCTTATTTGCTATATCCAACAAATCCAGCAGCATTCCCCGTCAGGCGATCAACGATGATACCGTTGCTATTAATAATCATGGTTGGCCCATCTGTACCCGCCAAAACAACGGCTGTTTGTGCCTGCCTAGCATGAATAACACTATCTGCTGCGTGAAATTGCTTTTGCAGATAGCCATACTCAGGATCACTCAGTGGAATATAGGCAACGTCACTCCCCTTGAGCCGCTCAACAATATCTGGGTAGTGTATGTCATAGCAAACATATGCCGTAACTTTCGTAGCATTATGCGTAGCAATTACGCGTGAATAACGCGCTGTACCAATTGATTCATCTGGCGCAAGATGCGCTTTGTAATTTGTTAGTATACTGCGACCAGACTGATCTACCAGTGCGACTTTCTTGTATATTCTTGTATCGTCTTTCTCTGTTGTGTGGTAGACGATGTTGATCGATTCTTTTTGTGCAAAGGCTGCAATTGTTGCGTGCAGCGCAGGTGGGATAGAATTTTCTGGCCAGACGATTGTCGCATGAGGATATTGGTACTGTGCAATTGCGCGCTTTGTCAGATGTATGAGGTCATCCACATCAGCCTTAGTAGCGGGTATATCAACGCCGCCACGTGTCATCTTTTGGAGTGCAATCACTGGAGGGAGTGGCTTGGCTGGCATATGCACAACAATACTATTTGCTATCGCCACGAGTACAACAAGCCCGCAGCTCATACGTATCCATACGCTCATACGAGCATGCACTATCAGCCACGCTATACTCACGCCGCAAAGTAATACAATCGCTTCGAGCACTGCTTCTCCGCCATAGGCACTCCACATAGTGATACTGTCATTACGCCACACGCTATAGCCAAGATGGGGAATCCACCAATCCTCTACCACTGGTGCATGAGTTCGTATATACGTCAATGTGCACCATGCAATAACAAAGAGCACTACAGCACCGTATGTCCGAATATACCGACGCAGAGCTATAATCCAAAACAGATTAGCCTGCAAAAGCGCCCATCCAACACTTGCACCAAATGCCACGCCGGGCGACATAAAGTAGTAATACCAATAGGTCGTTGGTAAGAGCCATGCCAGCATGAAACAAGCACCAACGCCATAAAGATGGATGCCCGACAGTCGTCGCACTGCTATAAATAGCAATGCTAATGCAAAAAATACTGGTAGCTGCAGAAGCCAATGTGGGGCAAAAGCCGTTCCTGCCACAACAATGCCAGATATCGCCGCAAAAATATATGGCCGAGCCGCTCGCCGTATTGTCATAAAGCGCATAGGTTCCATGTGCTTGCACACCATAGGCACTACAAGCCAGCGCCGCACCCGTCGGCAGTACCACTCGTAACGCTCGTCAAAGACGTGGTGGATGGTGTGCTCTTCGATTGGAATAATGAGCCAGTTTAGCACGCCAAAGCACACCACTGGGCACAGCAGCGCCAGCCATGAGCCGCTCACCAACGCGCAACCAAGTACCGCCAAGATATATGCAAGATAAAGTGGATTGCGCGAGAAATTGAACGGCCCCGTGGTGAGCAGCTCGCTTGGCTCATCAAGCGGGTTGGTTGAGGTTGCAGCTCGGCGCAAAGCGCGCATCGTTGCATGCATTATAAACACGGCCACAACAATGCAAGCAGCACCTACCAGCCACCATTCGCTGGCAATTACTACTGTCCCCGGCCACGTCCACGCCACTGCTAAAGCAGCAAAGCCGAAGCCGAAGAGACAAAAATCAGGAATATGGTTATATATCATATGCTTCTTCATGCGTATGATTATACCACTTTATTACTGATGTGGCATAAACATGGTATACGTTCTTATTCTGTACGTATTGTCCCTGACTCATTTATCGGAGATGCGCTGTCTGCAGGGCGTCATATACGCTTGGAACAACTTTCACTAATCCGCGTAAGGCAATATCCTGTGGTGCGATGCGTGAAAAAACCGGACAGTCTTGGGCCGTAGCAAAGCCAATTTCCATTGCTGCGCTCAGTCCAACATAGCCATCTGGAGCATGAAGCATCACAAAATCTGCTTTACAAATTGCTGATAAATGACGGTCTTCGATCTCTTGCGATGATATACCTTGCTCGGCAGCGTCTCGCACAAATGCTTCGTCGTCATCAAACTGCATCCGTTGTGGCGATAAAACCTGGCAGCTAGTTGCAATAAGCTCATCATAGGCCCGGGAAAGTCCGTCTCTGTCACGCGTGTATGAGCCGCAAAGCACTGCCCGAGGTGGCTCAAAATTCTGTCGCGTCATATTCATATATCACTTCTGTTAGTTCACCGTGTCCATCAATGCATGCTGTCATTTCATGCATGAAGCTTTTATATTTCTTTGGTTCACTCTCCATCTCTTCGCGCGTGCGCCAGGCATTTTTACCGCCTTCAAATTCCTCGATCATCGTGCCCGAGACGGCATCGCAAAACATCAGATGAAATAATTTATCCTCAACGATTTCATTTGTTTGGCTGTGACGAACCCGCTCGTGATAGACACCGCGGTGCACAAAAGTACCGCGCAGCCCTGTTTCTTCAGCAAGTTCACGTGCTGCCGCCTCAACAACAGACTCCGCCCAGCGCACCTTACCGGTCGGCGCACCCCAAAAGCCATAATATGGATGCTTAAGCCGCTGCTGCAGAAGGTATTGCTTCTCATTATGGTGCTGGCGCTCAATAACAAGTAATACAGCCACCTTTGGTTGACGCTCAATCACACCAGCATCAGTGTCTAGCTTATTGGCGTATTCTTTACCTTTGATCGAAAGCATGTAGCCATCAGCTGTTTTCGTCACGTAGCCCAACGCCACGAGTCGTTTGATATGAAATTTGACATGGTCGCTATCAAGCCCAGTAGCTCGCTGCAACGCAGCGAAATGAGCAGTCGGCAAGAATAGCAATTCTCGCAATATTTTTATCTGTGCATTATGCACGGTTTCTTCGAGACTCATCATTATTACTCCCTTCCTCCCTACTGTAAAACGGTCAGTCTACAAAATCTAGGGAAGTCAAGTTCCCGATAGGCGAGCCATCGATAGACTCTTTGATTTCAAAATCTATACGATAACAGGATAGTACACAAAACTTACTATTAGCATTTTATCGAACTGAATAATATTCTGCCAGTGTAATGTGTCAAGTATGAAATTTGGCAATATTATGATATCGGTGGTATATTGATTATAGTAGCGAAAACCGCGCAAGAAATATCATAATATGCAATCGAAATCCAGCCAGTATCAAACACTAAAACTACTAACTATCAACATAGCATTTATATCTCTCTGGCTTGTAACCTTGCTCAACCCGGAGAGACTGAAGGCATTGTGGTTTGTAGTCGTGCTGTCGCTAGCGCTCCTCTTTATTATAAAAAATAAAAATACATCCAAGCATGATATTTTTGCAGGAGTTGCCCTGGGCTGTTTAGCCATGCCATCCCATGCTGTCATGGGGACATGTTCTATTGTTGCGTACATCGGAGGCGCCAGCGTCTTCAAGAAAAGCAAAAACAAGATCCTCTTGTTCAAAGCTGCCAACATAAAAGAGATATTGAAAACGGTCGGCATCGCGGCAATCGCAGGAGTGGCGCTGGCAGTTATCAACATCCTCTTGGCAAAATCCGCCATGGAATTTAATATTTCGATCGAACCCGAGTGGTTCCTGCGTGCGATCAAAGCCGGCGTGTCAGAGGAGATCATTTTTCGTTTCTTCTTTTTTGCGCTGACCGTTTACTGCATCAAGGATGGGGCCTTATCAAGGTTCGATAATTTTTTGTGCTATGCCATCATGGTATTACCACACGTCTTGATACATTTTGATGCAACGAATTTCACATTGAGCAGCGTCGTGGTGTTGGCACTGTTGTTTGGATTGCCGTTTGCCATTATGCAACGAAAACGTGATTTGAGTTCTGCAATTGGAGCTCATGCGTTGGTCGATGCAGTACGATTTTGCGCGTTTGGAACATAGTCTTATTTTACGCAATGTCTATGCGAAAAACATCTCCATTATAAAAACTATTCATATCTTTTTGCATGAGTCAAGTAGGTAACACCTGAAGCTGAGCGCTTTACTCCTTTCTCATACTGCTCGCAGTAGATACACTGTAATAAGCATATTTCTATATATACATACCAATATATCTCGATACTATATCTATTCTCTATGTATCGATATCTTTATACCCATCTCTCTTTATCTCTATAACTTTCTTTCTCTACTATTTCTCTATCTATTTCTATATATCTATACATCTCTTTCTCTATATTTCTCTATCTATATCCTTATCTATAATTCTATCTATATCTATACTTATCGCTATATCTCTATATCCATCCATATCGATTTCTCTCCTATTATATAAATATATAAAAGAAGAGAAAAAGAACCCACGCTAACAGGGAAAAAACAGGGTAAAATAGGCGAATTTCGAAATTCGCCTTTTTTGATATAAAACTGCGTCTTGATATACTACCTTGTAAGGAGCTTATTATATGCCAAAGTACGTTCATATTGCTGGTCTTATTCTATTGCTTTGTGTGCTAATGTACGCGCTGCTGCGCACTCTCGCACCAGCACCAAACTCCACCCCACAGAGCGGCACGAATCATCCACATCCTCAGCACACCTCTCCGTCACGCATGCTCTACGGCCTGACAATCGACGACAGCTGGGAGGGCACGAGACGGCTTGCTGATATCGTGGAAGCTCTTCAGCGTTTGCCTGCTCGGCCAACGGTGCGGATCGTTATGTCTAAGGATAGATCACCGCAGCGTTACCGTGAGCTATTCAAAACCCTTCATCGCGTGGCCGATATCATGGCCCAGCCCGTTGATTCTTCTGATATGCACAGCTACAGCACTGAGCGCTACCAGCAGCGCTTTGCTGAGTCTTACCAGTATTTATCTCACTACGTCGCGATATGGGAAATTGGCAATGAAATGAATGGCCAAGAGTGGATCCAAGAAGACCCGCGCCTTACCGCCGCGAAGGTGGCCAGTGCCTACCGATACATTAAGGATAAGCATGCCGTGGCGGCGCTTGTTCCCTACTACTTCCCGCCAAACGGAAGCACGCCGAGCATGAAAGAGTGGCTACAAACATACCTACCCGATGATCTGAGGCAGGGCATCGATTATGTCCTCGTCAGCTACTACGACGATGACAACGATGGCTACCAGCCTAACTGGCGGCAGGTCTTTGCTGAGCTTGAGACACTCTTCCCAGAGGCCAAGCTTGGCATTGGCGAGTGCGGCACACCCAGCGAGCATGCCCCGATGGCACACAAATTGCAGCTATTTCGGCATTATTATGCTATGCCGCAGTATACCCCACGCTACGTTGGCGGGTACTTTTGGTGGTACTGGGCACACGATGGCGTGCCATACAAGGATAACCCACTCTGGGAGGAGACCGCGAGGTATATGAAGAAGCAGTCGTGAGCTAAGGATGCTTTGGCCTCGCACCATTTCGCTAACATGCAGCATACTACAACCAATACATCATAGAACTTATCACGACTAAGCTTTCTTGCGGGCTGATTTTTTATCTTCCTTGCCCCCTTGGAGTAACTTATTTTTCAGCGTCAACACCACATCCGCCTCTTTAGCCAGCTGTTTGCTGTGGGTGACGACGATGACACATTTGTCGTTTTCGTGGGCGGCTTGGCGCAGGATGTCGATGATGTCGGCGGCGGTAGTTTCGTCCAGGTTGCCGGTCGGCTCGTCCGCCAAGATGATTGGCGCGGAGGATACCAGCGCCCGGCCGATCGCTACACGCTGCTGCTGACCGCCAGACAGTTTCATGACGTTGCGATTGATATGATCGTCGTCCAGGCCCATGGCATGTAGCGTTTCGTTGGTAGCCTTGGGATTAACCAGTTTCAAGTTTTCTAGCGGTGTCAGATAATCGATCAGGTTATAATTCTGAAACACCAGCGAGATATTGTGCTTGCGATGATGCGAATAGCCCTGCTCGGCGATGTCTTCATCATCAAACAAAATCTGCCCGCCAGTCGGTGTGTCGAGTCCGGCTAGGAGCCCGAGCAGCGTCGACTTACCAGCCCCAGAACTACCGACGATGGCGTAGAATGTGCCTTTTTCAAATTGATAATTGATCCCATTCAGCACATTGCTAGTGCCACCTGGGTATGAATAAATGATATCGCGTAAGGTAAGTAATGACATGATAATTCCTAATTTAATGTTGCTAAAATTTGCTTTGGTGATTGGCGCATGATTGGCGCGGTGGCAGCGATGGCTGACAGCAGAACAACCATGTAGCCAAAGGCGAAGGCCTCTAGGTAGGTCGCCGGCGGCGCGGCTTGCACCTTGGTTTTTTCTATGCGCTGGCTTTGGTCGGTTTGCGATGTGAGGGCAGTAGAAATCTGCGATGAGGCAACCGAGCCGATACCGAGCGCGAGCACCGAACTAACTGCGGCGATGATGGCGAGTTCCGCCAAGAATTGCCCGATAATCCGCCGCTTCGACGTGCCGATAGACAGCAAGATGCCAATTTCATGCAAGCGGCCGCGCACCCAGAACACCAGCACCAGTGACAACACCGCCAACCCTGCCGCGGCTGCGCCGATAGTGGCAATCGTCACCATGTTTTGCATGCCAGCGATGTTTTGGAGAACTCCGGCAAAGACTGCCCCGTTGTCAGTCAGGCTGAATTTTTGCCAGTCGACGTTTGGTAGGCTTTTGGTGTGGTCCGTTAGCGACTTCAGCTGGTGCGGATTTTCGGCGAAATACGTCGCCCGCGTCAACTGCTGGCTACCTGTCAGCTGCTGCGCTATAGCCAAGTTGGTGATGACATGATTCTCTGCCATGTCGGACTGTAAGACTGCTGGCTTTTCACCTTTGCCGCTGAAGATACCCATGACAGTCACCGTCACCCGCCAGCCGTCTTTGGTGGTGTCCAGCTTGTCGCCCGGCTTGATATTATTTTTCTCGGCGAACGTTTTGTGAATCAGGGCCGCGTTTTGATCGTGCTCGGTCAAATGCTTGCCTTGCTCCAATTGGTAAAATTTACCAGTGAACTCACCAAGCAAATCGCTCTGTGTGGCGCCCGTCACCTTCGCTTCGCCAGCCACGTTAGCATCCAGCTGCACGCCGCTGCCTGCTGTGTCGATCAACTGCTTACCCGGTAGCCCCGCGGTGGTCTCTGCCTGGAAATTGTGCGCTTTCACCGTGTCCAAGCGCTGCACTCGCTGCGCGATATCCATCGGCACCTCGCCCGATGGTTGCTTGCTGGCGATGCTGAAGCCGACGCGAATGTTCCGCTCGACCGATTGCTTCAGCTGCGCCATCGTCTGCTGCACCGTCAGCATGCCGATGAGCAGCGTGAAAATCAGCGTTATGATCAGGGCGATGGTCAGGCTGCGACGCCGCCGGCGCGTCACAGCCGTCCAGGCTCGTGTGATAATCGTCATCATTCGCCCCTAGTCCACTTCGGTTAGTAATTCTTTTGGCGTTGACTGGGTAATCGGCCGCGAAGCTAGGAGTACCGCAATGATAATCACCGCTAGTCCAGCACCCCACACCGCCAGCAGATCTGTCGGCTGCACGCCAACTGTCACCTTTTCTAGCGTGCGCGATGATGTCACCGAGTCAGCATCAGCCCCGAGTGATGCACCACCGAGCGAGCTGCCAGCCTGACGCGTGGCATTCTGTGCCGCCTGCGACACCACGTGGTCGCCCAGTTGCTGAGCAATTAGCCCTGCGGTAACGTACGACGCGCCGAAGCTCAGCACCGCGATCATCACCAGCTCAGCGATATATTGCAGCACAATCTTTGACTGCGGCACACCCGTCGCCAAGAGTACACCCGCCTCGCGCTTGCGCTCGTTCATCCACAGGTACAGCACCATGCCGATCACCGCGACGCTGACCAGCGCCGTCGCCCACAGCATACCGTCGATCAAGCCGTACACGCCATTGACCGCACCAGTCACGCCAGCCAGTTCCTGGCTATTCTTGTTGAGCTGGTACTTTTGCCAATCAACTGGCAGTTTATGTGCTCGCGCCATCACCTCATCTAGCTGCTTGGTGCCTTTGGTAAAGAACGTAGCGTCCTGGTAAATCTCATTGTGCGCTGTATACGCATTCAACTGGCGGGTCGTCGCGATGTCAGTCAAGAACAAATTCTCAAACAGCTCCACCTGGTACGTCGCCTGCTTTGGGTTTGTGCCGCTAAATATACCGACGATTTCTACTTCAACTTCGTCCTTGGATGGATGTTCATTGTCGGTATCGTATTGATTGGCCTTTAGCTTTATCTTGCTGCCAAGCTTCAGGTTGTTAGCCTTGGCAAAAGCTTCGTGTACCAAAATCTTGCGTGAATCGTTCTTGGTGATGTGCCGGCCAGCGATGAGCTTGAGTGCGCCAGCTCGGAACTTGGTTTCAAGCTCAGATGTATTGACGCCGATGATAGTCGCGGCGTTGCCAAACTGCTTGTCTTTCTCGGCGTCATAACCGCTGCCACCGCTTGGCAGAGGCACGAGTTTGGTATTGATGAAGTCAACCGTGGCATTCTGGCGTTTGACATAGTCCGTCACACCCTCCAAATTATTCACCGCGTTGATGTCTTTATTCGACACCGTTCCTGAACCGCGCGCCGTTCCCGGATTGGTGCGCGGATTATTACCCAGCGTGAAGCCAGCCTTGAGCGTTTTGTCTAGCGACTGTGCCGCTGCGTCGGTCGAATGCTTGATGGCAAATCCACTCAGCATAATCGTCGACATGCACAGCAAAATCGCCAGCAAAATCAGCGTTTTGAGTTTTTTCCTGGTGATATACAACCAGGCACGTTGCATGAATGACATAGATCTCCTTTCTTGGTTCTATGTCAGTGTAGCAAACCCGTGTGAAGGGAATGTGAAATGGGCAGTATTCAGATGAGTTTCCCTAACTTGCTGTCCTGTTTCTCAATCTCGATAACGTGAACACCGAGGCGTTCCTTATGCGGTGGGTAGATCTTGTGAAGGAGGCGAAGCGCCTCTTCTTTGCTTTTCGCTTGCGGCACGATCTGCTGCCATGACTCAGCCGCCAGCATGTCGGCAAATGTATTATAAATTCGAATTGACTTGATTCGCACAACACCAGACGCATATCCGTTTTCGAGCTGCAATAGCTGACCCTCCTTAAGGCGCTTGATGCTGTTGTAGCCGATGCGGACTTCTAAGGTCTTGCGACCCGACATGATTGCGTCGTAGTACGGACGCTTGATGCGCATCTTACGCATAGACACTCCTTTCTTGTTGAGACTGATTCCCCACTATTGAACAACACTGTCGTGGCATGTCCTCCTGGGGACATATCTTCGGGTGTTCAGTCATGGCATATTTCTTTATAATAGTAGCTCATGCCGCCAAGCTGTATCTTCTGGCGCTTTTCATCGTATAGTCGTGATTCGATGGTTTTATTACCAGAGACTATTACATCAAAAGGTTCTGTTGCTAGTTTTAATTGGTGTGTAATCATAATGAATTTATTATATCAGAATAAATAACATGAGCTATCGGGGCAGCGCGCGGTCTTTGCTATTCTATTATAAAAGTTGCTCAATTTAGTTCACATCAAGTTCAGGTATTTTAATCAAACCTCACCACAAACCGCATACCCTGCCCATGCGGCGTGAAGTCGTAGTCTAGGCCTTTGGTATCGAGCAGCATTTTCACCGTGTAGAGGCCAATGCCACTACTATTAGCGTGCTGTGTCGCGCTACCAGACGTGCGATAAAACGGATCAAAGACGTGTTGGAGCTGCTGCGTGGTGAGTGGTGTGCAGGCGTTTTCAATAGCTAGTTTGTGCTCGTCACAAGTAATCGTTATCACGCTCTCAGCGTCGCCGTGGCGCACCGCGTTTGATACAAGATTCGAGATGACGTGGCGCATCATGTCACGGTTCGCGTAGATAGTCACTGGCTGCGTGTTAACCGCGAAAGTCATGCCGCGCGTTTTCGCCAGCAACGCATAATCTTCAACCACCTCGGCGATCAGCTTATCAACCCTCAGTCGCTTTTCTTGGCGCAGGGCTTGCTCGGCCACACTGCCAGAGCGCAAGACATCATTCACCATTGCCGCCACACGGTCAACCTGCGCTACCGATTCCGCTAGGTACTGATCGCGATTTTTATATTCACCGATGTTCAGCTGCATATTTTCAAGCATGATTCGGAGGGCTGCCAATGGCGTTTTTAACTCATGTGAGGCCGCGCGAAGAAATGCAATTTTCTCCTTTTCTAACTGGGTGATCCGCTTATTTTCATGCTCCAGCGAGCGTATGGTTTGCCACAGATTTTGATAGAGCTCGTTAATATTTCGCCCCAGCACGCCAATTTCATCACTGCTATTTACCGGGTAGCGCGCGTCCTTTTCCAGCCGCTGCATGGTCGTCGTCACCGCCGCCATCTGGCGAATCGGCCGCGTCACAAAGCGGCTGTAGATGTACGAAAACAGCAACGCCACCAGTAGCGAGCCAAGCATAGTATACGGTAATACGTGCAGCGTGGCGAGCTTGGCCTGAGTGACAGGTGCCACGTCGGCGAGTAGCTTGACCATGATCATTTGGCCCTGCTTATCAGTCACACTACTCTGCTGCAAAATCACCGAGCGCGGATCAACCGTTTGCCCATCAGCGATTTTCACCACGCTGGTATCGACCGGCTTACCGCTATCGGTCACGATGGTGATCGACTCAAAGCCCTGAAAATACTGGTCGCGCCCATTAATCGTCAGCGTGATATTAACGTTGTTCATAGTAGCAAACTCTTGGCTCAGGCGGCGTATGTCTTCGGTGGACTTGCCACGGAGTTTAGTTGTCAGCGCCGTGAGATTATCCGCCGCCTCGCGCTCTTTTTGCTGCAGATAAAATTGCGGCATCAAGGTGTAGACCAGCGCATGCACCAGGATGATAAGCGCCGCGAATAGGCCGATCGACACTAAAAATGTTTTGGGAAATAATTTAAGCCGCTTCATAGCGATAGCCCACTCCCTTTACCGTGACGATGCAATCCAGGTGCAATTTTTTGCGTAAGTTTTTGATGTAGACATCGATCACTCGATCGAACGGCACCTCGTCATCACGCCACAGCTTATCGATGATAGCTTGCCGGCTCCAGACCATGTGTGGGTTATCCACCAGCAGTTTGAGCAACTGCACTTCCTTAGGCTTGAGGTGCGCGTCAGCACCATCATAAAACCCCTGATAGGCCGCAAAATCCACCGACGCCAGACCGCGGTGCCATAAGGTTGTGGTGGGCTGCCGGCGGCGAAGCAGCGCTTTGATTCGCTTTTCCAAAATCACCAGTGAGAACGGCTTACTCATATAGTCATCCGCCAGCTCGTCAAAACTGGCAATTTGCGTCGGCTCATCATGTAGTGCCGTCAGCATGAGTACCGGCACGTCGCTGGCTTGGCGAATTTGGTGCAGCGTCTCAATCCCGCTTATCCCTGGCAACATAATATCGAGGATAATAGCATCTGCCTCGGCAAATTGCTCCAGCGCTTCCTCACCGCTAGCCACCGCCAGCACCGTAAAGCCGCGCTGGCGGAGGAATTGCTCGGTACCAGCGCGGAGGGTTGGTTCGTCTTCAACGAGGAGAATATTCACTACTCGTCCACTCATACGTCTATACTAGGCGCTTCTTTGTTATATTGCTGCACAATTTTATCCCCTCGTCATACCAATGTATATGACTATTGTAGCGCATCGCAATTTTATATGAAAAGTATTGTGAAAAATATGCGCGGTATGCTATGGTGTTAGTATGACATATCGACACAACATCGTTATCGTTGCTCGTCGTCGCCGCTCTGATTCAGAGGGCTAATTAGTCGTATAGTATAAAACCAACGAAAGAGCCCTCATCCGAGCGGCTCTTTTTAATTATTATAGAAAGGAAGGATATGAATCACGACACACCTCACTACACCAAGGTTGCCAGCCACGAGGCAACAAATGGCGAGTTTGACACGTGTCTCTTGCTCTATTCAGGAGGCCTCGACACCTCCGTCATGCTTAAGTGGCTCCAAGAAAAATATAACTGCAAGGTCATCACCCTGACGGTAAATATCGGCCAGACGGTTGATGATCTCGACGCCATCGCCGAAAAGGCCAAGATGCTCGGCGCTATAGAAACCATCACGGTTGATGCTCGCGACCGCTTCGCTGATGAGCTGTTGTCGCTGGCCATCAAAGCCAATGCCGATTACCAAGGTGGCTATGCCCTCTGCACGCCGCTGGGGCGCATCATCATCTCGCAATTAGCCGTCGAATATGCCGAAAAATACAACTGCACAGTCATCGCACATGGTGCCACTGGTAAAGGCAACGATCAAGTTCGTTTCGAAACCTACATCACCACGCTCAATCCTAAACTCAAGATCCTGGCACCAGTACGTGAGTGGAGTATGGGTCGAGAGGAAGAGCTTGCCTATGCCAAGAAACACAACATACCCGTGCCACACACCCAGGAATCACCCTATTCGACCGATGAAAACATGTGGGGTATCACCAGTGAAGGCGGCGAGATAGAATCGCCATCGCTCAAGCCAAATTATCATGCCATTCTCAATTGGTGCTCGACCATCAAATACACACCAGACGAAGCCGAGGACATTACCATCGAATTCATTAAAGGCGTGCCCGTCGCTGTCGATAACCGTCACTTTTCACTCCAGGCACTCATCCAGCACTGCAACCAGATCGGCCGCAAACACGGCGTGGGTGTATCAACCCTTATTGAAGATCGGCTAGTCGGACTGAAGGTACGCGGCGTCTATGAAAACCCTGGCGCTGCCATCTTGATTGCTGCCCATCAAAAGCTTGAGCAATTGGTGTCGACCCGCGTTGAAAATGAACTCAAAGCCGAAATGGACAAAAAATGGGCCTATCTCACCTATGCAGCACAGTGGTACGAGCCAGCCGTCCATCACATCAATGCCTATATTGATGATCAGAACCAAAAAGTCACTGGCACGGCGACAGTCCGCCTGTACAAAGGCACCATCACCGTCGTCAGTGTAGACTCACCGCATTCGTTGTTTGATATTAATCTTGCAACGTTTGATTCCAACGACGCATTCAACCAGAATTCGTCCGCCGGATTCATTGAATTATATTCATTAAGTCAGCGAACAGCTGAAGGAGCATACTCGTATGGCAAGTAAACTATGGCAATCAACCGCAACTGGCTCACTCCATCCACTGGTCGAGGCATACACTGTTGGCGATGATCAGGTATTGGACCAGTACTTACTCGGTCACGACATCACTGCGACCAAAGCGCACGCTCACATGCTAGAAAAAATTGGCGTGCTGACTAGCGATGAATATCAACAATTGGCAGTGGCCTTGGACGAGCTATTCAACGAGTGGAAAACCGGCACCTTCACCCTCACCAGCGAACACGAAGATGGCCACACTGCCATTGAGCTATATCTAACAGAAAAACTCGGACCGATTGGCAAAAAGGTTCACACCGGCCGAAGTCGCAACGACCAAGCCTTGGTGATGATGCGACTGTTCATCAAAACGGAACTTGAAGCAGTAGCGGACAAGTTGGAAGCAGTCGCTCAGGCCTATGCTGGCAAAATTGCCGTCATTGGCCAGACCGAAATGCCTGGCTACACCCACACCCAAAAGGCTATGCCTACTACCGTCGGTATGTGGCTTGGCTCATATCACGATGCGTTTCATGACCTCCAGCAACTGGTCGCACACAGCATTGCCACCATCGACCAAAACCCGCTGGGTAGTGCTGCTGGCTTTGGCGTTACCCTACCACTTGACCGCCAGATGACAACGAGCGAACTAGGCTTCGCCAAAGTGCAGGAAAACCCCATGTACTGCGGCCTGTCGCGCGGCGTGTTTGAACTGATTGCCGTACAGGCGCTCAACCCAATCATGGTCTTCGCTGGCAAATTTGCTGAAGACATATTGCTATTTACCTCGCAGGAGTTTAATTATTTCAAACTGCCCGTCACCATGACTACCGGCTCGTCCATCATGCCGCACAAACGTAACTACGACGTCTTTGAGATCATGCGTGCCACTGCTCATGCCTATCCGAACTACGCCTTGCAGCTCCAAGCTATTTCGACGGGTGCTGGCAGTGGTTATCACCGTGACCTACAACTAACTAAAAAAATCACCATGGACGCCTTCATGTCAGCACTCGACACGCTGGAGGTCTTGGCACTCTGCGTGAGCGAGCTGGAAGCCAACACTGACCGATTGGCTGAGGCGATGACCGATGAACTTTACACCGTCGCCAAGATTAACGAATTGGTGGAAAAAGGCGTGCCATTCCGCGACGCCTACCAGCAAGTTAAGCAATCGTTTTTAGCGAATAATCACTGATCTTGAGAGGAAATGAGCGAAGCTTAAATGCAACTACCGCCCCACAACACGCTTGCGATACTCTGCTGCCGTCATGTAGGTCGTCGTATCTGCCACCCGGTCAAAGAAAAGTATGCCTTCACAGTGGTCAGCCTCGTGCTGAAAGACATGAGCAACAAAGCCATCCAGCACCGCAGTATGATGCTCACCCCACTCATCATCCCACTGAGCATTGATCTGTTGGTAGCGCTGCGCCTGCGCAAAGAGCCGCCCCTCATCGCCACTGGCGCAGCCCTCCCACATACCCGTTGTCTGGCCAATGCCGGTGTATGATGGATTGATAATAACTTGCTCAAATGGCTCGCGGTCTGGGCGGTTTGGCGTCGGCTTGATAGCAATCACGCTCAGCGCCAAGGCCTGCCCCACTTGGGGTGCAGCCAGCCCAACGCCGTAGTCTCTCTCCGCTACGGTGTGCTCAATATTTGCAATAAGCTGCTGCACCGCTGGTGTGGTGATCTCTTCGCGGCTCACGTGCCTCGCTTTCTCACGCAGCACCGGATCGCCCGCTTGACAGATTGGTAGGAGTGTTTTTTCTTGACGCATTCTTTAGTGCATAGTATACACGAAAGTAGCTATCAAAAGCTATTTTATCTTTTTCCGTTTCGTAATATAGTTTTGTCTATGGTATACGATATATCATCTTCCTTTCAGTATGGCGGCAAAACCATTTTTGTTTCTTGGTGTACTATACGACAAAAATCTGCTATACCCGATCTCCCCTGGCAACAAGTCTATACGATCGGTGATTTAGCTGGTTCCGTTCCGCTCGTCTATAATGCAGTCAAGAAGAGCTATAATCTCCCTGGCGGTAAAACTGAATCTGGAGAGACAATTGAGCAAACCATCACACGAGAGATGGTAGAAGAGTGCAACATGCGCGTTATTGAATGGCAACCACTCGGATACCAGTGCTGCCTTGAGCCAAACGGCACGCGCGTGTACCAGTTTCGTGTCTATACAAAGCTCAAGAAAATTGGCGAGTTTACTCACGATCCTGGTGGTGATATCATTGCACATACCCTTGTTGATATCAACGATGTAAACCGCATCATTGGCCAAGGAGATATTGGAGCATATATGATTCAACAAGCGAAACGGTATTTTTCTAATACCTAACTAGATATTTATGCCTTCTGCTCGTTGTCTTTCGTCCACGAGTCAAGCTGTTTGAGAAGAATTGCATCACTCTGTGTTTTCGCTGTTTCGTTCGCGTCATATTCTCCTCCAGCTCGCATACCACGGATAACAGGTGGGCCGAAGAATACATGGCCAGCATTTGGATACACCTCAAGGCGGCTCGAACGCGGATAATGCTGCTTGATGGTTTGCGCCATCGTCGCCGATGGCCATACACTATCTTTGCCGCCAGCAAACATAAGCAAGTTAGCTCTAACATTATTCGTTGGAATAGTAGCCTCTGATTTATTAGTGGCTCGCTGGATAATGCTCTCGTACATAGTCGCAAATTCTCTTGGCCGCCCAATAATCATATCAGCGAAGAATCCTGCCGTCGCCGAACCTGATGCATCACTTAATTTCAAGAAGGGCAAGTCCTTACCTTTATATGTCCATGATGACTGTACATTTGAATAATCCATCGACAGGCCCTGCCACACATACGCTGAGGGCGAGTACAGCACTAAGTTATCAATATCATTTGGATAATACGAAGCAAGGAGTAGACCAAGCTCAGCACCCTTCGACGTACCAATTACCGTTAGAGGTTTTGGCTGCTGAGTATTCGCTGAGATGTACGCCTTAATGTGTTCAAACTGCTCTAGCGGCACACGCATTAATTCTTTTTGGAGGTTCCCTTTACCGAAGAAATACATTGCAAATACTTCGTAACCGTTCAGAGACAATAGTGCTGCCGTATTTGGACTGACTGATCCTTCGCTGCCTCCAAATAATATGATCGACCCCTTGTGTTTTATCTGCTGAGGCTTAAAGTGATAGCCATTGATATGCTGGTTGTTGATTGGCGATATCGTTACGCCTGGCAGAGAACTTTTCGCAATATCATCACGGTTTAACCCCTTGAGATAGCTATGTTGATCATAAGTACGCTGCTTCACCTTAGATAAACGCTCGCCTTCAGCACTATTTACCCAATACAAAATACTTATAATGACTACTATCGATATAATCACTATAACTATGCCAAGTAGAACCTTTTTTACTCTTTTCATGACACGATCTCCTTGTTAGTTTTACCTATTGCTTGTGCCCCTATAGTATACCAGATATGTTGTGATTATCTACTTTTTACCTTGCACTCCTACCTAGAGTTATTTGATCCAGCAATAGACAAACCAGCTTAATGGGCTTGCTGCTAGCGAAAGCAAAACACTCCATAACAAAAGGACCAACACATCTGTACCGGTCCTGAGGAGGAAATCTGTTAGAGAGTAAATTTAGGCGTCTGCTTGTTGCAGAGCGTCGACCAGTACTTGCTTTGGCTTCATGCCAACCAGCTCTGCCACCACAGCACCACTCTTGAAGATCTTCATGTTAGGGATACTCTGCACTTGGTGCTGCAAGGCAAGCGCTGCATTGTCTTGGCTTGCTTCGGTATCAACCTTGACGACGTCGAACTCCGTCTCTTCAGCAATCTGCTCAAGCAGTGGTGCCATTGCGCGGCACGGTGGGCACCACGGTGCCCAAAAGTCGACCAGCACTGGCCGCTCGCTCTGGAGAGCGTGTTCCTCAAATTCTTGCTTGGTAGTGGTATTGTATAGTGCCATGATTTTTCTCCTTATAAATTATGGTTATCGCGATGACAGGGATGGCATGTGCCAGTGATGATGAGCGGCCCATCGACAAGGCAGTCTGCTACCTGCCGCACAAGCTCACACCGCAGCGCTGGCGCGATGGTGATATCGTGTAGGCCGTCGCAGGAGCTGCAGACAAAGTGGTCATGCAGCACAGGACTGCTATCGTAGCGCAGGCAGCCGTGCGCCGTTGCTGGTGCAAGACCAATTACCCCATCCGCCTGCAACCGCTGGGTGATGCGGTGTACTGTGGTCGCGCTGACACGGGGGTAGTCGTGGCGTAGCGCGGCCGCAATCTCGGCGTTGGTGGCATGCTGCAGCTGGCGAAGAATCGCGATCACTCGATCGGTGTATTTCGTTGTCCGGCGCTGTACTGCTTGCTCCATGCAGCTATTGTAATTCATTTACAATAAAAAGACAATGCTTTTCTTCGATTATTTTCCAAACCCTATATGTTTAGTGCGAGCGCCCTCTGCTTCCAGTGTTCATTTTAAGAAATTAATCCGTTTGATGAATACCATATCGTATATTATACGCATAGAGCTCAACGTCTAAGATGTAAACTCTTGCAATAGATATAACTAACCCGAGTCATACTGGTTATGCTATACTAATGACATGACAACACATCAAACTCCCCTGCACGAATTACTGAAACTGACCGGCAAGACGGTGCTCATCACTGGTGCCGCGATGGGCATTGGTAAGGCGATCGCATGGCGCTATGCCGAGGCTGGTGCCACCCTCCAGCTTATCGACCGCGATGCCGACGCACTGCAGCAAACCGCTACCGAGCTGCGTGAGCAATTTGACGCCGCCGTCACAACGTACATCGTGGACCTCTCCGACCACAACGCTATCACCGCGCTGTGGCACGATATCACCCCAACGCCAGATATTCTCATCAACAACGCCGGTATTTTTGCACCAGTCAAGCTCGCTGATATCGACCAGGCAACCTTCGACAAAACAATCCAGATCAACACCCGGGCAGTGCTCACCATGTGTCAAGAAATGATTGCTCGCCGCACAGCACCAGGCACTATCATCAATATCAGCTCCATTGAAGCCCTCAAAGGTATGACCTACGACATGACGCTCTACGCCATGAGCAAGGCCAGTGTTCTCGCGCTGAGCCGTGGGCTCGTCAAAGACTTTGGGCGGAGTGGTTGGAAGATAAATACCATTTTGCCGGGCGGTATCAGCACACCAGGTGCTCAGAAAATGGGGCTTGCGGCGCTCAAGAAGCTCGACTTCTCCATCATCAAGACTGGCCTCACCTACAATCTCCGCCTTCCTGCCAAGAATCTGGGCCAGCCCGACGACGTTGCCTGCACTGCACTGTGGCTTGGTACGCCAATGAGCCAGTACGTCAATGGGGCGGAGATTGTGGTGGATGGCGGATTCCTCGCGGTGTAGCGACTGCATAATTACGGCCAGCATAGCGGAAGAAACCAGCCTCACACGACTGGTTTCTTTTATGATTGATCGCTCTTGCAAGTGCTACTTGGCTGAGGATCTCTTGCTAGGTGCTATGCTGCTGCATCGTCGCTACCCTGCTCGGCTGCAACGTCTTCAGCATCCGCGTTTTCAGCGGCACCAGCGGCAGCTTCATTAGCGGCAGCAAGTACACTTGGCTCGTAGGCACTCGCAATGACGAGATCCTTCACCGTCACGTCATCATCGGCAGTACCTTCACGACCATCGTCGTGTTCGACCAGTTCAACACCCTCAGGTAGTGTGATGTCGCCCACTGTCACGCGGTCACCCTCACTGGCTAGACCAAGCACCGACACATCAAGCGTTTCAGGTAAATCCATCGGCAAGGCCTTCACTTCAACCTTCTCAATTGCCTGCAGCACGACCAGTCCATTCTTCTCAGCTTCAGACTCACCTATACCAATAAGGCGCACTGGCACCTCTGCCGTAACCGGCTCGTCTGCGCGCACCGCATGTAGAGCAATGTGGCGAATCACGCCCACTCGCGTTGGGTCGTAGTCAATACTCTTGATAAGCGCAATGCGCCGCTTAACCCCTGTCAAATGAATTGGGGTGTGGCGGCCAGCTGCTGCGACAACCTTTGCTATCTCTCTACTTGGTGCCTGCACATCAGCAGCATCCATACCAGCACCATACACCACCGCTGGCGTTATGCCCTGGCGGCGCAATTGACGAACTTTCTTACCGTGAATTGATCGTGTCTCGATCCTTAGTGTTATCTTATCTCCCATAGTTCTCCTTTCGGATATGTTTCCGGAGTTAAGTAATATTGCCTCTTTAGTATAGCATTTTTGTGCCAGGTGGGCCAAAAGCAGCAAAGAACTCCCTTCCCCGAGCAAAGTATGGTATACTAAAGCGCGATGGAATCACTTATACATGCAATTACTGGCCTCGGCATTGCCGCGGTTTTGCTCGTGGTCTATGCAGAGTCTGGCCTTTTGATCGGCTTTGTCTTGCCAGGGGATAGTCTCCTCTTTACGGCAGGCTATATGGTGAATCAAGAGATCCTTCGCCTGTTTGGCCACCCACTCAATATTCATCTCTTTGTTGCAGCGATCGCTCTTATGGCAATCCTGGGCGATAGCACTGGCTACGCCTTTGGTCACAAAGTCGGGCGCAAGCTTTTTCTCAAGCCCAACTCGCGCTTTTTTAAGAAAAAATACCTCGAGCAGGCCGAGCAATTTTACCAAAAGCATGGCTCACTAACCATTGTCCTGGCGCGCTTTGTACCCATTGTGCGCACCTTTGCCCCAATTGTGGCTGGCGCGAGCAAGATGCATTACAATACGTTCCTCCTGTTTAATATCGTCGGGGGTGCGCTATGGGCCGCCATATTCACCTATCTTGGCTACTTTGCAGGCGCAATCCTCACCAAAGCTGGGGTTAATATTGAGGTCGCTGCAATTATTATTATCCTCATCTCTGTGGCGCCGATGGCTATCCATGCGCTCAAACAAAAATCGACTCGCGATAAGCTCAAGTACCAATTTTCTGTCCTACTCAGTAAGGGCAAGCGAACAAAGAAATAACCTCAGTACATTTTTTATTTAACACACTATTTGTGTAAAAAAGTCAGCGTATGAGTAGCTGGCTCTTTGCTTTGGCTTTGTTCGATTATCCAATATTGTTGTGCTGCGCCTCTTATCTGGCAGCCAGCGGCTCATCGCCATACATCTGACGAATCTGCTTTTCGTACTCTGCAAATAGCGGCAAACCCATCGCTGCACGGCGCTCATCAAGCCGCTCAGTATCTTGAACTGGATAGAGACGAAGGGTTTTACCCCGCCCCTGAAACTGCGAGCCATATATCTGTGGCCGACCACGTAGCAAACACACCCGATCCTCGAGGAAGGCGATATCGCGCAGCGCGACCTCGCCACGTGACGCTGCCTTCATCAGCTCAAGGCAGTGCTCCATAAAGTCGATATCTGGCGAATGCTGCAGTAGCAACCACGCCGCGGCCGAAGCCTCCTTACCCACCATACGTATTGTTGGCCAACCAATTGCCGCCACAATCGTACGCAAAAATTCAGTCGATTCAGCATCAAGCGATGCATCCCACACCCCACCATCGGCCAAGTACTGCTGGCGCATCGCTTGATCGCGCTGGGCATAGCGAAGGATAGCGGTGCGATATGATTGCCCATCAGGTTGTGGCTGTTTTGATTTCATAGTGGATAAACTTTGCCTTGGTTTTATACGTATATATTACTCTCATTATCCTATCATGCCTCAAGAGTCATAGCGCGGATACTGTTGCCGATTACTGATAGCAAGCAAATTTGCATTATCCCTTACTACGCGGTATTATATAGTTATGAAGCTACCATTTCTCCCGCACATTCGCATCAAACGACTCATTCTCCTTGTACTGTTTCTGGCACTGGTTGCGGGCGGGTTCGCAGTCTATTGGTGGTGGACGGATGGCCTAGCGTATGGCAACGACGCACCGGCACGCCAAATGACCGAACGCTATCTGGCACAGATCCGCCAGGGCGAAACATGCAAAACGTACGTTTTTGCTCACAATAGTGAGGTAATCTACGCTGGCGTGAGTTGCCGTGAGAAGAAGCACGAGTATCCATCAGGGTTTTGCGATGTGTGGAAATTCTATTATCAAGACGGAGCTGTAACACGTCATGAGCAACCGGACTCTGACGGCGGCGAATTATACGCCAGAAGTCTCGCGAAACTCCTTCCACCGCGCGTTCGCGATGAGCGAAGTAGTATGAAATTCTGTCGTGAATTAAATCCACTGCTCAATCAGCAATAATGGCAAGTGGTTAACTCCTAAGCTCTCAGCCTCCTTTCTTGATTTAAAGAACCTCACGCAGCCTTAACTAGGGAATTTCGGTACAGCAAAAAGTACTGGACTTACAGATTTACCTTAGCCCAAGAGCGGCCGCAAATACTTCCCCGTAAACGATGCTGGGTTATGCGCGACTTCCTCAGGTGTACCACTGGCGATGACGGTGCCGCCGCCCTGCCCGCCTTCGGGGCCCATGTCGATGATATGGTCGGCGCACTTGATAACCTCAAGATTATGCTCAATGATAACCATACTGTTGCCACCCGCTACGAGGCGTTGGAGAATCTCGAGTAGCTTCTTAACGTCGGCTGTATGCAGCCCGGTGGTCGGCTCATCGAGAATATAGAGCGTCTTGCCAGTCGTGCGCCGACTCAGCTCGGTAGCAAGCTTGATACGCTGTGCCTCGCCGCCGCTAAAGGTCGTGGCGGGCTGGCCGAGCTTAATATAGCCAAGGCCCACTTCGTTGATCGTCGTCAACTTGCGAGCAATCGCAGGAATGTTAGCGAAGAACTCACAGGCTTGCTCCACCGTCATATCCAGGACGTCACTAATCGTCTTACCTTTGTAGGTGATCTCAAGCGCCTCACGATTATAGCGCTTGCCATGGCACTCAGGGCATTGAATATAGACATCAGGCAAGAAATGCATCTCTATCTTAATAACGCCATCGCCCTGACAATGCTCGCAGCGCCCACCTTTAACATTAAAGCTAAAGCGCCCTGGCTTGTAGCCGCGAATATTCGCCTCGGGCGTGCCCGCAAAAAGCTCGCGAATCTGTGTAAAGACACCGGTATAGGTAGCGGGGTTGGAGCGCGGAGTGCGGCCGATCGCCGACTGATCGATAACAATTGCTTTATCGAGCTGCTCGACCCCATCGATTGCATCGTGTGCACCTGGCACTGCTTGGGCGCGATGTAAACGGGCAGTGAGCTCGCTCGCGAGAATGCTATTGACGAGCGTCGACTTGCCACTACCACTCACCCCTGTCACCAGTGTGAGGACGCCAAGCGGGATAGTGACGTCGATATTCTTGAGATTATTCTCGCGTGCCCCGCGGATTATTAGTGCACGGCCCTGCTCAATCGGGCGGCGCTGCGCTGGCACTGGGATCTTCTCCGCACCAGACAGATATCGACCAGTGATGCTTTGTGGCATGCGTGCTACCTCTGTTGGCGTGCCACATGCCACGATTTCCCCACCGTGCACGCCAGCACCCGGCCCAACATCCACCAGATAGTCAGCCGCCGCAATCGTATCTTCGTCATGCTCTACCACCAGTACGGTATTACCTAGGTCGCGTAGATTTTTGAGCGTCTGGATGAGGCGATCGTTGTCCCGCTGGTGGAGGCCAATCGATGGCTCATCCAGCACATACAGCACCCCCTGCAGGCCACTACCAATTTGCGTCGCGAGGCGGATACGCTGCGCCTCACCACCGCTGAGCGTGTTGGCTGCTCGCCCTAGCTCGAGGTAGCTGAGCCCAACATTGTTCATAAAGCCCAGCCGCGCCATGATCTCTTTGACAACAAGCTTAACGATGTGCTGCTGTTCCGCAGTAAATTCCAGCTGGCCTATCATATCCAGCGCATTGGCGACGTCGAGATTGCAAATATCCATAATGGAGAGGCCATTGACTGTCACTGCCAGCACCACTGGTTTGAGCCGCGCACCCTTGCAGGCCGTACACTTCCGCTCCCGCATGAAGCGCTCGATATCTTTGCGCATAAACTCACTATCGGTCTCGCGATGGCGACGCTCGAGGTTAGGGATGACTCCTTCGTAGGTTGAGTCGTAATAGCGATTACCGCTGAGGTGGATGCGATACTTTTGCTTGCCTGTGCCATACAGTACCTTCTGCACGGCATCATCACCCAGTTCCTTGACGGGTACGTGCAAGCTAAAACCGTGCTCCTCAGCCACCGCGGCGAGGCGCTTCATGTACCACGCTTCGGCGTTGAAGCGGTTGAAGGGGCGGATCGCTCCCTCGGCAATCGTCAGATTGGGGTTAAGGATGAGCTCCGGGTCAACTTCCAGACGTGTACCGAGGCCCGTGCAAACCGGACACGCTCCCTGCGGCGCGTTGAAACTAAAGAGCCGCGGCTCGAGCTCGGGGATATCCTCGCCTGGGTGATCCATACAGGCATAGCGCTGGCTATACGTCGTGATCTCGCCACTCGTGGCGTCTAACACCTGCACGACCCCACTCGCAAGCTCCAGCGCTTGCTCAACCGACTGCGAGATGCGACTCATCATCGTTGGTGCCATCACGACACGATCGACCACCAGTTCAATATCATGCTTATAACTCTTCTGTAGTTCCGGGAACTCATCAAGCGCATACACCACACCATCCACCCGAGCCCGCGCAAAGCCACTGCGCATGTACTGCTCGGGGATGTGGGCAAATTCCCCTTTCTTTTGGCTCACGATCGGTGCCAGTAACATAAGTTTGCTCCCCTCAGGAAGTTTCATAATCTCGTCGATAATAGACTGAGCTGTCCGGCGCTGGACAGGCTTGCCACAGCGCGTGCCATCGGGCATAAGAGCCGGGCAATGTGGCACCCCTACCCGAGCAAAGAGCAGGCGCAAATAATCGTAAATCTCCGTCACTGTAGCCACAGTGGAGCGCGGGTTGCGGCTCGTCGACTTTTGGTCGATGCTAATACTGGGGCTCAGGCCATCAATGGAGTCGACGTCGGGCTTGTCCATAATGCCAAGGAACTGCCGGGCATAGCTGCTTAAACTCTCCACATAGCGGCGCTGCCCCTCAGCGTAGATCGTATCAAAGACGAGGCTCGACTTACCACTACCACTCAAGCCCGTCACCACCACAAACTGATCGCGCGGAATGGTTACGCTGACATCTTTGAGGTTATTCTGGCGCGCCCCAATAATCCGTATCTGCTCCGACATATCGTCTCATTGTAGCATGTATACTGGCGAGATACTAGATTTGTGTAAGAAGCCAACTGAGCCTCCCCGCATCTTTTAGGGCGCTACACTCGCGATGTAAGCCGCTCCTTCTTTGGTCGGCTTGCCGCAACATAGGAGACGAGGCCACACCAATACAATGGCATAATACTATAGATAATCCATGCCTCAGATGCTTTACCAAAGAGCTGCAGCGCAAGGGCCGACTCCGAGGCGGCAAGTATTGTCCCATTACAACTACCCACGCTCCACCGTAGCCGATAGTCTGTTAGAGCTGCCGCTGCCCCACTCGTCATCAGTACTATAAGTACAGCAGCATATACTTTTATTGCTCCAGCAAGGAGCGGGCTTCCTACACGCGGCAACACATTGTACAGTGTCGAATATACCATTATTGCATTGCCCATGAAGGTAGCTAGCAGCAATACCCAATTTATGCGCCTGGCAGCTCCCTTCGCAAGGGCAAAGATGAGGCGCCACAAATTTATAACACAGAGCACCAGATACGCCAGCAAAGACACCCCCAGCCCAACGATGAGATGCGAGAAGGGCAAGAACGCCACCAGCGAGTCAGCCACAGCAAACAGCACAAGCGCCACAAGAAGGAGCCACGTCGTTGGCTGCTGCCGATCGCTATAGCGCCAAACTGCAAGAAAAATCATCGTCGTCGTGAGTGGGCTCATTGCTTTTTGTAGCCACCACCACTGGTCTGCCGGAGCAAACTGCAGTAGCTGCCACACCACTGCACAGAGCAGTACTGGCCAGAGAACTTTCAAGAGTCTCGTTAGTTTCATCGTTAGATTCATAGAAAATATAGTAGCCCATCCTACATACAGATTGCAAGGCAATCAGTGTATTATCCAGAGCCAGATGTTTCTCACTCAAATTTACCGAGCGAAATACCGGGCAATAGCCTCTTCCGCCTCCGCCCAGGTGCGGCACTCAATAGCGCGCGGATCGTCGATCGTAGCGCCTGGATGCCATGGCCGTTCGCCAAATAAAATTGCCAAGCCAAGCGGTGCATCATCTCCTGCGAGGCCACGCTCAAGATGATATGGCGAGTCATCAATTGCAACCGTCATATTGTACTGCCGGTATATCTCTGTCTTGGAGTCAGTCATCATCTTGATGCTATCCTCGGTTTCGACTGGCCGCCGCGTCAAAATAACCTGCTCAAAGACACCAGGCAAATACTTTTCGATACTCTGCTGTGTCACATCTGCCAGGCCATAGTGCCGAGCCGAGACTGCATAGAGTCGATACGTGGCCGCTAGTCTTCGCAACGCCTCGATTGTCTCTATGTCTGGGACTTGCATCTCCTCAAACCAACCAGGCTTCACCATGCCTGGCGTCGTCCCTAGTTGCAATCCATTAAATCGCTCCTGCACTTCTTCTTGTGATACGTCCCAGGTCGATTGTGGTATATCAGGTCGAAAGTTGGTACCGTAATACTCGTTATATGCCGCTACTAGCCCTTCAGCACAAGGGAAAACAACGTCATCAAGATCAACGGCAATAGCAGGTCTGTTGCTTTTTACGTACTCCATACATACTCCTTTATCATTCACCGGTTACAGCAGTTCAGGTCGTTCCTGCTGGGCGTAGTGCCGCAATGAGCTGATATAATGCACCGCCGCCGCAAAGGGATAGTCGGTTTGTGGCGTAATGGGCTGCTGCATCAGGTCATCTGGTGTGAGCCATTGGTAGCTACTGTGCTCCCAGCTGAGGGTAATTTCTGGCGCATCGCCATCAACCAGTGCCGCATAGCACATATAGCTCAGCCGCTGGCCATCAGGGTGTGGCAGTACGTGCTCGAAGGCCACGCTCAACTGGCTCGGCGCAAAGCTAAGGCCAGTCTCTTCTTCTATTTCCCGCCGCGCCGCCTCTAGTGGTGTCTCGCCAGGCTCGACTATGCCACCAGGCAGGTCGGCACCATGCGGAAAGAGCGGATGCGTACTACTGCGCTCAAGGACGAGAATTTTGCCAGTCGCATCAACAATGAGTGCTTTGGCTAAGAAATGGGGGTGGTCATTATCTGGTTGGATTGCCCGAGTAAAATATATGTTTGCCATGGCGTCTATTATACACAAAAGAATGGAGACTGATTGCTGCTATATCCTTTTGATCTCACTCAGAAGGGTGAGCTGCTGAAACTATCAATGTCTTATATTACTCTTATGGGTATACGCTCTTGACGCTAAGAAAGCAGTGCTAAGCAAATCAAGCACACCTATCAAAACTCTGTCAATTAGCACTCTTGCATCGAGAGTGCTAATTTGTTACTATACCAATAGGCCACGCGGCTGATACCCAGCGCGATCGGCCACCCGTTTTTAAGTAACTCACCGGGCGTTCTGTTGCCCGCACTATATAACTACAAGGAGGGATATATGCCACCAAACATGAATCAACAAAGTAACCAAAAGCCACTCGAGCAGTTTGGGACGGACATCACGGCACTGGCGCGTGAGGGTAAGCTCGACCCAGTCATTGGCCGGGATGAAGAGATTCGCCGCACCATGCAGATCCTCAGCCGACGCACCAAGAATAACCCGGTGCTGATCGGCGAGCCGGGTGTCGGCAAAACGGCCATCGTCGAGGCCTTGGCGCAGCGCATCGTCAAGGGGAACGTACCGGCGTCGCTGAAAGACAAGCGGCTGATTAGCCTGGAGATCTCCAGCTTGCTAGCCGGCGCGAGCTTCCGCGGCCAGTTTGAAGAGCGCCTCAAGGGTGTACTCAAAGAGGTAGAGGAAGCGGCCGGCGAGATCATTCTCTTCGTCGATGAAATTCACACCATGGTCGGCGCCGGCAAAGGCGAAGGCAGTATGGACGCCGGCAATATGCTCAAACCTGCCCTGGCCCGCGGCAAACTCCATATGATTGGTGCCACCACGCTGGCCGAGTACCGCCAGCATGTCGAGAAGGATGCAGCCCTGGAGCGGCGCTTTCAGCCAGTTTACGTCGGCGAGCCGAGCTTTGACGACACCATCGCTATCTTGCGTGGCCTCAAGGAAAAGTACGAAGTCCACCACGGCGTCAAGATCGCTGATGATGCGATTGTAGCAGCAGCGCGGCTTTCCACTCGCTACTTACCTGATCGCTTTTTGCCTGATAAGGCAGTTGACCTGCTGGATGAAGCCACCAGTGCCCTGAAGATGCAGCTAGAGAGCGTGCCGATTAGCCTAGATCGGCTCAATAACCGCCGCTTGCAGCTGGAGATTGAAGAGGCCGCGCTCAAAAAAGACAAATCCGACCACGCCAAAGCCCGCAAAGCAGAAATCAAGCAGCAGATCGCTAACCTCCGGGCTCAGGCTAAGGCGATTGACAGCAAATGGCAGCACGAAAAGAATATCCTGCAGACTGTCAACACCGCTGCCGAAAAAATGGACAGTCTGCGCTCACAACTAGAAATCGCTGAACGCGACGCGGATCTCGCTACTGCAAGCCGTATCAAATACGGCGATATGCCAGAGCTGGAGAAAAAGCTCGCCAGCGCTCGCCAGGAGCTAGCCGCCATCCCACCAGCCGACCGCTTGCTGCGCGAAGAAGTCACGCCTGATGACATCGCCAGCGTAGTGGCGCGCTGGACGGGCATCCCCGTCGAGCGGCTGATGGAAAGCGAATCGAGTAAATTAACCAAGCTTGAAGACTCAATCGGCCGCCAAGTCATCGGCCAAGACCGCGCCGTGGCCGCTGTGGCGAGCGCCATTCGCCGTTCACGCGCTGGGCTCAGTGATACCAATCGGCCAATTGGCTCCTTCCTCTTCCTTGGCCCAACCGGGGTGGGCAAAACAGAGGTAGCCCGCAGCCTGTGCCGCGAATTATTCGACGATGAGCACGCCATGATCCGCATCGATATGAGTGAATACATGGAGCGCCACGCCGTCGCCCGCCTGATTGGCTCGCCACCAGGCTACGTTGGCTACGACCAAGGCGGGCAACTGACCGAAGCAGTGCGCCGTCGCCCCTACAGCGTGGTACTGTTTGACGAAATCGAGAAGGCCCACCCCGACGTCTTTAACGTGCTCCTCCAGGTGCTGGACGATGGCCGCCTGACTGATGGCCAAGGCCGGACGATCGACTTTAGCAACACCATTATTATCATGACGAGCAATGTTGGCTCGCAGATGATTATGGACTTTACCGGCGATGACCTGTCTGTGCTGGACAATAAAATGCTCGAGGTGCTGCGTCAGCATTTCCGCCCAGAATTTCTCAACCGTATCGACGATATCGTGATCTTCGACCGTATTCACGAGCAAGCCATGCGGGCCATCGTTGACGTGCAGCTGGAGCGCGTTGCCCGCCACGTCAAAGACAGCCGCGATATCACGCTGGCGTTTGACGAGAGCGTCCACGACATGCTGGCCCGGGATGGCTACGACCCAAGCTTTGGCGCCCGGCCACTCAAGCGTTTGGTGCAAAAGCGTATTCTTGACCCGCTGGCGCTGGAGCTGATCGATGGGCGCATCCACGAAGGTATGACGGTGGTAGCGAAGGCAGCTGACGGGCGAGTCACCTTCAGCCCGCAGGCGTCCTAATAGCTTTTACTCCCCAACTATGATATACTATCATAACAATATTATTGATAAGGAGACAATCAACTATGACTATACTTGTATGGCTTATCATCGGTGGTCTTGCCGGCTGGCTGGCATCCAAGGTGGTAAATAAAGGTGAAGACTCAGGCGCACTGACCAACATCATCGTTGGTATCATCGGCGCAATGCTGGGTGGCTGGCTGGTAAGCCTGATGGGCGGCAGTGCCGATGTGCTAACTGGCTTTAACTTCGCTAGCCTACTGACCGCCTTCTTTGGCGCAGTTGTACTGCTGGTTATCCTCAAGCTTATCAAAAAATAAGCTCAGGCCAAGCCAATTTCAACACAAAACACCCCAGGGGATGGCTGGGGTGTTTTATATGGGATGAGTTAGGCTACGCAAAAGTCTTCATATGACTCACTCAAGAGAAGCAGCTGCTTGTTGCCACCGCTGTGCATACTCCGGATGCTGCGCCGAGAGAAGCTGGCCGCGGCGCAGCACCGCCTGGCATTGCTCGCTAGTCACATCTTCTGCTGCCAGCGCCGCACGCAGCACCGCACTGACAAATTCTGGCTTTTCCTCTGCCCTACCTTCATCAAAGGTAAGACGCTCGAGCGCCATAAACCCTTCACACAGCAGCTGAGCTGGCTGCGCGGCCGTTATGTGCTGTTGCATAGCTGGATCGATCATATCGGTGAGATGGTAGTAGTTCCAGCCGAGCGTTGCACCATAGCGCCGCTGCCAATAAGCACGTTTTTCGTCATCATGTGCAATCGCTTCAGGGTGTGTTTGCAGCTCACTCAGACCGGCTAGGCGAAACGCCAGATAGTGCTCTAGAGCTTGGCGCTTGATATTATCCGGAATATCATCAGACTGACGCCAAAAGGCAATTTCGTAGCCTTCATCTGCTTCACAATCAGTGATCAACTCACCATGCACCGGGCTAATCGGTGCGGGGTATTGCTGGACTCGCTGCTCGATAATCGCAATGCGGTCGGCCAGCGGCAGCTCACGCACCGAAGCAACGATGTCTTTCTTCGTCCCTTGCACCGTCATCGTCTCCTGGCAGGCAAACGCTTGCATTGTTGTCGCCACATGCTGCGGCATATGCCCACCAAATATCACATTGATACGCGGCGCACCTTCTGGCTCAGGTTGCTCATTCCACTCATCACCCACGAGATCGAAGCGCTTGCCAGCTGCCACACCCTTAGCCCGCAGAAGTGGCGCGCTCGAGTCTTGGGTGAGCGGCATAAGGAAATCGCGCAGCTGTGCGGAGGTAACATCACCGCGCAAAGCAAATGATTGTGCACTTACATTGTGGTCGTGATCGCAATGGTCATGGCTGTGATGATGGTCATGGCAGTGGTTGCCGCACACCTGGGCAACTGCTCGCTGACCAAGGTGAAGTTGCCGCTCTACGCCGCGCAACCTCGCCAGCACCTCTGCATAGTCTGTACTACCGGGGCGAATGAGCTCAACAGCTACCTCGGGTGGCAAGGCAGGTAATTGCTCGAGCACAGAATCGATCACTGTGAGTGCTGCTCTATCATTTGGAGTGTGCGTTATACCAACAATGTCTGCCACCGCCAATTGGCTCGGTAGCACTTGATAATGCATGTCGCGTGATGCTGTTCGTGCGTTAACCAAGGCAAGGGCCGAGAAATCATAGCCACTTGAGCCTACCACCTCAGCGATCTCCGTCCCTGGCGCAATCCCGGTTGGCTCAATAAAGAGCATGTCTATTCCAGCATCGCGCACACGGTCGAGCGCCGCCTGGAACTGCGTTGCATCCGAGCAGCCAATACAGCCCGCCGTGAGCGGAATAATCTGCTCACTACGATTAGCTGGGTGCTGAGCAATCCGTCTCGCGTCCACATTGTCCTGACCGACGTCATTTACCACGACTGCGTAGCTTGTATCGAGCGGTACACGTTCGATCAGCTGATTGAGCGTTGTCGTCTTACCTGCACCGAGCGGCCCAAGCACCCCGAGCACTTCAAGCGAATGATCATTCGATGGTGTCTGTTTATATCTTTCCATTGTTTCTCCTTATGATTATTCTTATTATGTGTTAGTAACCCCCGCAACACCACTCTTTATAATGCTGTACCACGAGTATTGCAGGTTTGTTACAGAGCAAAGAGCAAAGAGCCAAAAGCCACACGTACGGCCAACTACGCGCCAAGATGTGGGAACTGTCCATACGGCAAGAGGGCTATCTCGCGCACATTGCACTGTGCAGTGACGACATACTTCACCGCATCACCGATTTGCTCGGCTGTAAAGAGTGGATACGTCTCTGGCGTTTTGTCATAGCCAAGGTCGCGCGTGACGCGAATCGCCTCATCCATCGTGTAGTCGTTGTCAAAAAATCCAGTGTCGGTACTGCCTGGCATGATCTCAGTGATAAAGATATTCTCTGGCGTAAGATCGAGGGCTATTGAGCGCAGCAAGCCATGGCCAGCTGCTTTCTGGGCTACATCTAAGCCAAGATGAGCCTTGGCGCGCACTGCTGCCGCAGCCGTGATACTCATAACCTTGGTGTATGGTTGGCGGGCAAATACTCCGTGCTGACGCAGTGCTTGCAACAGTTTGACCAATGTGACGCAATTATTTTCTACCAAATCAGGGATAGCCGCCGCCTCCATATCCCAGGTATGGGCAAGGAGACTATTGCGGGGCAATGCCGCCTTGGTATCCGATGCCCCGCCATAGTGTACAACGTAGAGTGGTACATCCAGCTCTTGCTGGAGAGCTGCTGCCTGGCTCGCGGTCCGCTCGATGTCAGTTGCGCGGCGCAGGTCAGCTGGGATAAAGCGGTTGGTTGGTAGGCCGCACGTCTCGGCAAAGATTGCCGCATCATCTGGTTGGTATCCTACCACCAAAAGCTCATACTGCCCAGTAAGCTGCTTCACAACGCCAGCGGCGGCGTTCATTTTATAGTGTTGCCCTTGATAGGTCAGATACTCGATTTGTCCAAACTGCGAGATAAAGTGCCGTTTGGCTGGCGTCACTTTTGCGCCAGTGATCATAATAAGTGGTTGCTGTGTCATGGGTCGTATGATACAAGAGACTCTTAGGTTATTGCAAATTTGTTGCAATAAGTGTTACACTATTGCTCGTATGAATGATTCGCTCGAGCTATTTTCCACTATCTTGCGCCAGCGTCATTACCGCGTAACTACTGTGCGGCGGGCAGTATTTTGTGCTCTCTATCAACACGGGCCATGCACGATGCGCCAGCTTGCCGAGTACACTGCCGTGGCCGACCGCGTGAGTGTGTACCGCTGTGTAGAGCTGTTTGAGCAGCTTGGTATTGCCCAGCGATTACCGATTGGCTGGAAGTACCAGCTCGAGCTGACTGATGTCTTTATTCGTCATCATCACCACGCGACGTGCCGCCGCTGTGGGCGGGTGATTGATATTGCCGAGAATGAGGAGATCGAGCGGCTAATCGCGGCAATCGCTCAAGCTCATCACCTCGCCGAGCCCTCGCACACGTTCGAAATTCAAGGGATTTGCCCACGCTGCCAGCGCCCTCGACAAGCTGGCTAATATCTACGCTCTCGCAATTAAGCGTCTTAAAATTTATCGTTATATAACGCTTCTTCTGTTTAATCCACAAAGAGCTACCCACCAATTTTTGTGGTTCTCTTCCCCGCCGCTTTCTCCTCAAGAATATTACAAGAGTCGGCATTCACTGACCAGTAGCTGCTCAGATTCAAAGCTGATTAGACAACCAGCTTCTTACTCTTGCTCAAATGAAATAGTAGAGAATCAATAGAGAAAGTGAAGATTTTGGATGCTCAAGGCTTTCCTAGTCATCCACCGGTACCACAGCCTCGAGCCACAACTGCAGCTCCTGCATGATAAATTCATCTGCTGTGCCTGCCTTGGCCAGGCGCTGCAATGATGCCATAAAGCTCGGCAGCTGGGCCTGCAGGTGGGTGCTCCGCCATTGCTCCCACCGGGCTTGCTCATCATCACTGAGGCTCTGCGGGAAGCTACGCGCCTTGTAGTGGAGTAGTAGCTCAGGCAGGCGCTCATCACGAAAGGCTGGGTGGAAGTCTGCCAGTGCCTTGGCATCGGCACTGCGCACTGCAGCAATGTGCGCCTTGTCTACGTCCGAGACGAAGCTGTCGTAGAGCTGCCCTTCGGGGTCGGTCGATTTTTTGTACTCACGCTTTTTTTCGTAGAGTGTGCGGAGCTTCTCAGCAAAGTCGGGGTGATGAAGCAGAATATCGCGGTGGCGCGCCACAGCAGCCGCCTCGAGATGGATCTTACTCCAGCCATCGCCTTGCTCTAGCACACCAAGTGGTGCAACGGCTGGGCAACGATTGTATTGCAATGGTTTGACAGGCAGCGCCACAAAGCCATCGGCTTGGCGCTCCTCCCAGGTGGCAAAGATTTTCTTAGCAAGCTCCTGCTGGCTTAGGTTCACAAACGGCGCTGGGTCGTAGCGCAGGTCATAGACCAAGACATTGCTATTGGGTGCTGGTGCCAGCGGAAAGGCGACGGTCGTCTTGGCATGCTGCTTATCGTAGCGGCCACTAGTATAGACGAAGGGCTGCTTCGTCTCGAGATTGACTAGCCGCTGCACTGCCCTCTTGTCGCGCATCGCAAGGAGATAGTCAAAGAGCTGGGGTTGAGCGCGCTTCACTAGCTTTGTTACTTTTATCAGAGCGGCCACATCAGCGAAGGCATCGTGTGCATTATCGTGTGCAATGCCATTAGCTTTAGTAATGAGCTCCAGGCGGTTGGTAGGCTGGCCATTCTCATCCATCGGCCATTCAATGCCATCTGGCCGCAGTGCCCGCGTCAGTCGCACCACATCGAGCATATCCCAGCGGCTCCGCTCATCCTTCCAGCTCCACTCATATGGATCATAAAAGTTCCGCCACAGCAGATGGCGGACAAACTCATCGTCAAAGCGCACATTGTTGAACCCCACAGCGATCGTCCCTGGCGTAAAGATCTCTTCGCTCACCATCCGCGCACATTCTGCCTCGCTATAGCCCTCCTCTAGCGTCTTCTGCGGCGTAATGCCAGTCACCATCAGGGCATCGGGGCTTGGCAGGGTATCGTCATTCAGCGTCACGCGGAAGTTATATGGCTCGCCAATCGGCTGCAAATTCATATCTGTCCGCTGCCCGGCAAACTGCATAATCCGATCCGTCTGCGCTCGGAAGCCACTCGTCTCAAGGTCGTAGAAAAAGAATGTTTGTGCCATAGGTATAGTATAGCAAATTATGCTTATTGTGCGCGATTATGGTCTTATATAGTTCATCTTCGCACTATTGCTCTATTTATTACCATATTTTGCCACTATGTGCTACAGTAAAGGCCTGAGAAGCAACAACAACCTCCCTCCCCAAGGCAATAGTGACCCACGCGACTTACCGCATAATGAGCCGTCGCATGAGGGTCAACTGCCCGAACAGCTCATTACGAGTATTACCAAGCTGGTCGACCGCGCACCGGTTATCAAAGAGTATGCCGATAAAGTACGGAAGAAAAAACCAGACATGGTCGATAGTCCAGCAACTAAAGTAAAAGAAATAGCCGCTTACAGCGTAGGCCCACAAAATCTTGATGATATGGTGGCATATATTAATTATTATGATGCCCCTTTTGAGGATGATATTGGCAGCATCGAATCATTACTCAGCGCACAGGGTAAAGATCTCTACGAAGAATTTGATGCACTGCTGCAGACTGTACGCGACCAGCTTGATGTCCTTGTAAGAGAAATAGAAGATGAAGATGATGTATCGTCGACTGATGATGAGACAACTCATACAGACCAAGCAACTGATCTAGATACAGAGTCTACTGAGGCGGCAGCATCAGACGATAGCAACGATGCTGCATTTGCTACATTTCTTAGTGATGCACAGAAGTGCTGCAGCGATGCCGATATCAACTTCAAGGAGCTCGATGCTCACGGAACTGGCCATGATGATGCCGATACACTTGGCTACCATACCGACACGCTCCGTACCCTGTTCAATGAATTGAAGGAAAAAGCCGACCAATGGCGCTACCATGAGAAGGATGAGGAAGACCCAAATTATAAGGAATACGAGGAAGCATTTGCCCAGCAGCTGCAGCGCGAAATGCAGGAGATGCTCAGCGGTATGTTAGTGTCTCTCAACAAGATTGCCGACATAGCCGATATAATGCATGCTAAAGCAGAATGTGCAGAGCAATCAATCAATAGCCTCGGCACCGCACTCGAGGTATTCCACTATACCCACAATAGCGGAGCAGCAGCCAACGATGATGATATTGAATCATAGGAAGCTGGCGCTTTATAGCAAATATACCACCTCGCACAGAGGTGGTATATTATTGATTGATTACTATATTTTATTGCTCCACCAGTGGAAACGGCTGGCTATCGCCAATCTGCACGATGCTGTCGCCCTCCGCTCCTTGACGGATGAGCTCGTGCGTGACACCAAGACGCTTCATAATGTCGCGCAGGCGATTAACTGCCTCAAACTGGGCGAAGTTCGTGCGACGAGCGAATTTCTCGAGCTTTTGGCCAGACACGGCAAAGACACGCGGCATCTCGGCATCCTCTCGTGGGTTAGTGAGGCCGCTCTCTACTGCCGTCTCGGCGCAGCGCTGCGCCGCATAGCCCTGCAGTTGCTGCACCGCCCAGGCATCGGCCTTAGCTTGGCTACCGAGCGTAATGGTCGCAAGCTCCTCATCATCAGCAAAATCATCATCCTCTTCAGCTGCAGCCTCGGCCGCCCGCGCCTCTACTACTATCTGGCGCAAAGCTCTCAGTACATCAACGATTCCCTGATGAGCCACTGAAGAGATCGCAAAAATCGGCGTCGCTTCGTCAACCACCTGACGCAAGCTATCTATCTGCATCTGAATGATATCGTCATCGAGCCCATCACACTTCGTTAGCACGACGACCTCTGGCCGCTGAGCGAGCTCGGTGCTGTATTGCTGCAGCTCGTGACGAATCGCTTGGTAGCGCTCGGCTACATCATTACTATACACATCAACGAGATGGAGGAGCACAGCCGTCCGCTCGACGTGCCGCAAGAAGGCATCACCCAGACCCTTGCCCTCGCTCGCTCCCTCAATCAAGCCAGGAATATCGGCGATTAAGATAGATCCATCATCAATATCAGCCACACCAAGGTTAGGTGTGAGTGTGGTAAATTCGTAGTTCGCAATCTCTGGGCGAGCATTACTCACCACGCTGAGAAAGGTTGATTTACCAGCATTAGGAAAGCCCACCAGGCCAACGTCGGCCAGCAACTTTAACTCCAGCTCCGCCTCAAAACTCTCCCCTGCCTCGCCCAGCTCGGCCATGCGCGGCGTTTGGCGCACACTAGATTTAAAATGCGCATTGCCAAAGCCACCATCGCCACCCTTGGCAATGACCGCTTCTTGCCCTGCCTCAGCGAGGTCGGCGATTACCATACCATCTCGCTTCACCAGTGTCCCGACTGGCACTTTGACGACGAGTGGCTTGCCAGACCGACCCGCCATTTTTTTCTTACCACCCGCAACGCCGGGCTCTGCCTTGAGCTCTGGTTTGTAACGAAACTTGAGCAAGGTGTTGAGCTGTTCTGTTGCAACAAATACAACATCACCACCACGACCGCCATCTCCGCCATCAGGTCCACCTTTGTCTACATATATTTCATGTCGAAAGCTCACCGCACCGTCGCCACCACGGCCTGCTACTACTGTTACCTTTGCTGTATCTACAAACATATACTATTAAGTATACCAAAAAACACCTCTGCGGCAACAGAGGTGTTTGATAGGCTCATTGGATTGAAATTAGTAGATATACTGGTAGCGACCACCGACTGCTTCGTTCCATGGGATGTTGCCAAAGCCAACGCGGTTGAATCCACCACCCCAGCGAAAGCCGTTCATCTCGCTAACGGTGACCGAAACACCAGGGTTAACACTCTCGACGATGGCAACGTGGCCATACCCACCACCATTTTGCATTACTGCACCAACGGCTGGCGTTGTGCCGACACCGTAGCCAGATGCGCGAGCGAAGCTAGCCCAGGTAGCAGCATTACCCCACTGGCGGCCGATTGGCCGGCCAAGCTCAAGACGACGCTCGTAGGCATAGAAGGTACAGTTGCCCCAGGCATAGCCACCGCCGTCACCACCACCTGTCCAGGCATGAGCTGTGCCCGCAGCGCCACCGTAAGCACCGGTGCCGTTGTAGCTATTTGTGCCAGTTGCGCTGGTTGCGCGCGCAGCAGCACCCGAGCGTGGCGCTACGTAGCCTGGCTGCTCCTCTGTTGGCAATGAGCCATCAGGGATGATAAGCTGCGAACCCTTAGCGGGGGTAGAAGTCAGCTCAAGGTCGTTATAGAGAGTGAGCTGGTTCTTATCTGCTTTGTATTTAGCAGCAATGCTATCAAGTGTATCACCATCCTTAACAGTGTAGAGGATGCCATTAACTGGCAAGATCGTCAGCTCTTTGCCCGGCTCAAGTGCATCACTGGTAAGTTTGTTTACCCACTTGATGGTCTGCGTGCTAATTTTGAACTTATCAGCAAGGCTTGGCACGCTGTCGCCAGCAACTGTCGTATATTTCTTGATGGTGCGGTTGTCAGCTGTTGGCTGAACAATCTGCGGCTTGTTAATTGTTGTGGCGCTCGTTTGGGTAAACGAGTTCTCTGCAGCAATTGACTGCGAAAGGTTGGCGACGTTGTTGGTGACAGGGAGGTTCGTGCTCTCAGCAATTGATGTAGCAACATTGGTTGCGACGAGCTGATCTACCCCATCTGCTGATGGTGTTGCTGCCGTCTGGCGCGTTGCACTGACGGGCGCAGCGCTAGCTAGAGCGGTGTTCTCTGCCAAAATTGGCTGATAGCTCATGGCGACGAGTGAAAGTACTAGGACAAAAACCCCCACATAGGCCGATGTCCGTACCGGCGATAATGACTTATACAGTGGTCGCGGGCGCCGACTCCGCACGGTAATAGGCGAAAGTTCGAGTTGTGAAGCCTGCTCGGCTGCTTGTTGTTGACGAATGATCGTTCTCCTGCGCATCTATTACTAGTGCGCTACTACCTCACTCTGTCTTTCTTCTCTTATGCAAGAGAACGGAGCACACATGTCGACCGATTTTATTAATATTAAAAAAGTTGATTTCGGTGCTCGTACGACATTTAAAGGCAGGCCATTGGTAGAGTAATTTCCCTCTCTTGCATTCCCAGTATCCTCACTCCCCGACTGGCTACCATCCATTCTACTACGCGGTTGTAGTTTAGTCAATGGCTTACCACAGTGGTGGGAGATGATATTTTGTGAAAATTGCAACAGTTTTGGCCTCGCGACGTTTATGCGCGGCATATTACTGCGAGAGCACGAAACGTAGCTCAATATTGCTAAGGAATACGCGAGAACAGGTGCAGCCTACAGCTGGGATCTATAGCTCAGAACAGAGCTTCTTACAGTGCTGCTTGATGTTAGCCTGATGCTCGGCATCAGTGTTGGCAAAATAGACATTACCATCATCGCCAGCAAGGAAAAACTCGTAGTTGCCCGGGGCTGGATCGGCCACAGCTTTGAGCGCGCCGAGGCCAGGTGTGGCAATCGGCCCAGGTGGCAAACCTGGCTTGATGCGTGTATTGTACGGCGAATCGAGATTGACATTAGGGCTCACGCCAGCAATGTCTGCTCCATAGATGAAAGTCACATCCGAGCCAAGCACTTTGTTCTCGCGCAAACGCTTGTAAAAGACCTGGGCAATCTGTCGCTGGATCTGGTAGCAGTCCTGGCTCGCACCACCACACCCCATCTCGCGCTGGATGATGGAGGCAAGAGTGATAGCTTGGTAGAGATTGAGCTTTTGGGCTGCGAATTTGTCGATCAAACCATTGTTCTGAATCTGCTCATACATATGAGCGAAGGCTGCCTTGAGCGCTGCCTCTGGGCCTTGATTGGCCGGCACAGAGTATGTATCACCAAAGATATACCCCTCAAGTGAGGTACCAGCTGGCTTGTTGGCAAAGAGTGGGCTGTTGTATGTCTTGGCTAGTGCAGCTTTGATCGACTCCTCGCTGTAGCCAGCCCGCTTGAGCGCCGTGGTGGCATCTTGGCCTTGTGGCTTGTAGCGCGAATCCACCACAGTACCGCCCGGCAAGAATGTAACGACGCGATTATCATGACACCCCTGCGAGAGCTTTGTCGCGATCTCGGGCAACGACTGAGAAGGGCTAAACTGACATACGCCAGTATGAAGTTGATTGCGCGAGCCCGACAGGCGGGTGTAGATATCAAAGGCGCGAACATCACGAATCAACCCCTGCTCTTTCAGTGTAGCAGCAACAGTCTTGAACGTGTCGCCCTCACCAATCGTTATCGTCTTGGTCGTGGTGTCAGTCCGGTCGACCGGCTGCAGGTTTTGATGATACCACCAATACCCCGCTGCAAGGATGAGCAACATTAGCAGCCCAATGCCACTCAGCCACCATAGCCATCGGCGACGCCCATGACGTGGTCGCTCAGTACTGTAGCGTGGGGATTTTTTTTGAGAGCCAATCGTCCGACCTTTTGGTGCATCATCTGCAAAGAGTGGCGAAACACCGTCATTGCCAAGTAGACTCCCTCGCTGCGGCTCTGGTGCGGGCTGCGGCGGCTGGTCGTCATCAAAGCTATAGAAGCTATCATCATCAAGCCCAGAAGGCAGCGTGTCATCAGTAAAATCATCAACTGGAATGGTAGTTGGTTGAGGCTGAGATTGCGGTGCTGACTGCTGAACCGGTACTGCATAAGCATCACGAGATGGTGCTGGCGCGCGGTAGGGCTGTGGCTGAGGTGCTGGTTGCGATTGTGGTTGAGACTGAGGCTGTGGCTGAGGCCTACTTACCCACGCGTAGGGGTCATACGCCTGCTGCGGCGCAGAAGACGGTGCTGGCTGCGGCTGGATAGATTGTGTCGATTGTGGCTGTTGTTGTTGCCCTACCGTTGGGCGATGTGGCTCTGAGCGGCGCATATACGGCGATGCACTGCGCCCCGAAGCAGCCGAGCGCCCTGACCGCGGCGTGATGCGTTCTGCTGGTGGTGGCGACATTGGTGGGTTTGGGTCCCCTACCTGGAAGCCTCGGCCTGGCTGGCGGCGAAAATCAGTCATAGTGCGTCTCCAAATAGTCTTGCAAAATAATACTGGCAGCGACGGCATCGATAGCACCCTTGCTATACGGCTTTCCTTGAGCACGAAGATACTCCTCAGCCTGTACACTGGTGAGCGACTCATCTTGAAATGCCAAGCGCGGCGCGATATCTGTCAACTGAGTCGCAAACCGCTCAACATAGGCGGTTTGAGCTGTGGGCTCGCCCGATTGATTGCGCGGGTAGCCGACGACTACCACTCCAACACGCTCACTCATAATCAGTTGAGTGATCTGCTCAAGTTCACTACCATCCACTTCAATCGTATCATATGCGACAGCAATTCGCACGGATGGATCGGCAATTGCCACGCCAATCCGCCGTTCGCCGACATCAAGCGCTAAGTATGTTCTCTTATTGTTCATTGAGGTCAAATACCACCTTTATACGATTCGTGTCATTTGGTGCTGATTGCACCCAGAATGGTGAGAACGAGACATCGGCCGAGCTCACCCCCTCGATCTTCTCGACATGCGAGCGGATCTCAGCATAGCGCTTGCCCTTAGCGTAGTCTTTGAGCTCCGACTCATCCACCTTGGGGCCGATCTTGCCATTGGTCGTGATAGTCGCATTGTAGGCATTGCCGTTAGCCGAAACATTGGTCACCGAGAGCTTATTGACGCCATTGCTATGGACTTGCTGGTTGGCCTTGCCGTCAATCTGTTGCTTGAAGTATGCATCAAGGAAGATGCTGGCCTCGCGCTTCTCTATCGCCGAGAGGGAGTACTCTACCGCACCGGTCAGCTGGGCTTTGCCATCGGTTGCTTCACCACCCACCTTGACATTGGGCTGGATATCGCTGTCGTTTTGTTTGAAGGTGTCATTAAGAATGACATAGCTGTCGCCGTTAAATTGCGAGGCAAGCTCGCGCTTGGCACCATTACTATCGAGCGAGCTGCTCAGCCTATTCCTTGCTTGCTCAACATCGCTGCGCTGCACCGTAGTAATCGTCTTGTCTGTACCACCAGAAGTATCACGCGTAAAGGAGACGGAGAAGCCAGAAGGCCCCTTGGCCGAGCCCGATGCACCATTGTACTTCGCGCCACTCTCTACCGCGGTGACCTCTGTTGTGCGGCCTCGCATGAGATCGCCACCCGACGCGTTAGAGTCGAATACCACTGATGATGTCGTCTTATACTGCATGCCATTCTCGGACGTGATAGTCGTCCCGGCGTCGATCGTCGCTCCATTGCGCAAGACGTCAAACGAAGCCGGTGTGAAGCGCACCGTCCCCGTTGCCTTTGCACCAACATCTTCTTTGCCAGTAGCAGTGAAGTCGATCGAGATGGTTTTGCGTGTTGTCTTGGTCGTCGTCTTGATTGTCCCTTCTTGCAGGTTTGAGCCAAGCGAATCGCCGATCGTAACGCGGGTGCTGAGCGGCAGATCAGAGGTGCGAGCCTTGATAGTGATGGTCGCATGTGGTGCGAAGAAAATCGCCCACACCAAGAAAACAATCAGGACAACGAGTGCCGCACCACCGATCAAGAGCTTCTTGCGCATTTTGTTGAAGTCTGGTACCTTCACCTTCTTCTTGAGGTCTGAGGCAGCCGAAGCATCTGCCACTTTGTCATCATCTGATGCAGTACGAGCAGCTGGGCGTGTAGTAGGACGAGGCGGTACAGAAGTATCAGGTGTTACTGGCTCAGGAACATCTGGTTCGAGCTCACTACCATCAATGACATCTTCGTCATCGACCTCGAGCGCTGGGATCTCAGCCATCTCCGGCCGGCTTTGCAGCGTCCGTGCTGTGGGGATATTTGCCGAAGCCGCCAAAGTCGAGAGTGCTTGGTTGCCAGTAATAATGACGAGCCGTTTGCCTGCTTGCTCAGCAGCGCGCTGAACAAGCTTGAGGTTGACGGCGCTCTGCATGGCGCCAATCCGCTTGGGTGGCACAAGTGCGACGATTTTTTGCGAGGAGTCCTTCACCTTGCCAATGATGGCGGTAATGTCGTCCTCAGTATCGATATAAATGACATCTTTTTGCATTTAGATCCTCAACATTTTATTCAATTTATTGCGTAATGTTTCTGTTTCGCTTGCCCCAATCATTGTATCGTAGCCCACGCGCAGGAGGCCCATCGCAGTGATAAATGAGTGGTCGCTGACCTTGTTCGTCAGGTCGACCACGCCCGAGACGTCACTGGGCTTAATATGCTGCACCACTGGCCGGCGTGTAAAGGGGAGGTCGGTATACCAATCGCGCGTCTCGAGGGCTTTCACCAGTGGCTTAAGACTCGCCCCACCACCGCAGAGCAAGATGCGATTGGGTAAGTGATCAACCGAGCTAAATTCGCTAAGAGCAAGATCGACTCCTGCTAGCCAGACATCGAGGGTTTTATCAATTGCGGTATCAAAATGCTGCTTGAGTTCTTGTTTCATCTGCTCGTGATTGGTCGCAACCTTGAGCTTCTCAGCCTCGTTGTAGTTAATAGCGCACTCGTTGGCAATCGTATTGGTAAAGCTGCGTCCACCAATGCCAAACATCCGCGTCCCTTCCACGCCGCCATCATTTACCACCGCAATGTCTGTCGTGCCGCCACCAACGTCGGCAAGAATAGCCGTAAATGAGCTATTCGCATCTGTACCTAGTACGCTCCGGCTCACCGCAAAGGGCTCGGCCGCCACCGCCACGAGGTCGAGCGCCAACTCATCAGCCACGCGCTCGAGCGCACCAATGTGCACCATAGGAGCAAAAGCAGTGTAGATCTGCACCGCTACGTCCTTACCTTGGAAGCTAATTGGGTTGCTCACCTTGTAGCCATCAATGTGAATGCTGACGAGTGCGGAGTTGACGAGCTTTACCTCTACATCTTGGTTACCCGTCTCGAGAGCGATCTGCCGTTGCGCCTTGATGGCAGCCCGATCTTGCACCTTCTCGATGATGAATTCCATTTCGGTCTCATCTAGTGGACGATCGGGCTGCGGACGACGATAGCGAATGGTATTTGTCACACCCTTCACAAGCTCGCCAGCAATGCCAATCACTGCACGGCGTGCCTGTATGCCAGCCTCAGACTCGGCTTGGGCCAGAGCATCTTCGCAGTTGCGCACGACTGCGGCAATATCGGCAATCGCACCCGAGTGCATATCGCTGCGGTCTTGGTGCTTGCGCCCCACACCAATGATCTCAATCTCCTCACCATTAACCCGGGCAAGCAGCGCCTTAACGTACTCTGTTCCAATATCAAGGCCAACCAGGCATTCGCTAGCGCTGTTATCTGCTCGGGTAAGAAATCGATCGAAAACCATAATCATCTCTATTATATACCATATACAGGCCTGCCTGCTAGCCCTAAACGGTGATTATTGGCGAATTTATGATGAAATGATTCATTTTGCATCAAGCACTGCAAGTGTCGTTATTGAGAAACATTGCAGAAAAGTCATACAGTGGTAGCGCCTCCTTGACAAAACAGAGGTAACCACTGTACAATACGCTCACTATGACTAACCGTGAACCAGTCGGTGCCGCGCATATCGGCATCTTTCCACTTGAGAATTGCGAGCCAACCGAGCATACCCTGCTTGGCCGCCACCTGTACAAAACGGTCGCAGCGCTTGAAGCGCACCATGCCACACCCGACGAAACAACGATAGCCTACCAGGCTCCCTTTGGGCGTTATAACGAAGGTGGCACATTGGCTGTTGACCTCACAGCTGATGCCACTGGCCTGACCGCTGGCCAGCTCGCCTTTGCCGACCCTGATAAGCATCATTCTTTTGCGCTAACACTGGCGGATAATCGGCAATACTGGTATAGCCGGGCCGACCCTAGCCAGGTGCCTATCACTCACAACCACGTGGCACGCTTACTCGACCGCTCGCGCCCACTTGACCATGATTCAGATCTATTTAGATGGTATGCAACCAACCGCGGCGCAACTGCTGCCGACCTCCAGACTCTTCTTGACGAAGCGGTCCTCCCTACAGCCGACCCTTCTCAGGTGTACCACAGTGTAAGCTACCGCGATGGTAATAGCGAGCAATCATCAAGTATGTGCTTTGTCTTGACTGCACGCCGAATTGGCGAATCGATACTAGGTATCTCAGCCACATGCGAAATACCTTATGTCTGCGATGGAATCGATACGCCAGTCACATGCGAGATTGAGAGCGACCAACTTGGTGCTACACTCACCTGTTCTTATGAATCTAGCGAAACTGCGTCACAGCGCCGCCGCACATACGTCGAGCCAAAAGATATCGCACAGCTAAGCAACACTATCGCCCAGCTAACAGAGGATATGATTACTGAGCGCTGTGCTCTCCAGTAGGGCCGCGCCCTCTCTTTTGTGCCCTTGTAGGTATCATTGGCACCAACAAATACAACACCAGCACATATGTTGCTGGTATTGTGTTGTTTATTTCTGGTTATTTGCTAGCAGCGCTACCGCAACACTGCCTTGATCCGGCGGATACCGGCTGAGCTCGACTCTTCCTTGGTAATCTTGAAGCGCATGCCATCTTCGGCCAAGACGCCAGTGTGCTCGACATGTGGGCCCCCGCACACTTCGAAGCTCACGCGCTGATCACCTTCGCCAATGGAATAGACCTTGACGGTATCGCCGTAACGTTCGCCAAAGGCACCGATTGCACCGAGCTTCAGTGCTTCATCGGTTGGGTACACGGCAAAGCTCACGGGCAAGTCTGCCTCGATCCAGGCATTGACTTGATCTTCCACTGCTTGCTTCTCCTCTGGGGTGAGCTTGTCGTGGTTGAAGTCGAAGCGCAGGCGTTGAGCGGTGATATTGCTCCCGTGCTGCTGCAAATCTGGTGCTTTCAATACCGTGCGTAGCGCCGCCCCGAGCAGGTGCGTTGCTGTGTGGTACTTAAGATGAATTGGATCGTGACCTTCCAGCCCGCCACTAAATTGCCCTTTGCGCGCCGTCTTGGAGCGCTGGCGCTGCTCGGCCATTTTGGCGTCAAATTCTGCTCGCCAGTCCTCAGAGAGTGGGATCCCCTGCTTGTATGCCTCCTCTGTACTGAGCTCTACCGGGAAGCCAAAGGTATCATATAGCGTAAATAACTCTGCGCCAGTCAGGCCATCTGCTACATACTGCTGCATCTGTTTGAGCCCCTTACGGAGCGTCTGCCGGAAGGCTTTTTCTTCCTTGGCAAGCACAGCGATGATCTGTTCGCGCGCGGCTTTGACCTCTGGGAAGTCTGCCTCATATAGGTCGGCAATCACCGGCACCACTGCTTCAAGAAAGTTCTGCTCGATGCCAAGGTCGAAGCTGTAGCGGATAGCCCGTCGCAAGAGGCGGCGCATCACATAGCCCTGCTCCTTGTTGCTTGGCACGCAGCCATCGACCGCCATGAAGCTGGCCGCTCGCAGGTGGTCGGCAATCACGCGCATACTCTCGGTGTGCGAAGCATAGCTCTTGCCGCTGAGCTGCTCGAGCTTTTCGATGATGGGCCACATCAGGCTAATCTTAAAGACATCAGGGTCGTTATTGGCCGCCGCCGCAATGCGCTCCAGGCCAGAGCCGTGGTCGATATTCGGCTTATCCAGCGGGACAAACTGTCCCTCGGCTACCTTTTTGTACGCCATAAAGACGTTGTTGCCGATCTCCATAAAGCGCCCGCAGTCGCAGTTGGGGTGGCAGTGCTCACCAAACTTCGGGTCGTGCTCGATGAAGTCAAACTCATAAAACATCTCGCTGTCTGGCCCGCACGGGTCACCGACTGGCGTCGTCTCCGGCCCGCCGTTGCGGCTCCACCAGTTTTTGCTACCGTCGTAGTAAAAGATACGCTCACCTGGCCGGATGCCACGGGCTGCGCCGCGCTCTTCGCTGCCGATGTCGGCACTTTTCGCTTCGATCCCCTTCTCGGCAAATTTCTGCCGCCACAGCTCGGCTGCTTCGGTGTCTTTGGCAATATTGTACTCGGGTGCACCAATGAAACACGTTACATACAGGCGATTCGGGTCAAGCCCTACTTCCTCGGTGAGGAATGTCCACATCCAAGTAATCTGCTCTTTCTTGAAGTAGTCGCCCAAGCTCCAGTTACCGAGCATTTCGAAGAAGGTCGTGTGGCGATTGTCGCCAATATCGTCAATATCTTGAGCACGCAAGCATGTCTGCGAGTCGGCGATGCGCTTGCCCTGCGGGTGCGCCTCACCCAGCAGGTATGGGATCATTGGCTGCATGCCCGCACCGGTAAAGAGTGTCGTTGGGTCATCGGTTAGGATGAGCGGGGCCCGCTTGATAATGGCGTGCTGCTGCTTGGCATAAAATTCGAGGTATTTGTTGCGGATATCTTGAGCATTCATAGGGGGTATTATAGCACGGACACACTGCCCCGTGCATCTTTGGTGGTGTGATTATAAAAGCTCTCCATAACGGAGTATACTGCCACTTGAAACACTGCTATGCAAAAATCGACTCATCCGAGCCGATTTTTGCGATGTTATACTACTGCTAACGCTTGAACAGCTTGTTGCGATAACGCCACAGGCCAACTGCCCCACCAATGAGGGCAACGCCCGCCCCGCCAAGGAGCCAGAGGCTGGCACCAGTGTCGGCAAGTGCAGCTACTACAGAATGCGTCTGCTTGGGTATGTGGGCTGCCGTCTTGGGTGCGGCGGCAGCTTGCTGTGGTTGTTGTGGTTGCAGCGCAGTGCGGATTGCGTCAACCCGTCGCTGCAGTGCCGCCTTGGCTGCATCGTCTTTGACAGTATCGACCACTGATTGGGTTGTGGCAAGCAGTGCAAGATCCGGCTTAGCTTCGAGTGCATCAACGGCTTGCGTGGCTGTCTTTTGGCGCGCTTGTTCCTCCTGGGTGGCCGTGGCTATAGCAGTAGTGAGCGCCTTGGTCGCTTTGGCAAGCTCTGGTGTTGTGGTTGCTTTGAGATTTGCCAGGCGATCTGCCTCAGCCACTGCCGTGGCAACTTCCTTGTCTGCTGCCACATAGGCTGGGGCAGCAGCAAGCTCTTGCTTGGCTTTGTCGTAGTCGGTGTGGTCGACGCGGAGGTCATCGATTGCTTGCTGAAGCTCTTGCAATGCTTTGTCGATCACAGCCTGAGGAGATGTCTCATCAGCCACCACGGCACGGGCAATAACCTGCTTGGATATTGCCTCCGCCCTGGTGTGTGGGCTGTAGCCATCCAGCACCATCGGCTCAGCTAGCTTCGCTTCGAGCTTTTCAGTAGTTGTGATCTCTACCTCGCGCGTTACCTCTGCTTTATTGTTGGCATTGTCAACCGCGCGGTAAGTGATTGTGTATGTGCCTGGCTTTGGGTTTGCAAGGTCAAGGTTTTTTGCGTCGATAACCACGCCATCGCTATTAACACCTGTTCCGTCCGCCCCATCATTCGCTGCCACAGTACGCACCGCATCGGCAATCGAGCGGCCCGCTCGCGCCACGAGTTTCTCTGGCTTGGCCGGTGTAAAAACTGGTGCGGTAGTGTCAGCATCAGCATACGCCTGATGCGCCACAAGCTGCGGCCCCACAAGCCCAATGCCACCAACGACGACTGCCGCCGCAGCAATAACTCTCATCCGAGAGTGAGTGTGTTTTACCCTCATAATAATCCCCCCTTATGGTTGTCTATAAGTGTCAGTATACGAAACTGCTGTTTGGGTTGTCAACAGAGTTAACTTCTGAGTGGTCGTGCGACATATTTCCTGATGCTTAAAGGGAGAATGCATGCCTTGCAGAATAGCCTCTCTGTTTTCACTCATTGCTAAGACAAAAACCAGCTATAAAGCCATGGGATCGACGACAACCCCTCCGCCAAGACACTCTGTCCCGCGGTAGATCACGGCTGACTGGCCAGCTGCCACGGCCCGCTCGGGGTCGCTCAGGTGGAGAGTAGCTTGGGCTTGAGCTGAGTCATACTGCAGCGTGCATGGCCTCAGCTGGCCACGGTGGCGCAGGCGGACGGCCAGCTGGTCGCTCGCCGCTGGCGCACCGTGAATCCAATGCAGATCACCTACCAACACATCATGACGCCACATTGCTTCGTCATTCATATTACGGCTCACGTATACCACATTTGCTGCCATGTCCTTACCGACAACGTAATAGGGTAAGCCGCCGCCGACATCCAGCCCATGGCGCTGGCCCAGGGTGTAAAAGATCGCGCCATCGTGCCGCCCCAGCACCACCCCTGTTTGCTTGTCGATAATATCACCCGGGCGAGTGGATACATACTGGCTGAGGAAGTCTCGCATGCCAACGTTGCCAACGAAGCACACTCCCATCGATTCCTGCTTGCGCGCCGTCCAGAGGCCACGCTCAGTAGCCATGTGCCGCACCTGCTGCTTGGTATAGCCACCAAGCGGGAAGAGTGTATGCTGGAGTGCATCACTCGTCACGCGGTAGAGGAAGTAGGTCTGGTCTTTGGCTGCGTCGGTCGCGCGGTAGAGGCGATCAGGCTGGAATGAAACTTCTTGACTAGTCGCCGCGTTATCATCCTCTGCACATACACCACCGGTCTGCGCATAATGGCCAGTAGCAATGAGGTCAGCCCCACGCTCGCGCGCTGTATCGAGAAAAAGCCGAAACTTAATCTCTTGGTTGCACATAATGTCGGGGTTAGGCGTGCGCCCAGCTTGGTACTCAGCTAGCATGTAGTCTACCACCTTGTGCTTGTAGTCGTGCTCAAAATCAAAAACGATAAAGTCGATACCCAGCTGCACTGCCACCCGCTTGGCATCGGCCAAGTCTTCCGCCCAGGGGCACTGCATACCAGGTAGGTCTTGGCTCCAGTTTTTCATATACACCCCGGTCACGTCGTAGCCCTGCTCAACCAGCAGTGCTGTGGTGAGGCTACTATCCACCCCACCACTCATCCCGACAAAGACACGCTGCGTCATGGTTGCACCGCCTTAAACCAGCCAATCTTCACCAACTCTTCGATCGTCAGCTGCCAGCCACTTGGCGTAAGCCACCAGGTGTCTGACCACTGCCGGTCGGTAGCGACAGGGTGGCTACGCATGGCGATATGCGGCACATACTGGCCAAACTCCAGCGCAACGCGGCGCGAGTGGTAGGCACTGGTGACGAGGATGATCGAGTCAAGATTCTTTTGGCGGAGGAGCTGGCCAGTTTTTTTGGCATTTTGGCGGGTAGTTTCGCTTAGTTCCTCAGTGAGGATGGCACGGTCGGGCACGCCAGCTGCTACAGCTTGGCGGCGCATTGCCTCGGCATTGCTAGGGCCAGTCTTATCGGCAGCAGCACCTGAGAAGACGATGAAGCGTGCCCATCCATTTTGGTAGAGGCGAATCGCTTCGGCGGTGCGGGCCTGGGTATCGCCACCACTCACTGCCACAATAGCATCAGCAGCCTGGCACTGCTCAGCACTACTCGGAGCTGCTTGGCACGTGGCAAGGTCGTCGCGCGTCAGCCAGCGCCCACCAAGCCAAACGAGAAGCATTAGGGCAATAAATATCCCGGCAAGCCAGCGTAATAACTTCATCGCTGCGCCTCCTTCATCCGCTGCTGCTCATGCTGCACTGCTGCAATGATACACTGCGCTGCGCGCTGGCAATTCTCCTCGGTCGAGAGCCGCCCCAAGCTGATGCGTAGACTTCCGTCGGCTACCTCTGGCGGCAGGCCAATCGCCGTCAGGACGTGACTGCGCAGCCCTTTATTGGCCGCACAGGCACTGCCAGTTGCCACGAGCACACCATCGCGCTCAAGTAAGAAAACGAGCCGCTCGGCATCAACCCCCGGGAACGAGATGTGCAGATGCCCCGCCAAGCGATGCTTCATGTCACCCGAGACAACTGCCGTGGGGATGTGCTCGCATAGTATGCGCTGCATACTGTTGCGCAAACGTTCAAGGCGCTGCGCCTTGGATTTGCGGTGTGCTTGGGCATATTCAAGCGCCGTTGCAAAGCCGACCGCACCGGCCACATTTTCCGTCCCACTGCGCAGGCCACGCTCTTGCCCACCGCCAACGATGAGCGGATCAAGCCGCACTTGGCTAGCCAGCCACAAGAGGCCAACTTGCTTAGGACCATATATCTTGCCCGCATTAAGCGTCAGTGCATCCACGCCAAGACGCGCCACATTAATATCGAGCTGACCTGCCCCCTGCGAGGCATCACTGTGGAGGTAGAGCGGCGTTGATTCACCTGCTTCGAGTCGTCGCTGGCGTTCACGGGCTACCACTGCGGCAATTGCCCGCAGTGGCTGGATCGTTCCCAGCTCATTGTTGGCCAGAGCAATACTGATAAGTACCGTCTCTGGACGGATCGCCTGGGCTATCGCTTCGGGTGTCACTACGCCTTTTGGGTTCGCGTTCACCACTGTCACATCATGCTGGTGCGCTGCTGCCAGGACGGCGTGGTGCTCAATATTTGCCGTTACGACATGGCCATGTATGCCAGCAAACATGAGGTTGATCGACTCTGTTGCACCAGCCGTCATAATAATCTCATCTGGCTTGCCACCAAGCGCCACCGCAAGACGGTGCTTTGCCTGGCGATAGGCCTGCCGCACCGCTACTGCCGGCGCATAAGGACTGGACGGGTTAAAAAACTGCTCTGCAAAGTAAGGCTGCATCGCTGCCAAAATACGGTCATCCATCGGCGTGGCCGCTGCGTGGTCGCAATATATCATCTCTGGTTTCACTCCAATTAGTATAGCACTCTAGTCCGGATCGGCGAAACGCTGGCCAGTATTGGGGTCAACGTGGTAAATCTCGCGCGCTACCCGCTCATAATAGAGGCGCGTCGCCATAACGAAATTACGGAGTTCATCACCGATCAGGTAGCTGTAGCGAGCACCCTCTTGTGCTTTGAGGATGCCTTGGTCGTTAATCTCGTAGCGGATAGTATTGGTCTGGATGTGACGCTTCTCGTCTGTCCACTCTTCGTGCCAAATCCAGGTTTTTTCGTCTAAGCAAAAGAACTCGCGGTGCCGCCCCTTCTCTACTGGGCCAAATAGCTCTGCTCCAATCTCGCTCTCGAGTGTGATGAGCTCGCGCTCAGTATAGCGCTTAAAAGGGCGCTTCTTCGACTTACCAACGCTAGTATCGCCCGCCAGCAGCGCATAGGCCTTGCCAAGGAGCGAGCTCGGCTTTTTCACTAGGCAGCGAGCCCCCAGCGAGACTGATCATCCGGCCCAGTTTCTTCCTCTTCGTCAATCTTCCTATCCCAAAGTCTAGGGTCTATATCAGTTTCACCGCCAACAAAGGCCCGTGTTTCCAAAGCCTTGACGACACCATTTGTCCCTTCGGTTTCCTCAAGTTGGCGTGCATCATTGCTGCCATACATTGCAAGTTCGTACTCACGCATCTTCAAAACAAGGTTTGTGACACCTTTGGCATACTCTATGTTCTGACGGTAAGCCTCCTCAGGAGAGATAGCCTTGACCTTTTTCTCGCCCACTAGGTCATCTGGATCGCCGTCATATATCTTTGCTACTCGAGCAAGCTCTTCTTTGACGCGGGCATCCTTCTCAAGCCGTTTAAGATCCTCATACGACATAATACCAGAGCGATTCTCATCGCCTTGGGGTTTTGACTCCTGCGTCACATCGCCCTTATGTGTGGGCTGTTGTTGTCGTGTGTGATCTATCGGAAAAAAACTCTCGCCGCTCATATATCAAATAACCTTTGTACATTTGCCGTTGTGGTGGTGGCGACGCGCGCGATAGGCAGGCCTTTCTTGGCTGCTTGGTCGCGGGCTACCTCCTCCACATAAGCCGGTAGGTTGATTCTACCACGGAAGGGTACCGGAGTCAAGAAGGGAGCGTCGGTCTCAAGCAGTATTGCATCGAGTGGGAGATCGGCGTAAAGCTGCTGCTGAGCACTGTCTTTTGTGAAGGTGCTGATGCCATTGACGCCAATAAATAAGCCGCGAGCACGGCCCTGCTCAAGCTGCGCCTGAGTGTCGGTAAAGCTATGCAGAACGCCGCGCACTGGCTGGGCGTCGTAGATAGGCCAAAAGTCCTGCCATACTGCACCGTGCGCTTGTTTCTCGTCGCGCACGTGGAAGCTAACGGGCAGCTGAAACTCCGCCGCGAGCTGCAACTGCGCCTGGAGGCATTGCTGCTGCGCTGGGCGGGCACTATTGTCATAAAAATAATCCAGGCCAATCTCCCCTACCCCCACAATGACAGGCCGGCCCTGCCGCAGTGGCTTTTCAGCGAGAAGCTCGCGGATAGCTGTAATACCCGCTTCGCCCGCTGCTTCGGCATCATGGGGATGAATACCTACCGCTGCATAACAGTGATCGCGTGCCAGGGCAAACTGCACTGCCTGACGCGAGCTACGCACATCCGTCCCGACACAGATCATGGCAATGCCAGCCTGGACAGCCTGCTGGTAGGCTGCCTCGCGTGCTGCATCGTCGTAGAACTCGCTATCGTGTAGGTGGCAGTGCGAGTCGATAAGGCGTGGCATGGGCGGCGTACTGCCAAGAGTATGTGTCGTATCACTTGTCATAGCTTACTCCTTTGTTTTATGAGGCGGCGTGAGCTCGTGGGTCGGGAGTGTGAATATAGCGCTTCGGGAACAGCGGTGGGACGTCGGCTGGCACGACACCAGTGCCAAAGATAGTGTGGATAGCCTGAGCGGTGGCCGGCATGAATGGCACGAGTTCATCGGCAATCTGCAGCAAAGTACTGGCCGCATAGGCCAAGACTTCGCTCAGGTGCGACTCGGCATCGTGGTCGGTCGCGCGGCGCTTGGCGATCTCCCATGGTTTGACCCGCTCGAGGTATTGGTTGAGGCTGCGGACGGAGCTCCATACCTCATCGAGTGCTTTGTCGAACTCCAGTCGCTGCATCATGTCGCGGTAGATGGTCATATCGTGCTCGGCTTGCGGCGCATCGCCAATCACTCCTGCTTGGTAGCGCGTCAGCATGGCTGCCACCCGTTGCACGAGGTTGCCGAGGTCGTTACCGAGCTCGCCGTTGTACGCCTTCTCAAATTTCTCCCAGGTAAAGTCCCCATCGTCTTGGGTAGGAATATGGCGAGCAAAGAAGTAACGGAAGGCATCAGCCCCATAGCTCTGGATAATCTCCATTGGGTCGACCACATTGCCAACTGTCTTGCTCATCTTACTACCCCCAACGTGAACGAAGCCGTGGACGAGTAGTGTCTTAGGTAGTGAGAGATCAAGCCCGAGCAACATAGCGGGCCAGATCCCCGCGTGGAAGCGCAAAATATCCTTGCCAATGACTTGCACATCGGCTGGCCAATACGCCTGCCACTCAGTCCTATCTGGATAGCCCAGCACCGTAATGTAGTTGGCTAAGGCATCGAGCCAGACGTACATCACCTGACTGTCGTCGCCTGGCACTGGCACACCCCAGCTCAGTGTCTTGCGCGGACGGCTAATTGAGACATCTTGGACGCCATTTTTGATAAGCTCGAGGAACTCATTTTTGCGGAACTCGGGCACGATTTTCATCCGGCCTTCAGTAATGGCTTGGCGAATCTGCTCGGTAAAGGCACTCGCTTTGAGGTAGTAGTTCTCCTCTGAGACGCGCTCATACGGCGTTTGGTGATCAGGACATATACCATTTGTCTCGTGGACTTCCTTGTCGGTAAAGAATGCCTCATGCCCCACGCAGTACCAGCCCTCATAGGTGTGCTTGTAGATCAGCCCCGCCTGAGCAAGCCGCTGCCAGATGTACTGCACTGCTGCAACGTGGTGCGGGTCAGTCGTGCGGATAAAGTCAGTGTATTCTGCGCCAACTGCCTCCATCAAGACCTTGAAGTTGCCATACATGCTGTCCACATAGCCCTGTGGGTCGAGCCCATTCGCCTGAGCCTTGGCAGCGATTTTATTACCGTGTTCGTCCGTACCAACTTGGAAGCGTACCTCGTGGCCATTTTGCTTCTGATAGCGCGCCCAGATATCGGCCAGGAGATAGTCGAGCGCATTGCCAATATGCGGCTTACCGTTGACATAAGGAATAGCAGTGGTGATGTAGGCGTGTTGTTTGGTCATAGGGGTATTATAGCATGGGGCGAGTTAGGGTGTCTTGGGCTGCTGCCGCTTGGCAATATCAATCAGCACATAGAGCTTATCCGTGCTCTGCATCAGGGTGATGGTGTCGTCCTGGTCGGTCATCCAGACAGTTGAGATAGCAAGACCTTCTGCGGCATGCTCGGTTTCGTCCACCTCGTCGCCTGGCTCACCCCAGGCTTCTTGCCCAGCCTGCCTATATTGGCGATAGAGATCAAGACAGGCTGCCGTGGGTGAACCATTGGCAAACCATACCACTACCATAGATACAGTGCTGCCCTCGCCAGACACCATAACCCGCAGCGGCCCATCATAATACCACCAGGTATTTTCCTCTTGCTTCATGAGCTGCCAACCGTGGCTCTGCATTGTGGTATCAAGCTGCTGCAAAGACAAAGGCCATGGCTGGTGCAGGATGCGATCGATCCAGGCGGTGAATTGCTCTGGAGAGAAGTACGTCTCCTCATGTAGCTCACTCTCCAGGCGTGGCAATGGATCAGGGCCAGGATAGGGACGAATCGTGCGCGGGCGGCGGGCACCATCGGGCGGTGCACCAGTTTGCCGACTGGTGAGGACAAACATGATTGTCTTGTCTTCCTCGTTGAGATTGATACTAACGTGCTCCCGCGAAGCTGGTGTTTGTGGAGCAAAACCCTTCCATATCGTACTAGTGAGATGACCTGTGTGTCGTACATCGGTCGGCCAGCCCCAGGCCGCTGTGCCAGCTGCGCAGTATTCGTCGTAGAGTGTGCGGCACGCGTCTGCTGGTAATTGGTGAATCATATCGATAACTGGGCTGCTCGCCACCGACGTTACAACGTCATTTTCTATTGTAGCAAGCAATGGCATGTGACCATCGTAGTGCATACACTGCTCGTGCCCCGTCTGCGGCTCTTGCTCACGTGGCTTGACGAGCTGCCAACCAAATTCTTGGACGAGACTATCGTACACCTCATACGTCATTGGCCAGGGGAGTTTGCGGAGTGCATTAATGAGTGAGACAAGGCGTGCGCCGTCAATCGGCGTGGGCTTGTCAGATGACTGAGCTGATGGTTGGTTTGCCTGCATAGTACCTCGTATTTTTACTTATGGTATATCTCTTTAGAAGATAAGAGTACTCGTATCGTACCACGTTTTGGTGTAACGTGCTACCACTCAGTCATATTATTGACAAAGCTGCAATCTATCGTGTACAATACACCATTCTGCTATGAAACATCGCCCATCATCCCACCCTTCCGAGCACTCGCCAGACAATGAGCGGGCAGCGCAGCTGGAGAAAGACCGCCAGTATCTGTTATTTTTGCTTGCGAATGACCTTGGCTATGATACGCGTGATGTATCTATCTCTTCTGAGCATAGCGACACAGAAGCATCAGTTAACCCCGCTCACTACATGATAACAATACTGCCGCGTCAAGAGTGCCAGCAACCAGGCCGGATAGTGGCTATCTACCCTGATATCACGCTTGTGTTCGATACGCACGCGACGCAGCAATGTCGTCAGCATAAGTCGCTTGAGAGCTGTACAAAGGAGGAGTTGCTCGCCCTCATCAAGCAAGACGCAGCCTGTGGCCTAGAGCTCCCTCATGGCCAGCGCTTTACGGCGAGCATGGTTGATGTGCTCACTCATCCGATTGCCGATGCCCGGGCGCGCATCTCTGAGGCCATAGAGATGGAGCAGCAGCACCATATAGCTCAAACCCGGCGCTCACTTGGCAAAGTAACTATCCACCGCGCCGCCGGAGAACTTAGGGTTGCACCACAGACTGTCGAGAAAGCTCTGGATAATCCTGTCATTCGTGAAAAGCTTGGCAAAATCGCTACCAACCAGCGTGGTACAGAGCTGCAGCATCTCCTCACACCACGCCAAGTAGCAACCCTCGCCGAGCACCTCCAGTCTACTCCACCACCAGAGGGATATCGCACGCTCAATGGTGTTGCTAAAAAGCTTGGCATTGGCGGCAATACAGTGCGGCGTATCATTGATGAGCTTAACGGTGCTGGCGCTAATATCCACGGTGAGGAGTACCACAAAGCGACTGGGCTATCATACTGCTACTACTCGCCCACCGAGCAGCGGAGGATCGAGAACTGGGCACGCAAAGAAGGGCTCTTTACCCCGGCGCCGGCGGGGTATCTGCTCCGCACGACTGTTGCCAAGCGACTCCATGTGACGCACGCGACGATTAATCACGCTGTTAAGACCCTTGGTATAACACCCAAGCAATACCGTGCGCGACGTCAAAACGGCCAGCCATCTCACAAGCGAGGCTACCACCTCTCGCCCGAGCAAGCTGAGCAGGTGGCAGCCTACCTCGGGCGATCACTTAGTACAACGGTTCGCTAAACACGTAGGCTCGACACACGCTCCCACTACCTATGCTATAGTATGGTAATGCGTATGGAAAAACCCCAGCAATCAGCACAATTACCCGAGGCATTTGACAGTCATACTGCTCAAGTAGAAAAGCTCAACGACTTACACAAACTTCTACGCTTTTTGCTTGAGAATGATCTCGGCCTTTCTACTCACGACCCGGCGCAGGCATATATGTCACAACATATTCAAGAAACATCTGCATCGCAGCAACCCCTTCGCTTTATTGCAACCATCCAACCACACGACACCCAGCCTGCTCGCACCGTTATCACTTATCCAGATGTTGCTTTTGTTTTTGATACTCCAGCTGTAGAACAAGCCGCGCAGGCTCAGGGCAATAGCTATCAACCATTGCACGAGTATAGAAAACACGATCTTGCTGAGCTTGTGCAAGATGAGACATGTGGTGTTGCTCTATCGACCGATCATCATTTTGCTTGGTATATGTATGATGCACTCACGAGCCCACTTGCTGATGTGTATCAGCGTATCATTGCCGACCAGACGAACAACAACTGGCTCCATGGCGTCTATCATCATGGCCCAGAGCCACTTATATCCGTTGGCCAGGCTTCTCGCCACCTTGATATAACACCGCATGCGGTCGAGAAAGCGTTGAGGAATCCTCAAGTTATCCAGAGGATTGGCGAGATCATTGTCGCTCCACGCGGCAAATCGATGCGCCCATTCATCACACCCAAACAACTTCTGAGCCTCCAAGAGCATTTTCGCCCCCACAACGCCGATACTCATACACTCCTCCCTCCACAGGAAGAAGAAATGACTTGCCCGCAACTCGCCAGAGCACTTGGTGTGCACGACATGACAGTGCGACGAGCTATTGCTGCTCTTAATCAAGAAAAATCTGAAGGCGAGGATAGTCTGACCGGTACAACGCGCAAAGAGCAAGGTCGACGTCCAACCGTATATTATTCACCTGAGCAGCAGGTACGCATTCTCACTAAGCTCCGAGAGAAAGGCTATTCTGTGCCAGCAAAGCTGCGTGATAAGCTAGGCGAAGACCCCACGCATAAAAACTAAAGATGCTACAATAGTTGCTAGTATGACTGTACAACTCCGCGCGATGCAAATACAACCCAGAAATATCCCAGAACCAACAGCCGTCTCTCATACACCAACACTGCGGGGCTTATATACAACATTGAAGCGGTTAAGGAATCGGCCAGGATATTACTAACTTATGTGGTACAGCTTTCTCATCCTCCACCTCGTTGGACTTGTTGGGTACAATCTGGTGCTGCGCCGCTCGCTGAGCCGACGCGCCGATCCTTGGGTGCAGGCTGCACTCATGCAGACAGGTATTGCTCTCCCGATTATTATCGTATCGTGGTTCGTGCCACTCCATCTCGGTGCTATGACTAGCGAGGTAGGTTTCCTCTTGTGTCTGGCGTTAAGTCTCACCATAGCGCTCCATATTACTAATACGCTATCGTTGCAGCGCCTCGAGGCAGGTGTCCATTCGGTTTTGTATAATGTACGGCTGCTCTTTGTAACCATCCTTGGTGTCATTCTCCTTGGAGAATATGTTTCGTTTCTCCAAATTGTTGGCGGTGGGCTTATCTTCATGGCTGCCTTCATCATTCGTCAGCGAGGATCACGCAAGACCACCCGAGCTGGTGTTGCGTGGGCTGTGAGCTGCGCTATGACAGTTGCCTGTTTGAATATTGTTGAGAAAAAGCTTGTAACTTCTATTGGCTACGTTACCTATATGACACTTATGGCATATATCGCAACACCGCTTCTGTGGGGTATTGTCCTGGTGCTCAAACGACCGATTGATAGCCAGCTCTTTTATCAAAAGAAGACCTATCTGCTCATGACATTTCGAGCTTTGTCTGCACATTGTTTTGTGCTCGCTCTTAGTACAGGGCTGGTGAGCATCACGAGTTTCATTTCTGGAACCGGGGTTATTATTATCATGATACTCGGCGCATTACTGCTTGGTGAGCGTGATCACCCACGACAAAAGATCCTCGCGACGATGCTAGCGACACTCGGTCTTGCCTGTATCGTGTGGAAATAGCTACTTCCCTGTAATGCGCACGAATATCATCTCATGTTCGTCTGGCCCTGGGTTGTGGATCTTGTGCTGCGTATCGGGTGGAAAGATAAAGACGTCGCCTGGATTGTAGGTGTATATACCATCTGCGTCAGACACCTCACCACTACCTTTGAGGACGATCATTGTTTCCTCGACACCGGGGTGATCATGCCAATCAAAGGTCGCGCCTGCAGGCAGCCAACCATGGGTGATCGCCTCGCAATATGGGCTCGTGGCGTGCTCAGCCGACACATAGACTTTGCGTGCCCCACTGCCACCGTGGGCGGATTCTTTAGGGATGGTGGTTGCTGGACGTTTGATAATGCGCATAGGTCGCTCCTTTCATTCGCTTATTGCTGTAGTTTTTGCTTATAGTAAAAGGCGTTTGCCTCGATCTCTTCCACTGTGTCTGGGAATTGCTGCCCAAGTTGGGTGTGGCTCAGCTTTAGCACAGCATCTTGTGGGCTGAGCTCAGCTAGAGCCAGAGCTTGGCGCACATATTCGCGAATACGCCAATACTGCTGGCCATCCTTGATAAGCTGCTCCCTTGGCGCACTGAGCGCACCAACCATCATGCCTGTGGCAGTGCGGCTCGCTTTTTTGAATATGGTGATGCCGACGGCGACAATCAGCAGCCACAGCCCAATAAGCAATACGATGGCGCTTTGCTTGGGGTCGCATATTGCCACCAGCACAAGCGCAGCAGTTATACCGACGGCGATTTTATGCCGCTGCACGAAACTACTCTTCTCCCCTGGCTGCTGCGCGGCCTTCGCATTGGAATCGAGCTCGGTAGGAAAGGGATATGACATCTCACTCAGCGCGCCACGTGCAATAATGTGCGAAATATCGTCGCGGACAATTGGGTCAAAATGCTCTATGCGATAGTCGTCCTGCAGCTTCTTGGTCGATCCATCAATAATATCAACTGCCATAGCAACACCGGTCTGAGCTGCCATATCCCCCAGCGTTACGCCAGCTCCAATGCCAAACGAATTCTTAAACCATCCCATGATCATACTCCTTCTCTTGTATCCACCCACGGTCGATTGATGGGCAAACCTTTTCTTATCACAGAATAGCTGATGTAATTACATATTGCAAGGTATACGGGAGTAGCCGACGCAGTCATACCGCGGAGGAGTTTGACGTTCGGCTATCTGCGGATTGCCGTTAGTCTTCTCGCATCATTGCTAGCACCGCAAACCGCCCAGCAGTGTCACCCGCTGCGTGCGAGAAGTAGTCAGGGCTTGTTACTGTATCAATCGGCGAGATGTGGATATTACGTGGCGCAATGCCCGCGCGCTGGCACGCAGCAGCATTAAAGCCCTGCAGGTCAAGATGGATACCATCAGCTTCGTGCGAGCAAAAGGGATGCCAGACTGGGTCAGTTGCCTGGTCAAAATACTGCATGACGTAACTCTGCCGCTGCGCGCTCGGGCTCATCCAGACAATGATATCCTCTGCCCGAGAGCCTTCGTGGACGAGACGATCAATTGTCCGGACAAGCAGCGGCGAGAGTGTCGAATGCCGCCCCAGGTGTAATAGCGCGAGCACCCGCTGCACTGGGTCATATAGCACCGTCGCCACGCAATCAGCCACTGGCAACAATAGCCCCACTCCAGGTGAGCGCGTCACGAGGCCGTCCGCCACCATCTCGGCAGTATGGCGAGTCGTCGCAGCGCTATCGACCTCGCAGAGCTGGTCATAGCTGCGGCCTGCGCCATAGACAACCCGTTGATACACCACCTCTGTATATGCGGCCCCACTCGCCCGGCAAAAGGCCTGTCGGTGTGCCACTACCTGCGGGTGATGTATCTCACCTAACGTGCGGTCAAGCATTGTGCCATCACTACGCGATGACACGCTAACGAGGAGTCCTGGCGGGAAGCAGGTAGGCTGATCAGCCCGGATCATCGCGCGCGCCACTCCTGCATAATAGCGAGCCACTGGGCAATCGACACATCCTCTGCCCGCCAGTCTGGCGATATACCAGCGTGCTGTAGCATCGTCTCGATTTCTGTCTTATCTAGTGCAAGGCCTGCCGCAAGTGCACTGCGCAGCTTCTTGCGCTTGGCTACAAAACCCGCCCGTACCACGCGGAAGAAATCTTTTTCGTCTGCCGGCGACACGAGAGGCTGAGTGCGCGTCTCAAGCACCACTACCTGCGAATCTACCTTGGGCGGTGGCACGAAGAACTGGCGTGGTACCACCGGGCCAAGCGTCGCCTCAGCATAGAGCTGAGCGCTCACTCCCAATAAGCTCATTGCACCGGGCTCAGCGGCAATTCGCTCAGCCACTTCCTTCTGCACCAGCAGTACTGTGCGGCGCGGCTTATTCTCCGCTGTCAGCAGTTTTTGGACAATCTTGCTCGTAATATAATACGGCACATTTGCTACCACGACATAATCAGCGGGAAGCTGGCTAAGATCAAACTGCAGAATATCCTCATGTACGACTGTTAATTGCTTGCCAGGGAATTGTCCTGGTAGTTTGCGCGCTAGATCAGCATCGTATTCTACCGCGGTTACCCTGCCCGCCCGAGCAAGGAGCCGGCTTGTCAATGTGCCAAGCCCAGGACCAATCTCCAATACTGTATCATCAGGGGTTAGTGCCGCTGCATCGGCAATCGCCGCTAGCATATCTGGGTCTTTGAGCCAATGCTGCCCTAGAGATTTTTTATTTTGTAATGCCATAGTTGTATTATACCAGGGTTAGCGATAGTATGCTCTGCATAACTGACTGATACCTTCTATAGCCATAACTTCTTTTTATCATAATTCTTATATTCTATCTTCTCCTTCTTTATCTATTTATATCTTTATAATTTTCTTTATCTAATATCTATCTATTTCTATACCCATCTCTATATATCTCTATAATTCTCTTTCTCTATATTTCTCTATATTTCTCTACTTATTTCTATTTACTTATCTTTATATCTCTTTATTTCTATCTTTATCTTTATTTATTTATCTATTCTCTATCTTCTTATCTTTCTCTATATATATCTACACTTATTCTCTATATTTCTATATACATCCATATCGATTTCTCTCCTATTATATATAAATATATAAAAGAAGAGAAAAAGAGTCCGCTGTAACAGAGAAAAAACAGGGTAACTATAGTACAAATCGATTTGTACTATAGTTGGGATGAAAAAATATAAAAAATAGTAGCTAAAGTGGAGAAATATTGTGCAAATCTATGTACTGTGACACCATGGCAAAAACTTCCGGCGACGGAGTGGCAAACGATTTAGTGGACGCTACTTGCCGTCTGCCTTCGTCCAATCCGTCGCGAGGTCGAAGCCATGCGGATGTTTAGTAGCAAAGCTTCCGGTATCGTACACTTTGCCTGGGCCCATGCTTGTTTCAACCACTGAGCAGCGTGGGTAGTTGCTATAATTCGCTGCCACAAGAATGTAGCCGTCTTTATCGACCTTGGCACCGTCACCGCGAATGGTGTAAGCGCCACCACCACAGTTACGCATGGCACCATTCATCGGCAAATCGTAGTATGTCTCGCGGTGGCTCACCCCTTTGCTGTCAGTAAAGTGATGCGCACCCTTGCTCTTCGTCAATGGATTCTTGGGCTTGGTCCCAACTACTTCTACTTGTGCAGTTGGCTGTTTTACCACTGTTTGCGTTGTCAGGCGACGTTGCACTTCAGCGCCATCCTTCATCTCGACCGTATAGGTTAAGCGGCGGATGCCTGGCTGGCCAGCCCGCTTAATCGTTTTGCTACCGATGAATTGCTGCTTATCTTTGATAATCTCAGTCGCAAATGCAATCGGCTCCTCCGCTGTCACTGTATGTGTTGGTGCGCGGTGAATAGTCATCATCTCACTTGGCCCGTCCAGTGCAATGTTGCCAGGTGTCTGGAAGCTGACTCTATCCTCGCGGTAGAGTACCATACCAGCCGCCTTGGCAATATCCTGCGGCGTTTGTGCTGCGGTGAGCACACGAGAACGTTTCTTACCATCTATCACAGTAACTAACCGAGCACGCTGGATTGTCACTGTTGGCGCTGCTTGTGCTAGCGACTCATCAAGGTGGGGCGAGACGGAGTCATGCGAGGCATCGATCTTCATACCCGAGGTAGCGATGAGCTCCCGCACAGACGAAGCAGTCGAGTACACAGCACGCTCTCGACCATTCTCCACCACAGTAACAAGTCGAGCTGGCACTGCTGCTGGGCTCTGGGCCGAAGCATAGCTTGCCACGACAAGACCGCTTATGACACTCAGCCCCAGCAAGCAGGCAATCATCGGTTGACGATGCTGCCACAGACGATAGAGGCTCTTCGTAATCATCTCGTTCTCTTAGCTAGGCTGCTAGCGGTAGATGTCTTGCAGTCCCATCTTATTCTTACATGTTGGCCAGGGTTGCCAGCCACGACGCTGGTACGTTTCCCAGGCTTTTTGGTCTTGGACCTCTGGTGGTGCTTCTGCTGCATTGGCATAGCCACCAAAGCCACCCCAGGTCTTGATGTCAAATTGGTACGCACCGTAGTAACCATTGCCAGTGTTGGAGGTGTAACCCCCTTCGCAGCTACGTAGCTTCGCTAGTGCCCCCGCAAAGTCACCACTAAAGGTAGTATCGACTGGCTTCTTCTTCGTCCCAACGATCTCCACCCGGTTGACTGGCTCTTGCGTCACCACACTGCTGAGCTGCTTGCGCGACTCTTCGCGGCCATTCTTCATAATAATCTCGTACGTCACGGCCTTCTTGCCTTTTTTGCCCTCGGTCTTGACTTCTTTTTTACCACGCTCGCGGTCGGCGTCCTTAATCTCCTCTGTCTTGAAGTCAACTTCTTCCTCTACCGTCACCGTCTGCTTGCCATTACGCCAGAGCTCTACCGTCATGCCAGCCGTCAGTGGTGCGCTCGCTGGCACCGAGAGGGTGTCATCAACGCCTAGAGTGATTTTCTTAGCCTTAAGCATTGCACCGACCGTCTTCTCCATCGTGTATGCCTGGATGGTCTTGCCATAAAATACGAGCGTAAAGGGCGTTGCGCGGCGGATTGTCATCACCTCTGCCGCCCCATCAGCAATGATATCGCGTGAGCGAGCCAGTACCGCTTGGTCTTCGTCGTGCAGTGGAATACCCGCCTGCTCTGCAATCTGCTTGCCTGTGCGATAAGCGGTAATAAGCTTCGTATCTGCCCCGCCATCGCGAATCACCACTGGTCGCGCTCGATAGATATTTACTTCGTACGAGGCACTCTCTAGTGGTGTATCAAGCTCAGGCTCAGTGCGGTCTTTGTCGTCAAGTCGCACATTTGCTTCACGCAACGCATCACGTAAGGTAGTCGCCTTGGTGTAGAACCCGCGCTTGGCCGTGCCTTCGTGCAATGTGATGATATGCTCGCCACTACCTGGCTGGCGTGACGCTGCATGGACGGACGGAATCCGCCATAGGCCAATACCAACCAGTGCAACCATACCAGCGATAGCAAGATTGCGTGGCGAGAAAAATTTCAAAAATGGAATAGACTGTATCATAATCTGCGTAGCAATATACGCTACGATGTAGTATAGCAAAATGTGGGTAAAAAAGCTAGTGGATAGCCCGGAAGAACTCTCCTCGAAACCTCACTATATCAGGGGTCAGAATGCCACTACTACTTATGCTCAGCAACCAAACTTCGCACCACTGCCGCGTCATTCCATGGTTGGCGCTGGCCATTAATGATACGGAATTGCTCGTGGCCCATGCCAGTGATAAGAATGGTATCGCCCGCCTGAGCAATGGCCAGCGCCTGGGCAATGGCCTCGCGCCGGTCGGCAATCTCCTTGGTGTGATTCGTCCCGCCAGCCTGGTGAATGCCGCGCAGAATTGCCTGGCGGATGCCAGCTGGCTCTTCGTTATAACTCTCCTCGTCGGTAACGATGATTTGGTCAGCCAGGCGAGCAGCAATCTCACCCATGATGGGTCGCTTCGCTTTGTCGCGATCGCCCGTCGCGCCAAAGACCAAGATGATACGCTGCTTAGTAATAGCCCGTGCTGAGGTCAGTAGCTTCTCGAGTGCATCAGGAGTATGGGCATAATCGACTACCACATCGTATGGCGTATCCACCGGTACACGCTCGAAGCGCCCTGGCACACCAGTGAGGTTAGCTACGCCCCGAGCAATGTCCGCTGGTGCGACGCCCAGCAATTGGCAAGCAGCCGCTGCAGCTGTCATGTTGTAAATATTAAATATCCCCGGAAGATGTGTTGTCAGTGGTAGCTTTGTCGCGCCATCAAGAAGCACCGTTGCACTGCCGCCCACTTTGCGGGTCGCTGCCTGCGTAATCCGAGCTGTGGCAGCTGCATCTTGACCATAAGTAATCTTCTGCTCACGCGCCGTGTATTTATCAAAGAATGGAAACCATTCGTCATCACGGTTGAGCACAATAAAGCGCGGCTTCCGGGCAAAGAGTTTACCCTTGGCGGCGGCATAGCGTTCCATCGTCTTGTGGTAGTCGAGGTGGTCTTGGGTGAGGTTAGTCATGACTGCAACGTCAATTGGCACACCATCAAGCTTATGTTGATCAAGCGCGTGACTGGTAATTTCTAACACAACGAAGTCCACGTTGGCTCGCTTAGCCTCAGCAAAGAACTGCTGCATCCGCGCGGTAGAGCCAACTGTCGCATTGAGGTCGTTGAGCTGGCGCTGACCTGCCACCTCGATCAGTGCCGTGGAGAACATTGCTGTGTGGCGGCCACTGGCTTTAAGGATTTCATTGATATAGTTAACGGTAGTCGTTTTACCATTCGTGCCCGTCACGGCAATAACGCGCAGATGCTTAGCTGGGTTGCCATAGCGGGCCGCTACCAGGGCAATACGGCTCCGCCGATATGCTTCTTCGAGAGTGTGGATCATCGCTGCGGGCAAGAGGCGGCGCAGCTGCTTTACAAGTGTGTTTTTCATTTTTTTAGTATAGCATTTTTTAGCCGATGGCGGGCAATTCTAGGGAGTAATTTTCTCAAGGCGGGCATACTGTACATTGAGCTTCTTGGTAGAGCCATTTGTAAAGCGCACACTCACTGCCATACCATCGACATCGATCACCTCACCATCGCCAAACTGGAGCGACCGTACCATATCGCCAACCTCATACGGCATGACCTCATCGAGCGCATCGTCGTATACTGGTGTAGCTGGTTCGGTATGCACCATCGACAGGCCAATGCCCATATCGTCAAGAAAGCGTGATGGGCTGTTGTAGCTGCGACTACCAAATTGCAAGCGGCTCTGCGCATAGCTCATGTAGAGCTCTTGCCGAGCGCGTGTCATCCCCACATAACAGAGGCGACGCTCCTCTTCGAGTGCGGCTGGCCCCTCCTCGAGTGCCCTAGCGCTAGGAAACAGCCCATCCTCAAGCCCCACCATATACACCACCGGAAACTCCAACCCCTTGGCAGCGTGGAGCGTCATAAGCGTCACGCTGTGCGCACCCGTCGCTTGATCGGCCGAAGACATAAGCGCAACTTCCTCAAGAAAGTCTGGCATGCTGGCAAAGGCCCGCGCATCAGACAGCAGTGCGCTGAGGTTAGCCTCACGATCATCAGCCTGGGGCGAGCCATCAAGAACATAGTCGCGGTAGCCCGTCTTAGTAATCACATCATCTATCAGTTGACTTGGATCAGCCGCGGCATCGACCTGCGCCTGGAAGCCGCGTAGCAACTGGCCCAGCTGTGCGAGAGCAGTCTGCGCTCGCTTGGTTAGCGCTGCTGCCTGGCTGGCATTAACCAGCGCACTAATGATATCGAGCCCACTGGTACTCTGCCAGATGAGGAACTTCTCCAGGCTCGTTGCGCCAATCCCCCGCGTTGGTACATTGGCAATCCGGCTAAAACTCACACGGTCATTTGGCTGGTAGATAAGGCGCAGATAGGCCAAGATATCCTTAATCTCCTTACGATCATAAAACCGCACCCCACCGACCAACTGATACGGCACACGCTGTTGATTGAACGCCCGCTCAAAGGCATAGCTCTGTGCATTGGTACGATACAAGACAGCAAAGTCGCTATAGTCGCGCTCACCCATCGCCACCTGCGTAGCAATCTGGCTCGCAATGGTATATGCCTCCTCTGCTTCATCATAGGCAGCTTGTACTTGCACTGGTGCACCTGGGCCGGCTGCCGTCCAGAGGGTTTTATCTGTCCGCTGCTGGTTTTTATTAATCACATTGCCAGCAGCTTCGAGAATGGCCCCTGTCGAGCGATAATTTTGCTCGAGCTTCACCACCAGCGCCCCCGGGAAATCGCGCTCGAAGTTGAGAATATTCGTAAAATCTGCGCCACGCCAGCTATAGATCGACTGCCAGTCATCCCCCACCACGCAGATATTGCGCTGTGGGTTGACTAGCAGCTTGATGATCTGATACTGCGCAGCATTCGTGTCCTGATATTCGTCAACCAGGATGTGCTTAAACTGCGCTTGGTAGCGCTGACGCACCACCGAGTGGTCGCGCAGGAGGCATACCGTCTCGAGCAGGAGGTCGTCAAAATCGAGCGCACCTGCATCAGCCAGCAGCTGCTCATACAGCTGGTAGATCTCTGCCACTGCCTGCTGGAAGGGAAATCGTGCACTGGCTGCGTAGTCACTGGGCGAGAGGAGTTGATTCTTAGCTTTGCTAATGGCTGCACTGGCAGCACGCGGTTTGAGCTTGTCTGTACCAACGGAGAGCTGCTTCATCGCTTGTTTGATGAGCCCTTGACGGTCATCTTCGTCATAAATCACGAAATTCGGTGGAATGCTGATAGCCGCACCATCACGCCGCAAGATCCGCACACAAATACCATGGAATGTCCCCATCCACGGCATGAAGGAGCGAGGTGGTTGATCGGTTTGTGGCGCGTGAGGCGAGCTTACCTGGGTATGCCCAGCAATCTGCCAGAGGCGCTGGCGCATCTCGCGGGCTGCTTTGTTAGTAAAGGTAACAGCCAAGACTTCATTGGGCCAGACACCTTGCTCTGTCAGGAGGTAGGCAATACGGTGCGTGAGTGTTTTTGTCTTGCCACTGCCCGCCCCTGCGAGAATCAAGACCGGGCCATCAGACGCGACCACTGCCGAACGCTGGGCGTCATTCAATCCATCGAGTATATCCATAGTAGCCTATTATACCGGATGCCGCTGCACTGGCGCTAGGTAAAGAGTGTGTAATAGACCGCGCCAAGGCCAGCACCAAGCGCCAGTAGCATGACGATCCACAGCAGCCAAATCCAGCCAGCAGCTTGCTCGGGGCGGCGGCGCGACTTCTTTGGTGCGTGAGTAAATTCTTCAGCACTGTAGATTGGTGCAACGACATTGCCTTCGTTCTCTTCCTGGAGTGCTTGGTGAAGGGCAAGCGCAGTGTCGCCATTTTGGGTAGTGGCAGCCGCTTCTTCGATGGTATTGACGTGTGCTTGGTCGCTTGCGGTTGACTCATCATCCCACTCATCAGCTGCTACTGTCATTGGTTCGGCCTCGACTCGCTCTGCTTCGCCATAATAGTCGATATCTGGCTCACCAGGGCCTGGCACAGGCAAGCTCAGGTCGATCTCATCTTCTGCAAACTGCGGCCCTGCTCCATCAGCCGATACCTCATGAGAGTCGGCTGGTTCATCCGGGTAGAGCGACCGGTCAGCGCCATAGTGATCCTCTAGCTGATACATGGGCTCATCATCCGGCGTGGCAGTCTCTGGCGTGTCTTGCTCGGGTAGTGGGTAGTGATCATCCGTCGGATAAAGTGATGGCGCATTCTCGCTCGTGTCTGTCAGTGCATCAATAAATTGCTCGGCCGATGCATGCTCATCATGCGGCGCAAAGAGATGCTGCGGTATAGATGACTCGTTGGCATCAGCTGGAGATGTGCCAAATGCACTAGACTCATCATGGTACATCCCCATCGGAGTAGTATCGGCCAGCGTTGGTGCATCACCCACCAGCGTATCAGCACCGCCCAGTGGGCGCTTATCGACCTTCGTCTCAGCATCGGGCAAGAATGGTGTGTAGCTGAGCGGCTTTTCATCGCCAGGCTGGAGGTCGAGTGTCTCTGCGGATGGCGTTCCATCAGGCGTTACTATATCAGATGCTTTAGCCTCATCACTTGCCGGAGGAGTACTCTGCACTGCTCCTGTGTGATGCTGCGCTGGTTCATGCCCAGGCGCAGGGCGAATATCCATGCCAACCACTGGTGCACTACTTGTCAGCGGCTCAACCACCGCACCCTGACGGCGTACTCGTGGGCGGGCCACTTGAGTAACTGCAGCAGCTGGAGCTGCTCCACCTACAATGTCCATAAAACGACCACGCGGACGTTGAATGGCTGGGGTGGTTGGGTGATCATTATCTGGCTCGGCTGACGCTGTCTCGTCTGCAGTATGTGCGGGCGATGCGCTGGCAACTGACGGTTTAGTCTGTTGGTCGACTGGCTGAGAAAGCTTGATTGGCACGACATCGGGCGCATTCTTTGGCGTATCCTCCTCTTCTTGCGGAGGTGTTGGTGCATCATTGGTGGACGCCGCAGGGCGAGCAGCAATAATCTGCTGCGCCTTGGCTACGACATCATCAGCCGGGGCAAACAGTGGTGTAGCGGGTGCATATAGCTGCTCTGACTGGCTATCAGGAGTATCCGACAATTGCGTTGCTACCGTGCTTTGCGCGGTGTCATTCGTATTCTGAGCGACATCGGTTGCATCAATAGCATTCGCTTCCTCTTGCGAATCAGACAACGGTGGGGTATCAACGTGTGGCTCAGGAGCTGCCCGGTGCTCATTATACGTACTAAGGAGTGGCAATGGGCGATCGACGTGAGCTTCTGGCATAGCATCCCCGGCAAGCGCTTCCTCTGGCTGCGGCGATGGGCTGTCATTGTCTGCTACCACATCAGGCATAGCGTGCTCGGCCGTCAACAATTCTGCAGGAGCGATATCGCCTGTCTGTGGTTGAGCTGGCACAGTGGTAGGCTCAACCCAGGAGCTACTCTCACTATCAAACGATTCATACTCGCTTGGTGCACTCACGTCAGCTGCTTGGGCCGCCGTGTGGCTATCATTATCATCCATAGCACTCGTATTTTCTGCTACTACCTCTGGCCACGCAGGTGCAGCGTGGTCTCCATCAGGGGCTTGCACATCTGGCGTATCATCCGGCTCATCGTATTGTAATTCGGGCCAAGCAGGCTCGTTGAGCGACTGGTTCAGTGGCTGCACTGTCTCAGTATCAGAAGTATCGCTACCACTCAACACTGCTGACACATCTGTGTTTGCCGGTGTTTCTGGCGCATAGAGCAACTGGTCGTCGTCAGCGCTATTCGTGCTGCTCGTATTGGCTATACCATCAGGCTCATCCTGCAGTGTAGCCGCTGGTACATCATCAGCAGTATGTGTATCATCCATTGGCTCTACCACTGTCTTGGCAGGAGACAGCGCCATATCACCCTCCTCCTCTTTGGGCGGCGGAATAATGAGTGGTTGCGGAGCAAATGCATCATCAAGATCATCAACAACGGATGCTTGGGCTGGCTCAGTCTCGTCGTCTTGTGCGCGGTTCACCTCATTGAGGTGGCGGACAAGCGCTTCATCGTCATCATCACTCTCAGCGTCTTCGCCCGCAAACTGATATGGCATTGTTGGCGTCTCTGACTCAACTTGGTCGATCGTCGCTGGCGCTTCTTCCTCTGTAGCCGCAGCAGATGTTTCCTCGCTCGCTACATTGTCGCTCGATATTGATGATGCTATATTATCTGTTTCTGCTGCAGATGCTATATCATCTACCGGTGTCGCCTTACGGGCTGGCGATGCAACAAACGGCCGCGCTGCCGGCCGGCCGAAGAACTGGGCTCGATCAGCATATACGTCATCATCCTCGTCGTCGTCATCGCTGGCTGGGGTAATAATATCGTCAGGGTCAACCGTCACAACTGCTGCAGGCTGAGATTGAGATGGCATGTCATCTGTCGTCGTCTGCACTGGTGGTGCTGTATCAACAGAGGTCGCTTGAGTTGATTCTGCATCATCCACCGCATCAGTTTGCTCTAGATTGGTAGGCATCGATGCCGGTTCGCGCTCTGATGCAACGACCGACTCCGACAGCGCTCGGGCACGGTCAACAGCTGGCTCAGGCTCAACTGGCTCATATGACTCCCCTGCTGGCTCTGCTTCGTCCGCTTGTTGCGACAGCGGCATGATCGTCACCCCGCGGCGAGCTGGTGTACTATTTGTATCGGTAGCAGAATTGGCGTCAGTGGTTGCAGTATCGTCATCGGTCTGCACCGTTTCATCGGTACTATCAGCATCGTCCTGAGGTACTGACGCAGGTGATTGTTTGGCTGACGCTATATCAGCTATATCATCTGATGAGTCCACCTGCTGCACTGAACCTGTTGAGGTGTTATTATCCTGGACACTTGAGGTGCTTGCACTTTGCGTACCATCACTTACCTCAGGACGAGCTGGAGTTGTTACTGGCGTTGTTTGTTGGGGTGATGCAGCTTGTTGAGTGCTTGATGAGGCCGAATCCTTGCTTGGTGTGGTGGCAGGTGCTTCAGACGGTTTGTCTGGCGTTGTTGGCAGCTGACCAGACTGGCGCATGAGGTCGTGCACCGCGCGGTCAAGTTCGTCGAAGTCTATATCTGGCATGAACGGTTTCCTTTGTTTGTTTTTATACAAGCGCTACAGTTTTTGTGTGGTGCACACCAGTCCACACCCTGATACAACGAATCGGAGCCTCGTATCGAGTTTTGGATACTACCCCAGTTGTTGATCAATCGTATGCCCACAATGTATCGCTTATGTTGTTTTCTCTAGTGTAGCTTATTTGACATTGTGGTGCAACTCACCTTGCTCATTTGGTGCGAAGTATCGATACGATGACTAGCATACCCATACCATCGTGTTGCACTCTAGGCAATAGTTTACCTCTGGTCGAGTGGCTGATATTTTTGCAAAAGACACTCATCCTGTATGATGTTATTTTTACACTACTTTTTTTATATTCGATGTGTCATACACAACGCTACAGTATGCGAAGTAAAAACAAAATAGACAAATTACCCTACTTTCACCAACAAAAGCACCCACCGTAGTGATAGATGGGTGCTTCTATGGGGTGTTCTAGTAAGCCTAGCGCTCGAAGGTGCGGACGCTTAGTGTATCTGTCCCACCAGTTGCGCCAGGTTGGCGACCACTGATAATAACAGCAGTAACCGATGAGACATCGCCAAAGGCACCTTTGCTGAGTAGCTCGCGAGTGAGGTCGCTCCCAAGCTGCTGGCTATCGGGCCGGACGAAACTGCGCGTTGCATACGACAGTGCAAGCTGCTGTGCCACACGGGCATTTGGCGCTACAGCAACGATTGGCAGCTCTGGGCGGCAAGCAGCAATACGTGCGGCAGTCGCACCCGAGCGTGTCTCGGCGACGATCACTGTTGCATCAACTTTGTGAGCAACATCAACGGCAGCATGAGCAATCGCATTGAGCCGACGGTTGGTGCGACCCTCCTTGATGGGCATGTCATTCATAGGCCAGCGCGACTGAGTGTAGCGCACGGTGTCGGCCATCATCTTAACAGCCTCAACTGGGTAGTCACCATTGGCTGTCTCGTCAGAGAGCATCACAACATCTGTTCCGAGGATGGCAGCCGTTGCAACGTCACTTACCTCAGCCCGGGTTGGTTCGGGGTTATCGACCATGCTGGCTAGCATTTGCGTTGCAACAATCGAGAGCTTGCCATACTTGCGGCAGAGACGGATGATTTCGCGCTCGACGATTGGCACGATCTCTGGGCTCGTTTCGACCGCGAGGTCACCACGAGCAACCATCACACCATCAGCCGCCTTGACGATTTCCTTGAGTGTTTCTGGCTCGATAGCCGCCTTGGTCTCGACCTTGGCAATGATCTGCGCAGTCGAGCCATGGCTCAGCAAAATCTGGCGTAGGTTGTTGATATCCTCTGCACTCTGGATAAAGCTCAGTGCTACGAAGTCAATGTCTTTGTCTGCCCCGAACTCGACATCGGCCAGGTCCTTGGGTGTGAGGATGTCACCACCAAAGTCGGTGTCGGGCAGGTTGAGCCCCTTGCGACTCATCAAGAAGCCATCATTACTCAGGCGCACCTTAATAGCAGTGTCGCTAACGCGCTCGGTCATCTCACCGCGCAATTTACCATCGAAGAGGTAGACAGGCTCACCCACCTTAACCTTGTCGGCAAGGTTGTACTGAATAGGTAAACGGTTACTACCATCGTGCTCCTCCACCGCATGGTCAAGGATGATTTCATCGCCTGCCGCAATGTCAAAGTGATTATCCTTGAGTACGCCGAGGCGAATCTTTGGCCCTTGCAAGTCTTGCAAAATCGCGACAGTGCGACCAACAGTAGCGCTTGCCTTGCGAATCCACGCAATCTGATCAAGCCGCTCTTCGTACGAGCCGTGGCTAAAGTTGAGGCGAAAGCCATTGGCACCCGCCCGAATCAAAGCTTCTATTTTCTCTGGTGTGTTGGTGGCTGGCCCCAGAGTAGCCAGTATCTTTGTACGTTTTGTAGAATTATTCATTGCGTACATATTATAGCAGCATAATGCCAAATAGTGAAACACAAGCAATATCACTTATATGAGCATATATAAACGATAAAACGAGAATTTCGGCCAATTTTACCCCTTTCATTACCCTCTCAAGCATACCAATAGTCACTCTTTACTCATATTTGCCCCACATCAGAGCTCAAAAATAAACTAGAGTAGCCTATTCTCATACACCGTTTGCAAAAATGGCGTGGAAAGTAGGATAAGCAAAAAAAGCGGAGACTATGGTATTTACCTATCAATCATTTGACAGCACTATGTAATCACAGTATGCTAGGCTATAACATCACTTTACTATAAGGAGCCTGACACTATGACACCATCCCTCTTACATCTCGCATTGGCACTCGACTGCTTTGGCGGTATTCTCTATCTCTTGTTTGCGCCGCGCATACCACGAGCTTTCTTGCCGTGGCTGACGGCAGGAATCGTTGTGCTTCATCTTGTGGTAGCTGGTATATTGTACTGGCTGGGGCAAGACGGTGAGCTCCTCGTCCTACCTATGGCATTGTATGCTGTAGCACCAATTGTCCGGCGCTACCAGGGCAAGTAGGATTATCTATCTCTCTCGCAAAAGAGCTTCTCAGAGACGAGACTATTAGTGGACATATAGCAATACCGCAGCGTCATCTACTGCGGTATCTTGCTAGCAAAAAAGGGAATAACGCTAAGCTTGGCTTAGAATAAAGCGCTTTCTCTCCGAGAGAAACGCAAACATAATGGCTCGCTCATGAGCAAAAGAGGAGGAATGATCACCCATCGCGCCTATCCACCTTGGTGGAGACCTCTGGCAAATCCGTTGCCAACTGGCGATAGCGCCCACGGCTGATCGCTGCACCAGTAGCCTAACCCATAGCTACCTCTGTGCTAACATGTGTTCGAAGTACCTTATCAGTACCCCCTACGACAGTGTAGCACTATATCGAACAATTAGCAAACGTTTGTTTCATTTTTTGGGATATTTTGTTCGAGATTGTTGCCAAATGTTATATATTGCAATTACACTGTGTATTACGCTACTCATTGCCTGAAACTATAGCCATCATCTCACGCACTTCCTGACTTACGGTAGAATATGACATATAAATACACCCGAGTTTCTCATAAAAATTACGAGTACGTATATTCGTTGTGCCGTTATCAATTATATGTGACAGCACTCTTGCGCGATGCCTGTCGGCGCATCATCCACACGCACAGCCCCACTCCTACCAGTGCCGCTATACTATCGATCATGACATCGCGCAGTTCACCACTGCGCCCTGGTACGAAGAGCTGATGAATCTCGTCTGTCACTGCATAGAGACTGCAGCTGAGCAAGGCAAAGCTCGCCACAGTGCGCGTTCGCCAGCGGCGTATAGTGATACGCAGTGCACGATACATCAATATACCAAGGATAAAATAAGCAATAATATGAGCACTCTTGCGCACAAGAAACGTTAAGAGAGCCGTGCTCACCCCTGGCATAGCCTGCTGCAAATGCCCAACAATCACCCCGCTCTGCCCGCTAGAGACAGCGGCAGGTTGATTGGAGAGGATGAAGATAACTAAGGCCCAGCCACAAACAATCACGTAATTAAGTATAGTGATTGTTTTCTGCTTTCTACTTATCATATAGCATATATTATTTATGATGGAGCATCTTGTCTAGGTTTTTGCGAAAGTATTTTTTGACGGGCATCTTTGCGAAGAGATCCTTTGTGCAAACAATACCGACGAGCATCGCAACCACACAGGCTACTATAGATACGATCTTTGGCACATGAGTATAGTAGATAATCCCCCCGGCTATTAATACAGCTCCAGAGCATATAATACTTTGCGCACGATAGCGCACCTTAACATAGCGCTGGACATGAATATGCCGTATCACTGCCATACAGGCAAAGGCAACAGCAGTCGAGAGTGCCGAGGCATACACACCAATAACGCCTACCAAAGCAAGATTAACGACAATATTGATCACTGCAGCTGCAAGGGAGCTATTGGCAACCTCTTTTGTCTTTTTCTTAGCAATGTATATCGCAGAGTAATTGCCAAGGATCGCCTGGAAAAAAGCCCCTATCGCCAAGATGGGTATTAGGCCATGCGCATCCGCATATTCCGCACCAACGATTCGTGAATAAAATATATCTATTACCAATACATACACCACTGTTGCAAATGAGTATAGCCGCAAGCACATGTCAGATACCTTCGAAAAGAATGCATCTCTATCTCGCGAAGTAATATGAAGAGAGGCAGATTCGCTCCAACTCATACTAAATATGCCAAATAGTATGCTTGGGACAAATGCAAATTTATTCGCAATCGCATACATACCATTTGCGGCTGCACCAATAAACATCGAAATAATAGTCCTGTCCGAGACATTGAGCACCCACCATGCGATATTATTTGGCAAAAGTGGAATAGCATACCGCAGCATATCCGAACGCAACGATTGGTGCGTCTCACCGTGTAGCAAGCGAATGCGTTTCTTGCGCCGAATAATCACTAATAGGTAGCCTATGCCTACTAAATTCGCGAGCACTAACGATATCATCAAGCTAAAGGCAGGTAGCCGCATGACCGCAACAAAGACAAAGGAGCATAGTGTACTCACCACGCCAATGAGTATGCTCGCGATGGAAAAATGCTTTGCATCACCAACTCCTCGCGTAAATTGCAGTAGCACCGCAGATACGACAGAGAGGACAATATTGAGGCACACAAGAGCTAAGTATGGGATAGTAACAAACAGCGACCCAATCACCAACAGAGCGATGGCCACCCCTGTGATAGGCAGCACTATCTTGAATATCGTTGATAGAATGCTACTGAGCCTGTTCGCATCATCGCGCGAATCGATCGCAAACCGAAATGCCGCAAATTCCAGCTGAACCGATAATATTGGCGCAAACAAAGCAATATACGTCAAGATAAGGTCAACCTGCCCATAGTCACTCGCCGACAGATAAAATGTATACAAGGGGACGAGCAAGAACGCGACGGCCTGCGTCGTGATCTTGCTAATGGTGAGGAGGGCGGTGTTTTTTATGAGCTCGGTAGATCTGCTCATATGTTTTTTACCGCCTTGTCAAGAAATGCAAATGATTGCTGACGCCTCTTAGCAAGGTTTTTCTCGTAGGTTGTATAATCAACGACAGATCGTAAATTCTTTTCCGTATCATCTTCTGGCAGAAGCCGATCTGACAATGCAAGGCTATCCACGAGCGAAAGAATACGATCGTCTTTGTCATAATTCATGCCTTTATTGTACAAGATCCAGAAATTCTTTCTATACTGGGCACAAAATATCACACCATGGAAAGACGCCGTAAATACATATTTGGCATGACGTATATACCACAGGTATTTCCCTGGGTTCTCATCTTTTGGTAGGATATAACCCTTTGCTGCTCCTTTCATTTTGAGCCACGTATCAGGCTGCCATATAACAATCTTGAGCCCCTCTTCTCGAGCGAGCTGCTGTATCCGTTGTTCAAACTTACGCGACACACTCACTGCATAAATAAAGATATAATCCTTCTTGATATGCTCTGTGGGCGACTCTTCTCCATCGCGATAATCACCCCCATCAATGAGCAGCGTTGGGTCGAGTACCACAGTGCTCTTGATTGCAAAATCTTCGGCTAGCCATTTTTGACCATTTGGCTCTCTGACCGAGATATGATCAAAATCTCGTATCATGTCGCGAATGACTTCGGGGTGATTAGTATTGCTACTTACTCGCCGTGCACCAAATGAGGCCGCGTATGATATCTTTGGCTTATTTTCTTCAACAAAATTCAAGAAATAGGCAGGATCATAATCATCGATCATTATATTCCACACCTGGTCGCTCCCCGCAATGTACGCATCGTACGCAAAGTGAGCTTCTTGCAATTCTTTGTTAGTGGTAAATGCGCAGCTAGATAGCCTCAGATGCTTCTTGATGTACCTATCGTAGCTCGCCTGATTATTCTTGAGCCTATTGTAGATACATGCCCGCCCGATATTACGCAGCATGCCCTTTGCACTATTGTCTCCACTAAAGACTGAGTAGAGCTTCTGCTGGCCAGGGCTCGAGAAGTCGATGAATTCGGGCGCAATACCGTATCGCGTTTGCAAGACTTTTTGCAGTGCGTATGCTTGCATAATAGACCCACAATTATGCGAGCGATGAAAGGTGATGATGCCGACTTTTTTCATAAGAATATCCTCGTCTTTTAGATTTTTATCAATTTTCTAATTACAATAAACCCAAGGTTGGTACCAAGACAAATAATCAGTGCCGCCCGTATTCGACCACTGTGCTTGACGTCTCGGCTCAATAGTGTGCCCCACTTGAGCCGCCGGACGGTACGTTTGATTTCGTCAAATTCTCTTGGGAATTTTTTGCGGCTTGCATACATCAATGCACCGTATGATGCCGAGGCGACAAATAGGTTATTGTCCATTGCCTGGACGAGTTTCTTTGGTGGATTGTGGAGTGCTCTGCCTGTCTTTTGCATATTCTCAATCGCTTGGTAGTGTCGAATGTTAAATTCCTGATGCACAGCGCTTGTCGGGTTAGCTCGATAGTAATAGAGTCTGCGATTGTCAACCGCAATACAGCGCGCCGATATAATTGCGCGGGCCAAAAAATCAAAATCCTCCCCTATCGCCATCTGAGAATCAAACCGGATATTATTACGCTTGATGATATCGGTTTTGTACAATTGGCAGCCATTATTGCCCTTCTCGAGCCGTCCATTATACAGCGCGGTCAGTGCCTCAGTGCGCGTAAAGACCGACGCCGACGCAGCAACTGGGATAGTCGCATCCAAGAAATCCTGCCGCTCTGCATCGCCAAGCAGGTGCATCGGCGTGCTCACTATGTCGGCATCAGTTGCCTGCGCATCAGCCAGGAGATTCTCAATATACGTTGGGTGGATTGAATCATCTGCATCAACGAAGGTAACGTAACTTCCCTGCATTCGCTCAATACCTTCGTTTCGTGCCGAGCTCACGCCACCATTTGGCTTATCAACAACGACAATCCTCTGATCTTTCCGGGCAAGATCATGAGCAATATCAAGCGACCTATCCGACGAGCCATCATTGACGATAATAATCTCTAGTGTGCGATGCGTTTGGGCAATAATACTCTCAATGCATTGGCTAAGATAGTGCTCCATATTGTAGACAGGTACGACAATACTAACGAGTGTTTTGCTGCTCATACAAAGCTCCTTTCTGAAATAGTGAAACCATGAGAATCGGCAAGATGAAGTTCTTTGCTGCAATATCGAAGAAGGCTTCTGCAAATCCATATAGGATGATGAATAAGAATAGAATATACATCTTCGTCGAGCGCTCTCGCCGCATCCCCTGCCAAAAGACGAAGGCAAATATGATAAAGCCAACTATTCCATAGCGAGCATATATATACACAGGGAAATTATCGACTGGAGCTGTTCCGTACTGGGCTTTATTGTACACCTCGTCCGATCCAAATACCGATGGAGTATACTCTGACTGCAGATATTGATCAATCAACTTAGGCCTGCCAGACATAACCCTATTTGCTAGGTCATTATCAACGAGCACTGCCGCACCAATACACGACACAAGAAGGCCAAGAATAAACAAATATGGTGCTATGGTGCTTTTCTTGCGCTCACCATGCTTGTGGAGTAGCAGCCTATAGGCTGGAATGAAGGCAAGACTCAGCAAGAGGCCCATGCGACTACCAGTCAGAATACCAACAGCAATACAAGCAATCAACGCAATACCCGTAAACACCTGGCGAGTACCATAGAGATACATACCGCTAAGCAGTATTGGGAAGAACGACAACGACGCTTGGTTTGGCCCATCAAACCCAAGCGAGTATTTTGCAAATCCATACCGCTGCGATTCATTACCATCAAACCCAACATACACCATGGGCAGTACCCCCAAGAGTGCCAAAGCAACCACGAGGAGATAAAACCCTACCGAGGTATAGAAAAATATCTTGATAAACTCATCCCGCTTGAGGATCAAAAGCGTACTCGAAGTTAGTGCGAGCCATGCAACATTTGGCCATTGAAAAATAACTGAAATCCCAAGCACCGCAATATAAAAGAGCAGATATTTGCAATGCCACCTGGTAAGCTTGTTTGTTATGGCAAAATCTACCAGAATAATCCCCGATAGAACAATGCCAATTATAAGCACTAGAGGCAGCCATGCCGTCAACTGTGGTGATACCACGTAGAGGTAATAGTACGTGATCATCACAAACACAAGCGTGGTCGCGAGTATCTTTTTTAGATTTAGTTTTTGTAGTGTGCTCATAAATTTTTATTCTTCTCCCAGCTTCTCGAGGAGCCCTCTATAATAATTATATAATGTCATATCTTTGGCGGCTCTTTGGCCTGCTTTGCTCATGGCTTGCAATGTGTCATCCTCTCTGAGAAGTTTTTCTATATTTTTTGCTATAGACTGCTCAAGGTTCTCATCTGTATCAAGGAGAATGGCCGCTCTGTCTGACGCATATTCTGGTATGCCACCTCTGTTTGTCGTGATCATTGGCAAGCCTGCCGTAATCGATTCTATGACCGTTAGCGGCGCAGCATCATTACATACCGAGGGCAACACTGCAAAGTCACACCCGCGGTAGAGTAGCGGCATGTTGTCATAGTCGATATACCCGGTAAATGTCACGTGCTCCCGATGTGCCTCGGTGAGGTCGCGCAGCTCCTTCAAAAATGGGTTTTTGATATCAGTCCCAAAGAACGAGCTGCCAACCACAAGCAGCTGGTAATTTTGTTCTTTCACCCGATCAAGCGCTCGTAGCAACACATCAATCCCCTTCTCCGGCGTCAGTCTACCACTGAATAATACGATCTTTCTTGAAGCATCGATGGCATATTGTTGATGCAGTAGCTTCGATGCGTGCTTTCTCGTCATTGCAGTAAACCGGGTATTATCAACTGCATTCTTGAGCACAGATACATTTTGTAGTGGGCCGCTGCCTTTATTACTTTGCGCCGATTTAGCGATCAAGCTATCTTTGATGAACTTGCTCACAACGATAATTTTTGCACCTACTAGATACTTATATGTCTTATAAAAGTTAGTTATCTCATTATGGATATGCACATAAACTCTACCTTTGTATCGTTCCTGGTTTTTGTGCCACCGTAGGATGTGCGTCTGGATGATCGCATTCTCAAACAGTATTTTGCGATGGTTTTTGCGAGCAATATGCTTTGACACCTTCCTCAAAAAATACAGCCGCTGCAGGATTGCCCGCAAAGACGCACTCTTATTTGTATCGACAAGGCGCCGGAATACACTGTAGAGTATAGAATCAGCCGTTCTGATAACCCATGGGGTGTGTATAAAGACAAAGTCTGTATGCGTGTACGCCTGAGCCTTTTCTATAGCATCTGGCGTTGCGGTGCTATATACCGTGAGGCGAGGGCCGCCTTGCCGCTCGTTCTCATCAATAAAGTTCTGCACCAGGTTCTCTACCGCACCCCCCATCACCGAAGGTACCGGCAAGAGGCCAGTCGTTATGATCGCTATAGTTCCTTCTTGGTTCATCGAGCAGCCTCTCCCTCGTATTCATACAGTTGGCGCATATTTTTCATAATATTTGGTGTTGTATATCGCGATAGTGCGGATTGGATTGCGTCTTTCTCGCGGTGCAAGGAGCGATGCTTTTTGTGGTGCTGGACAGCCGCGCGAAATGTCTGCACATCACGCGCTGGCGTAGCACCTACCAATGAGAGAAGCTCAGCAACCCCTCTGCATTCCAGGGCGACAATTGGCATGCGGCCCATCATCGCCTCAAGAATATTAACAGGAAGCCCCTCTTGCTTTGACGTAGAAACATATAGATCCGACGCCTGGAGCAGCTCTGGTATATCCTTTCTATACCCGAGAAAATGAACTTGATTCTGTATACCGTAGCGAACAGACTGCTTGTGGATCTTCCCCTGCAGACTATCTGCACCAACCAGCAAAAGATGCATCGATGCGTCTTGCTGCAAGGTTGTCTTGAGCGCACTGAGCAGCCAAGACTGGTTCTTTCTTTTCGACAGCTCAGCGACGTAGATTATGACAAAATCATTCGGCTTAATGCCCAGCTTAGCACGTATTGCCTGCCGTGAGTTCTTGTTGATTGTAATGTCAAACCGCTTTGGATCCACACCAACCCCCGGCACATACACCACACTGGTAGCAAAATGGCGGTTGGCTCGGGCATAGTCCTCGGCATTGATCGTGATGAGGACGTCAGTGTAGTGTGCCATCAAGCGCTCGATGGGATAGTATATCAGCCAGTTGAGCAGCGGCGCACCCGTAAAGAAGTGGAAGCCATGTGCAGTGTAGATCACCCGTGTGCCGCGCTGTCGAGCCTGCCGAGCCGCAAGGCGCGTCACGACACCCCCCACTGGCGTATGAGTATGGATGAGGTCGTACTGCTCCTGGTCGATAATCTGCTTGAGTTGGTGATAGGCCCGGACATTGCTCAGTGTGAAGGGGCTGCGTGTAAATGGCACGACAAACTGCTTGTCGCAATCCTCAATCTGCTCCTCGCCCATTGAGGCATAATGCACCTCATACCCCTGTTCGCGCAGCATCCGCATGAAGGGCCGGTTGAACTTCTGGAAATTGGCCGTGTGTGAGGTGAACAAGACTTTTTTCTTATTCGAGGGCATTATCGACTCCTGTTACCGCACGCTCGCTTCCCTCTGTGTGGCCACTCATCATCAACACCGCTCCAATGGTTTTTATCATGATCTTGACATCGTTCAGAAAGCTCAGCTGCTGCACATACTCACCGTCCATCTCGGCTTTGCGCTGGTCGTCTAGGTCATCGCGGCCATTTACCTGCGCCCAGCCAGTGATGCCTGGCTTGACGGAATTAGCATGGTATTTTTGGCGCAGGTTAATAAGCTTTTTTTCCGTCTTGATGACGGGCCGCGGCCCAACGATACTCATCTCGCCTTTGATGACGTTGAGCAGCTGTGGTAGTTCGTCGATAGATAGCTTGCGCAGCACCCCACCGAGTGGTGTAATATAGCTATCTGCGTTGGTAAAACTATTGGTTGGCATATTCTTTGGTGCTTTCGTAGACATAGTGCGGAATTTATAAACTGTAAATAGCTGCTTATCTTTGCCGAAGCGCTTCTGGCGGAATAAGGCCGGCCCTTTCGATGTGAGGCGGATCGCCGCTGCAACCAGCAGCATTGGCAGTCCTAGAATTACCAGCGCAGCCAGCGCTATGCTCACATCTTCGATGCGTTTTCCGTATTCCCGATACATGGTATACCCCCTTGTTACCCTGTGTTGTTATCGTGCCGCGTACCCGTGCGGCTGTATGCTTCAGCAAAATAAGTTCTGTGCAGGTAGTGCTAGCGCTTAGTCTTGGTCGCTGCAGATGTAGCTGCGACAGCTGCTTCAGCCACGCGCTGCGACTGCGCATAGTCGTAGGCAAAGAACAATCCTACGATGGCAAGCAGCAGTACTCCACCGCCACCAAGTGCCATTGCCTGCCACAGCCCCATGCTTGCTGGTGCACTTGGTGTATTGACAGCATCGACTGTTTTGATGCTAACTTTGGTCTTGCCATACAATGCTTTCGTTTGCTTTTCAAACTCGGTAATCGCCTGTTTGAGCAAGGTTTCGCTCATCTTGGGCTCACCAGCATTCATCGAGACAGTGATGATATCGGTGTTCTTTACGTGCTTGGCAGTCGTGTTGGCCAGCAGTGTCTCGTAGCTCCCCTTGTACTGGGCACGGTCGATTACCGGATCGAGCACCCGCCGCGAGGTAAAGAGCGTGGTGTAGTTGGTAAGTGTAATGGTGTTTTGACCTTGCTCTACCCCTGTTAGCAGCAACGTTGCGGAGCTTTTATACTGCGGCTGTTGGATTGACAGCGCATAGGCCGCACCAAGCCCAATACCAACGAGAATGGCAACAATCATCACCGGCCACTTCCGTGCATAATATCGTATTAGTTGGTAAAAGTTGATTGTTTCCACAATGCCCCCTGTGTGTTATGTTCTCATATTGTTTGTCCCACCTATGTTCGACTATAGCATACATTTTGCCGAGCTCCAAGCATATCTTGCAACATATGGCGATCATACATTTATAGAACAGAGGTTATACCATAAATTGTTGTGGAAAATTCAGCAGATTTGCGTACTGCAAAGGTGCTACAATAAATTAATAAAGCATGCTTATACGTAATTCTAAGAAGATAAAGAATCGCTAGAAAGGATAAAAATGACTCTCAATACCATATTCCCTGCCATCTATACTATCGAACCAATCGACCTTCCTTCATCTGGTGTTGATTATGAGATTGGACCAACAGGCCTAGACTATATGACGCCATACCGAATCACGGTCGACGAAACACTAAGCTATACGCTTGGTATACATTCTAGTGATACATCGTCTGGTCTTGTTACTGACATAATTACAGCTCCCAACCCATGGCAGTTGTGCATCATTAAGCAAGGAGATCTCTATGTTTGCGATGTACGATATCCTCAGTCGTTTGCAAAAATAGATGAACTATATGATGGTATTGTCGCTATAAAGCCAATCGTTGACCAGAGTATTATTCTATTCATTACTCACATAGGCATGCTTGCGCTTGACTCTACTGGCGTGCGCTGGAAAACAGAGCGAATCGCTCTTGACGGCATTACTGTTGAGGGTATCACTGGTAACTGGGTCAACTGCAGACCTCAATCGGAGATGGAATACGGTACGTTTGATGTCAATCTGCTGACTGGTGAAATACGACGTAGCGAAGATAATAAGCGTGTACTGCGTCTGCTATAGCCCTTCTGCTCTACTCCCCACTCTCTCCACCCTGATACTCGCTCAGTGTCACGCGCACGACGCGCTCTTTGCCGTCACGGAGGATGGTGAGGGCTACGACATCGCCAGGCTGGTATTCGCCAATCAAACTCGAGACATCGCCTTGCTTACCCACGACGAGGCTATTGATCTTGGTAATGACATCCTTCTCGCGGAGGCCAGCTTTATCAGCTGGGCTACCTGCTACAATCGCGCTTTTGTCGCCACTTGTCATCACATACGCACCTTCCTTCGCCGAAGTACCAACCTGCTTAGCAATATCTGGCGTGAGCATCACATAGCGCGCCCCAAGGTAGGCCCGGCGCACTCCCTTGCCCGCCAAGACCGACTTGAGCGTCCCCTTCATCGCATTGACGGGGATGGCAAAGCTAATGCCCTGAGCGTTTGTTGCCACTGCTACATTGATGCCAATCACCTGCCCCGAGCGGTTGAGCAACGGCCCACCAGAATTGCCAGAATTCACGGCAGCATCGGTTTGGATGAGATCAGTCAGGCTTTCCGTTCGCTGGGTGCTATTGCCCGATGTAGCGGCTGTCACAGGCCGCCCTTTGCCAGAGATGATACCGCTGGTGACGGTGTTTTGGTAGCGGCCCAGTGCGTTGCCGATTGCCACAACCGACTGGCCCACCCGCACTGTTGCTGAATCACCGAGCGACAGTGGCGTGAGCACTGTGTTACCCACCTCAAGTTTGAGATAGGCAATATCATTAAGCGGGTCCTCACCCACCACTCGAACGTCATCATAGCGCGTGCCGTCCGAAGCAATGACGCGGATAGAGCTCGCCTTAGACACAACGTGCTTGTTCGTGACGATGTAACCATCTTTGCTGACAATAATGCCCGTACCCGCCGCCGCTGATTGGCGAGTGGTCGTGCGGAGCGATGATGATTCTTCGATATTGGTGATGATAGACACGACGCTCTTTGATGCTTTGTCGGCTACATTAGCTACTGCAGATTCATCGGCGGTGGGAGCAAGGTTACCATCGGTGCTAACCTGGTCGCGCTCAGTAACGGTTGCATTGCGGTCAATTGTTCGCAAATAAACCCACATCGCCATCGCCACGACGAAAACGAGGGCAAGCGCACCCGCTGCAATAATAGACATGATTTTTGATTGACGCATGGCACGCGCCGCCCGCTGATCTTGCGCTGTCATCTGCGGTTGTTGATTCATAACTTCTTTTCCCCTTACCCTTTCCTCATTTGCCTCGGCTATGCAAGGCCAGTGGCGCTCAGGCTGTTAAACAACAGCAAAAGCGTCAGCACAAGCCCAACTGCCAGTGTCGATGGCAAGACAATATCTGCCCCGCGCACCACACCATGCTGATAGTAGCTATTATAGGCACGCTCACACACAAAGCCAAAGAGCACCAAAAAGAGCGGCAGCTGCGCAAGCTTGATCGCCCCCAAGCCAGAGATAGTATAGGCAAACATCCAGTGATAGCTCACCCAGCCAAGCTCCGCAAAGATCGTCGCGGTAATCAGCGCGTAGGTACGCGTGAGTGGTTCCTCATAGCTACCGAGAATATGCCGCGCAGCACAGTACCCCAGCACCCATAGCGGTAGTACTACTAGGGCGGCATCCCATCGATAGGAGCTCATAGCAAGAGCAGTCGCCCCAACAAAGACACCAACACCCGCCTGAATAGCCACCGAACGGCGATCCGATCGTGGCTTGAGCACTACGAGCCACAACGCATGCAGCACTGCCAAGACAACCTGTAGCCAGATCACTCCACTAGCAGCATACATCAACATCACAACACTAATACCTACCGTGAGGTCGATCATATTTGCCACAATATTGGCAAGCCAAAAGCGTGGCCGCACTGCGAGCGCGCGCCATTTACTCGCAATCACCAGTGCCAACGCGAGCCAAGGCGACTGCACCTCTAGGACGATCAAAAACAGCAGCGTCGCAAGCCCAAGATTGAGCGCCACATAAACGACCTCACTGACTCGAGACTGACGATGTGTACCATGCAAAAAATCCATTGCCTTTTATTATACCATTTTGGACGAAAAAATAAGAGCCTAGGGCGAGAACATTCTACTCTTTACTGTACTGACTGTGCTAGTTCCGTAGTTTGTCTTGCTACGCCTCAGTTTGCAGAGTCTCACCATAAGATCGCACGCCGCTTCTCTCGCATTTCCTCCGGTGGAGCGTGAAATTGATTGTAATAAATGTACCTTTTTATATAAGTGTAAGAGAGTTGTACCCGAGGAGCGCTAGCTCTTGTTGCAATTTATCAGAAGGAAGGTGAAACAAATACTGAGGAAGAGGAATTATAAGATCCAGGCAGTATTTGCTTTGTTTGACTCAACTGTACTATAAGTTCTATACTTATTATATATGACAAGCAAATTCCATTTTCGCAACACCAAGCAACACTGGGTCGCCACCGCCATCCTCGCACCTCTCCTTCTTATTACTGTACCTGTGACTGCCTTTGCTTTGACTGGCTACATTAGCAGCGAGATACCACTGCACTTCCCATCAGGTTCGTACAAAGAGGTACTGAATGTACGGCAAGTGACCGACCGTAAGCTATTCGATGCAGCCGCTCAATGCTTTGCTGGCCGCGGGTTGCCACATCGCATCATAAAGAACTCATCTATCCAGGTCCAGGAATCACTCTTTCGTACCAGCATTGAACGATGCTGGAATGAACTCAATAACGCAAAGCTCTCCACTCAGGACTCTGAGTGGATGAAGACGCAACAATATTGGTATCGTGGGCGATAAGACGATAGGTATTTTCGTATCTCGCAGCTTAGCCACACAACTCGTCGTAGGTAAAGCTAAGGCTGGGTAACATAAAACCGTGCAAACATTACCATATTTTGGCAATAGCAATGATGCTATACAATCGGCAAATCACCGTTCTTGTACTTCACAGATGGAAATAACCCCCTTCTCGCTACCTTATTCGACGAAGGAAAGGGTTATTATAATGATCTACTTTGGTTCAAAGGTTAAAAGTTAATACTCCGCACAACCTTGTAACTATACACCAAACACAGAAGCTTATCGGCCTATTAAACTACACTCACTAATCGCTAATTGCCGACGAAGTACCCGTCGTGGACTGACCAACCACGACAACAAACTGCGTGTGGCTGCCAGTAGTCACTGGTGGTGTGCCAGTAGTAGCCTGAGCATGATAGATCGACTCTAGCTTGGCCTTCGTGTGTGGCGCGCTAGCTCTCCCAGCCACTTGGTAGATCTTATTACTCCCTGCGCTGCCGCTGCTTGGAGCGTTATCAATGCTGTCAATGACCATGCCAAGCTTCTCTAGCTTGTCTGCCTCGCGCTTGGCTACCCCTGATGCGCCTGATGCATTGAGAACGACAACATGGGCCGACTCCTTAGATACATCTGTGGCATTGAGTGTCTTGTTGATGTACGCTTGGATCTGGCTATAATCGTATGTGCCAGCTGCGGGTACGACCGAGCTAATACCACCAACCGTCTGCGCCACCACTAGGTCACCAACGGTTGTGTTTAGCAGGCTCACACTCTTGATAGCGTCACTCTTAATATTTTGCCCCAGCGACATCAGTGTACGGATCTCACTTGTCTCAAAGTTAGTCCGGAGGTTCTTACCTAGCGCATCAATGATCCCCGTCACCGCACCAAAGTTCGCCAGGGTGCCAGCGCTCGTTGCCTTTTCTTTGATAGCTACGAGCACCTTTTGTTGGTTCTTCTCACGATCGAAGTTAGACTGCTCGAAGCCGTAGGATATGCCCGAAGCACCGCGTGCCTGCGCTAGGTAGAGTGCGTGCTCGGCATCGAGATCAACTGGCCCATTGGGGTAGTCGATAAAGTGACCATTCGGCGGGCAATTCTTGACCATCGTGGCATGACTCGCGCGAGGGTTTCCACCCCGACACTTCCAGTCGAAGTTACCATCCATCTGGCCACGGGGGTCACGGCTCTCGATCGTCACTTTGATACCACCCAAGGCCGAGACGAGGTCGCGCAATACGGTGTAGTTGACGTGCACACTGTATTGCAAATCCAGCCCCACGATATTGCCAAAGAACTTGCGCGAAGCTGCTTGGCGCTCATCCTCTGCCTCGGTGCTTGACCAATCGCTATTGACGCAGTTGAAGTACTCATTAATCTTACCTGCACTGCCCGAGTTGCACGACCGGCGATATTTAACGTAGAGATCGCGCGGGATGCTAATCATGTACGCATCCTTCTTGCTCTGGCTAATACTCAAGATCATGATGGAGTCGGTCAGGTACGACCCTTCGTGGCCTGGGTCATCCTCCGATGTACCAAGCAAGAGGATATTACTCCGGCCATTGCTATCTGCCTTGAGCTCCTTTTGCTGAATCAAGCCAAAGATATCACCCTTAAAGATATGTGAGCTCGCCATAAAGGCCCGCCACAGCAGCATACCACCGAAGCCCACACCAATGATGACGAGGGCGATGATGACGCGCTTGATCCATTTGCGCCGCGTTGATTGCGGCTTCTTGCGACCCTTGCGGCCACGCTTGCCGCTGCCCTGCTCTAGGTCAGCAAATATGTTATCACTTGGGTTGATGTCGAAGTCGGTCAGGCTACTGCTGGGGTTATTGGTGCTGATAGACGCACTGCGGCGCGGTGTATAATTCCTTGGCTGCTCTGCTGTGGCCAAGCTGCGACTAGAGCCAGCCGTGCCCGTCATCGAGCGACCCATCCGCGGCATCGAGCCATCGGCACGCCGAAGCGAGCGAGGGCGCCTATCCACCGCCCCGCTACTTTGCGACCGAAAACCATCTATCGAATTGCGACCCGCCATAAACTCTCTCTACTATACTGGATCTGCCCCAAAAAATAAATACGAAACCGCACCCAAACTTGCACTTTGCAAGCCAAAAATGCCGCGAGAGACTGTGGTCGTATGGAGTATAAGCACATATTTGCACAATGCAGCACTGTTCTGCATACGGACATCACGATACAACACGAACCTCAACAATATTTTCATATCGCAACATACCCCATAAGAGCCGCTGGAATGTTACTTAAATAATTACACTTATTTTTATAACCCGAGGAGGTAACCCATGCACTACAGACTAACGATTTATGTTATAATTATGTCCATGAGCGAACAAGTTAAACAAACGATAGCACTTTACAATTATATTGACGAATCTCCTTACTTATCTCAATCGCAAGCCGAAGATGCGAGAGAATATGCCAGGGTCGGCGAGTGGGCAATTTCACTAGAGCACATATGTCTCTGCGTCGCCTCTAACTTATCTAAGCAAAACAAGCACTTGACAGAAACAGAGATTAAAACACTCGAAACTTTAGCTACCATTGTAGAAGAAGAGGAGGGTGAGGCGTTTCATCGCGACTACTTTGACTTTGTTGTAGGATGCTAGGTTGTAGCAAACAGCATAGCTCAAGAGAGCAGCTACTCATTAACTGAGCGGCTGCTCTCTTTATAAAATTTCTATAGCTGTCTGCTTGACTCCACCTCCATATATTGATATATATATTAGCTTTCGCTTGCAGAGTTCATAAAAATCTTGCATCGCGCTAGCTTTAAAATAATTGTTCTATGTTTTATAAACAGGAGTGTTTTTTATGACAATTTCACCCGGAAACTTTGAGGCAACTAACCAAGAACCAACAAACAACGACCTCGCCAAAGATCAGAAAGAGATACACGAGCAAAACCCAGATGTGCGAGAGTTTCCTCGCCGGGCAATAGCTGTTTTTTATGCTGATACCATTGGAGAAGAAACAGGGAAAGAAGATCATGCCGCATTCAATGAGGTGTTCTCATTCATGTCGTCCGATATACGCGAAAAAATTGGATATCCGTTGGATCAGATTGCCGCTACCCCTTATGGTGATCGAGCAGTCTATGAGCTTTGTCGTGCATATGTAGCTATGCAGTATCCTCTCTTGTTAAATCGCGGACGACCTCAGCCTGGACATGATATAGAACGGTGGCTAGACCAATCAGCACGTCTTGCGGCACGTGGCAATCCGGACCAAGACTTAAAAGTTAGACGAGTTCCTGCAGACATATATACACAGCTTGTTGATCGTATTGAGTATCAGTAGATATTTTTAGACGAAAGATAACTTTTCTCAATTCCTCCCCTCCGCCCGCATTTAGTGATATAATACTTCATGATGGAAGCAAGTTTTTTGACCCGCCACCCCAGGCTCAAGGATATCGGTGGCTTTGTAATTTTTGTGGTGTGCGTCATCGTTGGCACACTCCTTATCAATACCTTTGTATTTCGCAGCTTTAGCGTGACTGGCCCGAGCATGGAGCAGACGCTCTACACCGGCGACCGACTGATTGTCAATCGCCTGCCCGTCACGATGGCGCATTTGCAAAACAACTCATACACACCCAAGCGGGGGCAGATTATCGTCTTCAAGAACCCGCTCTACAGCCCAGGCAGCGAGGATATGAACCTCGTTAAGCGCGTCATTGCCTTTGCGGGCGAGCGCGTCACCGTTAAAGATGGGACACTGACTGTCTATAACAAAGAACACCCACAAGGCTTCCGCCCAGACGACAGCTGGGATGGTCCTGGTTCTCCCACCAGTGGCGACACAGAGGTGACGGTGCCCGAAGGATCGATTTTTGTAGCGGGCGATCACCGTCAAGGCAGCTACTCGCTCGACTCACGCAATGGCCTCGGCACTGTGCCACTCTACGACGTGATTGGCCCCGTTAGCCTGCGCCTCTGGCCACTGACGAAAGTTCAGGGGTTCCAGGTATAATATTACTAACTCATCTTGTTGCTTTTACTTTTGTATAGGAAATGGTTAGTTTAGTATTTAGATTTCCTCTTGTTCTTCGTTTGGTTTGAGCCCCATCATAGCCTAGCCAGCCACAAACTGAAACTGACTATTATCTCCAGACCTTTTCGTTCAGGATATGAATATTCTAGATATATATTCACTATTACAGAGAACTTATATTGCATTCATCAGCAGTCTTTGACCACAATAGATAAACCTTCTGCTCTAAGAAGGTTTATTATATACTACTTTATCTCGTTACTTCTCGTCCTGTGTATGCTCAAGCAGGCCAATAATCCGCTCGAAGTCGTCGTCGCTGGTGAAGCGGATAACGATCTGCCCTGCCCCACGGCGATTGCCACGGATCTGGACTGGCGCACTCAGCTGCTGCTCAAAGCGCTGGCTAGCAGCTGTATACTGCGGTGGCGGTGCTGGGCGCTGCGCCTTGGCGGTCTTTTGAGCAGAGTCACTTGCCTCGGTGCGCTTAAGAATAGCCAGGTACTGCTCGATCCGCCGCGCGCTCCACTCTTCCTGAATAATCTTCGGCAAAATATCCGCAATTTGCGCTTCATCCAGGCTAATCAGCGGCCGGACTTGCCCCTCGCTCAGCTTGCCATCAACTACTGCTTGGCGCACTACCTCGGGCAAGCGCAAGAGACGCAGTGTGTTACTCACCGCACTGGGTGACTTGCCACCAACGCGCTGGCCGATTTGCTCAAGCGTAAGGTTGAATTGATCGCGCAGCTTGAGATACGCTGTGGCGGTCTCGATAGCATTGAGGTTTTGGCGTTGGATATTTTCAATGAGAGAGAGCTCGAGCTTGTGCTGGTCAGACAACGTGCGCACCAGTGCGGGAATCTTCTCCAGCCCCGCCTTGGTAGCAGCTCGGTAGCGCCGCTCACCAGCCACAATGACATATTTGCCTTTGTTATCAGGGGTGACGACGATGGGTTGCAATACACCGTGGACACGGATGGACTCAGCGAGTTCATCGAGCAACGCTTCATCAAACACCCGGCGTGGCTGAGTGGGGTCGGGCATGATTTCTGCAAGTTTGATTTGGCGCAGGTCACTAATCCGGTCGTCTTGGTCGGCGGTTGGGTCGAACGATTCGTCCAGCAGCTCCGCCGGAATCAGCGAATCAAACCCCCGCCCTAAACCTCGTTTTGCCATTTATACCCCCGTTCGTTCGATTATTTCTTTCGTCACGGCCTTGTATGCCCGTGCACCCCGGCTAAAGCGATCATATGCTCCAATCGGCGCACCATGGCTCGGCGCCTCGGCCAGGCGGACATTGCGTGGGATAGACTCCGCAAAGACCTTCGCCGGGAAATGCTTCGCAATCTCAGCCAAGACCTGACTCGAGAGCGATGTGCGGCCGTCTACCATAGTAGGCAGCACCCCAATGAGGTCGAGCGTCGGGTTCATATTCTTACGCACCAGCTTCATTGTCTCGAGCAGCTGCCCGAGCCCCTCCAGTGCATAGAACTCCGCCTGAACTGGCAAGAGCACATAGCGTGCGGCAATGAGCCCATTGACAGTGAGGAGACTGAGGCTTGGTGGGCTGTCGATAATGATATAGTCGTAGCCAGTCAGCTCATCAATCGCCCCTTTGAGACGGCTAAAACGGTGCTGCGCCTTGGCCAGTTCTACCTCAGCATTGGCCAGCTGCGGCAGAGCGGGCGCGATGAAGAGATTCTTGTGCTCAGTAGGCTGGATGATGTCAGCAAGTTTCTTCTCGCTCTTGACGACCTCTGTCATGGTAGCATCAAGCAGCTGCTTATCTATGCCAAGGCCGCTCGTGGCATTGCCCTGCGGGTCAAAGTCAACGACGAGGGTTTTTTTGCCAGCCTTTGCCAAATAATAGGCAACATTAATCGCTGTTGTCGTTTTGCCAACACCACCTTTTTGATTTGTTACACAAATTACTGCCGTCATGTCCCGTATTTCCGTTTATCCTCTCCATTATAGCATAACCCACATTGGTTAGTGAGGCGAGGTAACAGAGTTATACACAGGATAAGGAGGCTTTTTCGCGTGATTACCTCTGTGGTGTTTACATTGGCTACCCAAGGCCTACCTCGCGCTACTTTACTATGCTACCCACTCGAGAGTTTTCTCAAGTCTGATCATATTATACCTTCGTGTTGAGAAGAAATTCGCTACACTCCTCACACTCCTCTAGAGTAAGGTGACGCAATAGCGACCTAAGAGAAATTAGTGTCGCATATCTAACGCAAGGCAAAGAAGGTTGGGTCATCAAGCTCATCGTGCGTGTGCTCTGAGGTTGTACTATCAGGCTGCTTGGCTAGTGGCACCGGGTCATCTGACTGAGGCTGCATAGTATGCGGCTGGTGGTGTAAGAGCTGCGCTGGGATTGTGGTGCGCGGCTTGGCATGCTGAATGGAAAGAAGTGATGGGTCTCGTGGCGCGGCTGACTTAGACGCGGTGCTCGCTGGTTTTTTATTTGGTGAAGGAGTAGCTGACTTGGCGGCTTTTGTGGGAACAGCGGGCTTCTTCACCTGCTTGCTAGATTGAACACTTGATTGTCCAACAGTCGCCTGCTCATCGCGTGCTTCGCCACCAGCTGGCTTGCGTCGGCGACGTCGACGGCGCTTGGCTGTACCCTCCGTAGTGGTGGCTGACGATGCCGCTGAAGTCCCCGTTTGACCTGCCAACGTTACACTCACCCCGGTACTGCCCGGGTGGATCCGCTCATTGATGGTATCCTCTACTGTTTGGCGCGACTGACTATACAGTTCGCGGCTATGCTCAATAATACACGACAAATGGCTCCGCTTGGCCTCAGGCAAATTAAGTGTAGTAGCACTAAAGGCTGGTGCCTTCTCGCCATTGATCACCATGTTGATGATGAAGTTGCGATTATGCATCTGTGTGAGGTCGTTCTCTTCAAACTGTGGCTCAAACTGTTTGGCAAGAATCGGGCTGTCGTCTGGCGAGACGCGGAAGCTAATCATCGTCCCGACGTTGCCAAAGACCGCATCACGCACTGTTGGCTCCATCTGCGAGATATATTGATTAGCTACGGTGAGGTTGAGTCCATACTTGCGTGCCTCACTCAGAATGGTAGCAAAGCTGTCGGTTGCGAAGTTTTGGAACTCATCGACATAGAGATAAAATGGCCGCCGGTCGTGAATATCGAGGATATCGCTCCGACTCATCGCCGCCAGCTGGATCTTCGTCACCAAAAATGAACCAAGAATCCCCGCATTATCCTCGCCAATCAACCCCTTCGACAGATTCACCACCAAGATCTTGCCCTCGTCCATAATCTGGCGAATGTTGAACGACGAGTGCGTCTGACCAATGATATTGCGGATAATGGGGTTCGCCGTAAAGGCCCCCACCTTGTTGAGCACTGGTGCGATGGCCTCTGTCTGGAACTTCTCCGACCAGCTAGCAAACTCCACATTCCAGAACTGCCGCACCACCACATCGTTGCAGTAGCCGATCGTCTCTTTGCGGAATTTTTTGTCCGTCAGCATACGGGTGATATCGAGCATGGTAGGCTCGGGCCGATCGAGTAGTGCCAAAATAGTATAGCGCAAAATATATTCCAGCCGCGGCCCCCAACTGTCACCAAACATCCGCTTGAGCACACCAATAACCTCTGATGAGATCGTCGATTTCTGCGCTGGGTTGGTAACCTCCAGTGGGTTAAAGCCAATCGGGTGCTCGACGTCTGCAGGGTTAAAGTACACGACGTCATCTAGTCGTGCCTCGGGGATGAACTTCATATTCTCGATGGCAAAATCGCCATGCGGGTCAATAATGGCATAGCCTTGATTATGATAAATATCACTCAAGGCAAAGAGCTCCAGCAGGCCACTCTTCCCCGCTCCTGTCTGGCCGATGATATAGACGTGGCGCGAGCGATCGCTCCGCAGCATGCCAAACTGGTGATTGATCCCCCGAAAGTTGGTCAGGCCAAAGGCCGAGATCTTCTCGTCGTCAGTTGCATGACCAGTGAGGACAGGCAGACGGTTGGGCGGTTCGGCGGTTTTGTTACTTGCCCAAACGATATTGGGCGTCTCAACATTGGTGTGTGGCAGGTGAAAGACACTCGCCATCTCCTCAATATTAAGCAAAAAGCCGCGGTCGGCAAAGAGGCGCAACTTATAGCGGTTGAGATCTTCCTTACGGAAGCTATCGTGACTCATGGTAAAACCATTAAGGTTGGTACTGTTATACTGCTTGAAGGTGCCGATGATTGCCTGCATGCGCAGCCGCGCATCAGTGGTGCTATCGCCAAGGTACGCAACGCGAATCTTAACCTGGTAACCCAACTTGGCGGCCTTTTTCTCGGCTTCGGCAATGCGGGTTTTATCGCGATCGGAGAGCTCCGTTACTGTCGTCATGTTGCCTTCGGGTGGTTGCCACAGCGCCATGAGGAACTGGCTAAACCACCGCGCCTTGGGGTGAAATGCTTCGCCAAAGAACCCACCACCGCGCACACGCTTGACCCACGCATCAGACGCTTTGTGCCAGTCATCTGCCACAGGGCGTACTAAAATCTGAATCCAAATCTCATCATCTGTATCCTCCAACTTAGCTAATGTACCTGTAATGCCCGCCAGCGGATCAACCTCAAAGCTCTGAAAAGTCTTGATCGGCAAAAACTCACTCTCTGCCAGCACAACCTCTGCTGTATAGACGACATTGTGCTGCTGCTCGTGCGCCGTATAGTCAGCTGTGGCAGTGTGGATTTGCACCGTAGGATACTGCGAATATATCTGACTCTCAACGAAGTTGCGTAGTGCGCGCGGCGTCCAGACATAAAACTGAATCTGCCCACCAACAGACGCAATCTCAAAGCTGAGATGCTCTTGGTAGCCATCATTAATCTTGAGCTCGCGCGCATCGCGCAAGATACCATGGAGGCTGGCAAACATTTGCTCAGCTGCTAGCTCAGATTTATCATTAGCACGGGGGATCTCAAGAATAAGCAGCTCACTCTCGACCTCGCGCAGCACATCAACTTGCCGATTGTTGCGCCACGTCAAATAACCGAGGAGGATCACCACTGGCACCCACACATACCACTGCAGAATAATCGTGAAAAACGTCGTAAAAAATGCCATAATGACGCGCTTTGATTATAGCATGGGACATGTATTTTGACAAGGTATGTACGTAATTTGTTCAATAGATTTGCTAAGACGACGAACATGAGCCCATTAGAGAGAGTACTCTGCCCTACCCTGCGGCTATAAATTCACCACGCCCGTCTCGACCTGCTCGGCTACAAAGGCAGCGCCTAGGACGCGTTCGAGGCTAGAAATCATCTCATTTTCAACTGGTTGGCAGGTTGTCATCGTCACGTATGCCAGACCGGTCTCGGGCCAAGTACGCGCTGCAATATGCGCTTCGGGCAAAAGAAGCGCCACACCAATACCATACGGTACATAGTCGTGGCTCACCGAGCGTACCGCTGAGAGTCCCGCTCGCCAGGCAATCTCACGCAGCGCTTGCTGCACAACAATCCGGCTGTTGAGGCATACTGTGCTCCCACCGGTGATTTTAAATGTCATTGTTTGCAGCCGCTCTGCTTTCATGGAGATATTTTATCATATTTGCCGGTAATTCTGGGGAGATATTCTACTCGCTCAGGAGCAAAATTGACGACTTATCCTAAGATGATATACTAGCATTATGATTGATGTATTGACGACTACTCTCACCAAACTTTGCCAACCCCTCCCCCGCATGAGCGCTGCCATGAAGCAGTGGTTTCGTGATAACCTCTGGGTTATGATGCTGCTGGTTGCGGTTGTTAATGCTGGGTACGGCATATCCTTGCTTATCCAACTGTACCAGGCTTTTACATCAAAGGTAAGTACCCTGCTGATGATGGTTGCGCCACAAGCATCTTCGTCGCTGACTACGCGGCGAGTTTATCTCGTCGTGGCATTGCTGTGCGTTATTACTCAAGGAATCATTGCTGGCCTTGCAGTCCTCCCCTTGCGCGAACGGCGCAAACAGGGCTGGGTGCTTGCGGTGTGTAGTGCGCTAGTGATTGGTCTCTTTGCGGTGATTGGCTTCATCCTCAATATATTTATGATGCCACTGGCCGTGCTGGTGTCGCTCATGTCACTGCTATTTGCACTGGCAGCGCTTTATGTTGCACACGAAGTGAAGGATGAATTTTAATTTAATACTTCTAAATTACACGCCTGCCATCTTGGTCAATAGCGCCTGATGGGTTTACACCCTCTGTCTACTCCCCCACACTCCCCGGTAGCGCAATGAGAGAATGAATATCTTTATCGAGTTTTCATTTCGCGTGCGAAGCTAGAGAACTTATTTGCTCGGCGACAAGCTACCACTCTTCGAATGAACGACAAGAAAGAGGGTGAGCGGGCAATACGATAAAGCCGAGGGTTTCGACGCAAACAACTTGAAAACCACCCCTGCCTGTGCTACAGTATTCTGTAGCGATGGGGTGTCGCCAAGTGGTAAGGCAACGGGTTCTGGTCCCGTCATGCGGGGGTTCGAATCCCTCCACCCCAGCCATATAGTATTTTTCGTCTGCAGAGGCAGGCTATTTTTATTATCGCTGCAGCTATCAGAGAACATGGCAAAACTACAAGCCTTCTCTTGCGCAGTTTATTCCTAGTTCAACCTGCTACACTCTGGTGTATTCCACCTATCATTTGTCAATGATTAGCAAGAAAAACTCACTACATAGAAAAGATAATTTTACGATTCAAGCTAATACAGCTTAGTCCTATTCGTCAGCGCGGCATTCACGCGGCACTGTTGCCTCAAAAGTATCGACGATTTGCAAGGCTTTCGTATAATCCCTTAGCTCGTTGTCTGTCATCTGGCTAATCTCAGAAGCCGTTACGGTATATGGATCTCTCCGTCGAAATGGTGTCTCAGGATAATCGAAATCTGTTCTACTTACTATATACTCGATCGCCTCCAAGCGCGTCATTGGCACAGATGTAGGCTGCTGGTCATAGGTGTCAGCAATCGAGGGGGGGGTAGTTTCATAGTGTGTTGTCATATATGTATGAAACCACACCACTTGTCATAAAACAATAGCAAGGGTGCAAATGGCGCCTTAACGCCGTCGACGCGAACGCACTGAGGTGCGCCCTTTGCCAAAGTAGGTGCGGCCAAGCCACTTGTGCCCTTCGATAATCGCAAGTGGGACGAAGAACGCTACAATCCAGACGAAGACGCCATCGCTCCACGAGATAGGTGCCACATGGAGCCACTGCTCAAGCGGCCCAAACAGCGCAACCAGCTGGAGCACAATCGACACTGCCAAGCCACTATAGAATGCTGTGCTCCACCGCCGAGCGCGTCGCCAGACAGGTTCGTAATCACTACGGGCAGCGAGAGCGCTCGCCCACTGCATTACCACCAGCGCACAGAAGGCAATAGTGCGCGCATATCCTTCGCCGTGCGAGTGATAATACATGCTGTAGAGCCCCAATGTGATAACAGCCATCACCACCGCGATGAGCCCAACCCGGCTCAGCATAAAGCGACTGAGCAGTGGTGCTTTGGGGTGGTATGGCGATCGACGCATTGCCTGGGGTGAGCCTGGCTCAACACCCAATGGAATAACCATTGTTGTATCCGTCACCAAATTGACCCACAAGATCTGCACCGGCAAAAGCGGGATAGGCAAGCCCACCAGCAGTGAACCGATCGACACTAGCACCTCACCAAGGTTCGTCGCAAGCAAATACACCACCATACGCTTGATATTAGCGTAGATCGTCCGCCCCTCATGCACGGCACTAATGATGGAGCGGAAGTTGTTATCAAGCAGGATAATATCACCAGCATCGCGCGCTATCTGCGCCCCCGAGCCCATCGCGATACCAACATTAGCATTGGTCAGTGCGGGGATATCATTGACACCATCGCCCGTCATGGCAGTGATGTCTGTTGCATTGAGCGCTGTGAGGATACGATGCTTGTGCTCTGGTATGACCCGTGAGAAGACGCGTGCCCGGGCCACCACTGTAGCAAGCTCACCATCGCTCAATTGGTCAAGCCGTCGGCAATCATACACCTCATCGCGCCCCCGCACGAGGCCGAGTTGCCGCCCAATCTGATACGCCGTCTCAAAATGATCGCCAGTAATCATCCGCACTGTGATACCCGCTTGGCGTGCCCGAGCAATCGACGGCCGAGCCTCTGGCCGCACACTATCTGCAACACCAACTAACCCCACAAACTGCAACCCCTGGCGCGCTGGCAGCTGCTCCAGCGAATCAATCGACGTGCGAAGCGCCGTATACGCCAAGGCAATTACTCTATACCCCTGTCCCGTGAGCTGCTGCAAAGCCTGGAGCGTCGCGCGCTTATCCGCACTAGAAAGCCGTGCATGACGAATGATCGCCTCTGGCGCACCCTTTACACACAGGCGATATTGCCCAGTGCCAACTGCCTGGAGTGTGCCACTCATCGCCAGCTTATGTTCAAAGGGAAAGAGCGTCAAACCTGCTCGGCGCTGCGGCCGCGAGACGCGCTGCTCGTTGCAATAAGCGGCAAAGGCTCGATCAAGCGGATCATACATCTTGCTTCGGCTATTGGGCAAGGTGCTGCCAGCCAGTGTCTGGAGTAGTGGCTCAGTACGGTTGCCCGGTGCCCAGACGGCCTGGACAGTGAGTTTGTTGCGCGTAAGGGTGCCCGTCTTGTCTGTAGCGATTGTCGTCACGACGCCAATTGTCTCAATTGCCGCCATCGTCCGCACTAATGCCTTGCGCCGCGCCATCCGCTGCATACCAATAGCCAAAATCACCGAAATTGCCACTGGCAACCCCTCCGGCACCGCGCTAACGGCAAGCGCAATCACAAACTGCAGCGCTGCGGTGAATTCCATACCACGCCACAGCGCCAGCCCGAGCGCAACCACTGACGCCACCAACACAACGACGATGATTTGACTTACCAGCTTATTGATCGTGCGCTCCACTGGGCTCGTCTCACGTGGGTGACTCGAGAGAGCAGCCAGTTTACCATACTCAGTCGCATTTCCGGTCGCCGTCACAATAGCAAGCGCACTGCCACCAATCACAAATGACCCCTGATACAAACAATTCCGCCGCTCATAGAGCGCCGTTGCCATCGGTAGAGTCGCACTATTTTTCTCGATCGGGAGCGATTCACCCGTCAGCTGCGATTCATCCACCCGGAGCGAGCGCGCCTCAAGCACCCGCGCGTCAGCCGGAATCTTATCACCCTCTTCCACGATGATCACATCACCTGGTACTAGCTGCTCCGCATCGAGCGATTGTTCACCTTCATGCCGACGGACACGCACCTGCAAGGGAGCGTGCTTTTGCAGCGAGCGGATGATGCGCTCGGTAGAGAGCTGCTGCGTGTAATCGATCAGTGCACTTACCAGAATAATCGCCAAAATAATCAGTCCGTCCACCACTGCCTGGTGGAAGAAACTAATCGCCGCTGCCGCAAACAGCACCAGCATAAACACCGAGCAAAATGGCTTGATGAGCCGCCGACACAGTGGTTCGTGTACAACGCGGATGATATTAGGGCCGTAGTGCTCCAGCCGCTCAGCCACAGCAGCATCATCGAGGCCACGGATGCCAGACGATAGGTCGGCCATCGTCTGCTGAGGGGTCTTGGCATGGTATGTCATAATAGATCTATTATAGCACAAGAAGCATAAGCATTCTGGACAAATTACCCTACAACAGCGTATACTAAAGCCATGACAAAAGCTCCACACACCACTGTAACTAAAACCAAGGCAGCAGCCAAAAAATCATCGAAGCACACTAGTGCATCAGCCACTCACCCCTCATCACGCCAAACCAAGCAACCCAAGACGGTCGACTACTACCCCAACCGCATGACCATCGCCGTCTCGGTGCTGGCTGGCACAGGACTTGTCTTGCTGTGTTTGATGGTGCGGATGACAGTGATTGTAGAGTAATATCAAAGCACAACCAAAGCGTGCTATACTTTTCACCATGAATCTTGTTTGATGGTATGCAAGCATATAGGACAAACGTTATACACTGTCAGCATCATCTAGATCGTTTCTTACTCGAGTAAAAATACACAGGGTCAGCATCACCCCACCGTTGTATCCTTGCCGCTAATCCATCAGTAAATCGTGGTATACTAAAGAGCATGAGAGTACGGATAGAGATAGACACGAAGACCTTTGTGCGGTTTTGGCTGGTGGTGATTGGTTTTGCATTTGCAATTCTCGCGATTTATCTAGCGCAGACTGCCCTGATTATGATTGGCACGGCGGGATTCCTCGCGCTGGCGCTCAATGGGCCGGTCAATGCTATCGTCGAGCGCCTGCCTAACCGTAGCCGGACACTCAGCACCGCACTCGCTTTCATTAGTATTGTGGCGCTACTTGGAGTGGTTCTTGTGCTCGTGGTACCACCTATCGTCCAGCAGACGAGCAAGTTTGTCGACGCCCTGCCGGGGATGGTCCATACAGCGGGCGAGCAGTGGCATAGCTTTGGTGCCTTTGCCGAGCAGTATCATATTCAGGCACAAGTCAATCAAGTAGTCGAGAGCGCTCGCGGCAGCGTCGAGTCATGGACGCGTGGCCTTAGTGGCAACCTCCTTGCCGGCATTAGCTCCGTCTTCTCTGCAGTCGGCTCAGGGTTCTTGGTGCTCGTCCTCACCTTCTTGATGCTGACGGAAGGGCCAGCCTGGGCAGAGCGCTTTTGGGGGCTCTACCGCGACCAATCTACAATGGAACGCCACAAGAAGGTCGCCCATCGCATGCATGCTGTGGTAGCAGGCTATGTGACGGGGCAGCTTACGATCTCGGGCATTGGCGCCCTCTTTGCTGGGGCAGCGGTCTTTGTGCTGAGCCTCTTTTTCTCAGCTATTCCGAGCAACCTTGCGCTCGTTACCATTGCCGTTACCTTCGTCTTGGCACTTATCCCTATGTTTGGTGCCACGATCGCTGGGGTAATGATCTCCCTCTTGCTTGCCTTTAATGCCTTGCCAGGTGGCCTCATCTTTGCGGCATTTTTCATCATCTACCAGCAGATCGAGAATAACTTCATCTCACCCACCATTCAGTCGCGCAAAATTGATCTCACACCACTAGTTGTCCTTGTTGCCATCACCATCGGTCTCTATATCTTTGGCATCATCGGTGGTCTCATCTCCATCCCCATCGCTGGCTGCTGCAAAGTCCTACTCGACGACTACCTCGAGCACAACGCCCGTGCTCGCGAAGAATCCACCAAGCCACTGGCTAAGTTGGTGGAGAAGGTTAAGGGCGAGAGCTAAAGCCAATAGAGCTTGACTGTTGTCTATCAGCTAGTCGACACGGTGGTGGTCACAATACAAGATAGATCATGAGGTGTATTCTATAGATTTGGTCGCCTCGACGCCATCTCAATCCCCAGATCAACCTCAAGCGGATCCTCACCCACGTCCAGCTCATCTACTTCTTCTGCGGAGTAGTAACGACCATCTTCTAGTTCTTCAGGAGCACGCCATGCGTAGTAAGTCAATGAAGCTGGTTCACTGATCTGAAGGATGTCACGCAGGATGTGGATCGATTGTGCTGTGAGTGAGGCATACGCCGAACTATACGTCGGCAGCAGGAGATGGCGCGAGTAAACTTCATTTTCATTACTCTGCTGCCACCCTTGATTGACCATAGCGCTGATAGCACTGGATTTGTGCACACTTGATACATTCCGCGTCTGTGGAGGCAGACGTAGTTCACAGACAATCGCCGTGTCGCTAACGGCGTAATGAAGGTACTGTGTCATATATTCTGTAGACACTTCGGGGATCAGTACAATGTGTACGCGATCGCCAGCGCGCATGAGTGCGCGAGCAAGTCTATTCTCAAACTGTGTCCAGGAGATTTGGCGCATCGTTGAAACCGTCATGCTTAAATACTATTGTATACTTTCGCATACTGCGGAGAAAAGATGTGTATGGCGATAGCTGAACGCCGATTGGATATTTGAAACTCACAGCCATTTTCTGTCTTCCAGTATGCAATTTCACGCTCAGCATCACGCTTGATTCGGGGCCTACCCCAAACGGCAGTGCCAGCTTCCACATAACCGACAAAAGCGTCGTTCATAAATCTGTCTTGTTCAACTGATTTTGTTGTATCAATATCTGTTAAACTCCACGAGATTATGTCAAGCCCTCTAACCGGATCGGATGTGGTCGCGCTCAGTCTCGGCTGGTTAACTGGAATATCTTTAGCAATACTACTCGCGTCACTTTCGTCCCAGCCCAGTTTCTCCATAGCTGCTGCCAGCTTGTCTTCTGTGAGTGGCCAATCTTGGTTAACCCAGTAATTTACAAGTTCGACAAATTTTTCTGGGGTAATGCTGTTCCATGTCATGATGATAGTATTATACCACCATCATATCCTATACACCATCGCCATTTTGTGCTATCACACTACTGCCCTGTGCGTGGTTCATCGCGTTATAATGCTCTCTCGGTATGCAGCGGTGCACCACCTTTTTGCCTCGCATACATAGCTGCACAACTGGTGCAATAACTCCTGCCGTCTTGAGTGTATCGGGCGACGACCAATCGTAGTACGGTCTCCCCTCGCTGCCATATTCAATCGGCGCAACGACTAGCTTGTAATAATGATGCATCAGCACCAGCGCACGTAGCGGATCGACAAGCGACGCTGGCGACGCTGCTGCCATCGGCTCATCAGACATATCAGGCTCTAGTGTCTGCCATGCTTCGTCAGGTATCTCCTCAGCCTCCTCAGGTACATTATACTCATCGTAACCTACAGCTAACCCGCTACCGTCGTAGCCAAGGTCTGGCAGCTTCTTGACATAGTCTGGTAGGTACGCCGCAATGGCAAGGTCGATATTCTCGGGTAGGGTTTTGCCTATGTCATAGCCTGTTCGCTTAGTCAGTGGCAGATCCTCAGGTGGCAGCCCAGCACTGAGGCACGCTTCGCACACAATGAGGTCGCCCAGTATAATCGTTGCTTCGTTGATGTCGTGATTGTTATATTCGCTATTCTCATATGCTCTGCACCGCACTGCATCATACACCGTGTTTAAAGCGGCTATCTTCTGGTGTGATTGTGATGCTTCTTGCTCTGCCTGCGGTGTGGCAGTCTCTCCTGATAGAGTTTCGCGCATATTATTTCTCTGCCCACCACCACACCGGCCCTTGCGGTGTATCACGCACGGCGATGTGTTGCGCGATGAGATCAGCACGCAGGCGGTCGGCTGTGGGCCAATCGCGGGCTTCGCGCGCACGCTGGCGCTGGAGGATGAGCTTCTTAGCCTCATCTGTAATATCTGGCGTCGACTCACAGAGGTCGAGACCAAGTAGCTGATCGATCGCCACCAGCAACTCCTCCAATCCACGATGGTACACTGCTGCCAGTGGCCGCGCGAGCACCCGATCAAACGCTTCGTCGATGAGTCGTAGTGCCTCGGGGGTATTAAGATCATTTGCGAGCGCCTCGCGCACTGCCCCACTTGCTGCCAGGAGCGATACATGGCCCGATTGTTCGTCACTCTTACGCTGGTCATCATCCAGACTCTCATACGTCTGGTGACGCAGGCACGCCACTTCATACCACTTGCGCAGGCGGTTGCGCGCTGCACTGAGGTTTTCCCAGCTAAAGTTCCCCTCGTGCGAGTAGTGGCTCTGCAAGACGAATAACTTGTACTCCATGGGGGTGTAGCCCCGCTCAGCGAGGTCGGTCAAGGTGTAACCATTACCCAGGCTCTTGCTGATCTTCGTGCCATTAACCTTGAGGTGGTTGCAGTGCAGCCAGTAGTGAGCAAAGGGTTGGCCTGTTGCAGCTTCGCTTTGAGCAATCTCGTTGCTGTGGTGTACAGGGATATGATCGATCCCACCAGTGTGGATGTCGAGCGTCGCGCCAAGGAAGTGCATTGCAATCGCCGAGCATTCCAAGTGCCACCCCGGGAAGCCCATCACTGGCGCGCCGTCTGTTGGTAGCTGGTCAAGCAGCTCCGGTGGCGTGGGCCACTCCATGTCGCGCTTGACGCCAGTTGGCGAGAACTTCCATAGGGCAAAGTCGCTCGCGTGGCGCTTCTCGCTATTGGGGCCAATCCGTGCCCCCGCCCGCAAGGCTCGCAGATCGAGCCGGGCAAAGTCTGCATAGGCTGGGAAAGTACTGGTATCAAAATAAATCCCATCACTCGTCTGGTAGGTGTGCCCCTTACGCTTGAGAGTAATGGCAAGCTGGATTTGCTCGTCAATATAGTCGGTGGCACGGGCCAGCTGACTCGGCGGTGTTAAATGCAACGCGTTCATCCCGCGGACGAAGTCATCGGTGTAGAATTTAGCAATCTGCCAAGCAGTCTTACCCTCGCGGCGCGCACCCTTCTCGAGCTTGTCTTCGCCTTCATCGGCATCGCTTGTCAGGTGGCCGACATCGGTGATATTCATTACACGCTCCACCTCGTAGCCCTCCGCCTGAAGCATGCGCACCAGGATATCCCAGTAGATATACGCTGCCCAGTTGCCAACATGCAAATAGTTATATACTGTTGGCCCACAGGTGTAGAGCGACACCTTGCCAGGCTGGAGCGATACAAATGTATCGAGGTGACGAGTCAGTGTATTCGCAAACTTAATCGCCATGGGCTGCCTCGCTCTCATCATACTCAACGAAGGCTCGGCTGGCTGCCTCGACGATCTCACGCATCGCCAGCTGGTAGTCTTCATACATCCGCCAACCCGCTGCATAGGCATGGCCACCACCACCAAAGTAGCCAGCGATCATTGCCGCTACTGGCGCATTGCTGCGGATCTTGCCGGTCAGCTTGCCATCGGGGTAGGTCTTGATAGCAATCGCCACATCTACCCCCTCCACCAGGCGCATCTCATCTAGCACAAGCATACTGGGGTTATATTGATCGCTATATTCCTGGATCTCCTCCCACGGGATATGGATGAGTGCCAGGCGGCCATCTAGCATATACTCGATCCGCTCGATCAAGCGCCCTTTGTAGCGAAGGATCTCTGGCGCTTTTTTCATAAAGTCACGGCGGCGCACCTCAATGGCGGCATTGCTTGCGCCCAGCCGGGTCAGCTCTGCGACGGTCTGGATGGAGTCGGCTGTGGTGTTTTGCGTTGTCAGACCTAGGCTATCGCTCATGATCGCGATAAGGAGATTCTCTGCCGCTTGTGGGTTGATCGCCCACTGAGCATGCTGCGCAAGATTGTAGATAAGCTCGCCAGTCGCCACCACATCTTGATTGATGAGCGTATGGTCGAAGCTCAAGGTACTCTCCGTCGCGTGGTGGTCTAGCACCAGCACTGGGTGCGTCGTGAGGAAGGCGCGAGCACTCGGTGCGTCGAGCACCTTACTGAGCAAGATATCTGCGCTGGTATCAACAATAATCGCCAGCTCGGCACTGCTGTCAAATTCATCAGTAATGCGATCCCAGCCGCGGATATACCGCAAATACTTGGGCACTGCCACCGGGCAATAGAGCGTCACCTGCTTGCCCATATCGCCCAGGATTGCCTCCAGCGCGAGGCTACTGCCAACACTGTCGCCATCGGGATTTTCAGCTTGGATAATAATAATTTTGTCTGCGCGTTGAATCGCGCGTATCGCTTCGTCAAACATCCTCTTTAGTGTAGCAGAATTTGCCAGTAGGCGCGAGGTATGGTGCGGTGGATTTATGGCTTGGTATGCGAGCTGCAGCAGGTCATACAGTAATAATTAACAATCATGGATTGTGAGGAAACGATATGAACGAATGGAATTTGTTTCGGAAAATTTTCCAATGGTAAGATAGTTCCGCCGAGTGATTAGCGAAGTGTGGCACTATCACGTTTGGCGTTTTTGTTTGCATAGTATGGCAGGAATATGGTATGGTAGTTTTAGTTGTACTGATATAGGAGGCTTTTATGACAAACCACGAGAATACTCAACACCAGCCAAGCACAGGCGAGGCCCCTCAATCACATGAGAATGGGCTAATCACAACCTTACGGGGGCTCGGTGCGAAATCTCTCGAGCGCACTAAACAAACACTCCGCACTGCACGGTTAATTCACCGGCACGGCTTCCCACTCCCTCCTTATATAAAAGAAGGGCAACGGCACCCAGCAACCTCCGAAGAAATGAAGGTACTAAACGACGTTCTCTCTACTGTTGCTGCTCGAGCAGGGACCGCAGCTGCACCGACACATACTGCTACAGCTCATGATTCAATCGACCCACTCCATCATGAAGCAGTGCTTATCCACAAGAGCGACACACAGGATAGCGCACGTTCACCAAAAACCGGTTTCCACTACGGTGGGGAGTTCATTCAAGCACGGCCGTTTCAACATATGCTGCGAAAACCTGAGACTAATCAGCGAAGCACCATTACATCACCCGAGGATTAGCGAGCGAGTAGCTTCTCGGCATTTCTCACATCACCGTGCAAGGTATGAATAGTATCAAAAAAATATTCACCTTCACTGCCCCTCAGGAGAATGGATGTAGAGCGATAGTCAAGTAAGATACCGGAGTCTATACCAGCGCCAATACTCCTTAGTTGCCTGCCTGCGCCTTCTCTACCAGCTTCTTGCCGCCACGCTCAAACCAGCGTGTATAGGTGGGGCTGCTGCCGCTTACTCGCTCGCGCCACAGGTTCATGGCATCGCGGCTATAGCTGAGAGTCTCAATCGCTTCTAGTCCACGGCCACGATATAGGTTACCCGCTGCACCCGGGCCACCATTGTAGCCAGCAGCAACGAGCTCAACGCACTCATTTTCGGATAGATTACCGAGCGGCACACACAGCTGATCGCGTAAATGCGCCAGGTAGGCCGCGCCAAAGGCGATGCTTGTCGCTGGGTCATACAGATCGTACTGAGTACGAGCTGGCCGAACAAACTTAGCGGCAATCTCCTTGCCTGTGCTATCCGTCACCTGCATCAAACCACTGGCCACACCACTGTGCGCCTTGGGGTACCCACCGGATTCCAGCGTCATGATAATCGCCACCAGCTGCGGTGAAATATTATACTGCCGAGCCTGCTTAGTAATCTCGCCCTGCCAGCGCTTAACGGTATCTGGCATCCAGGCGGGCAAAGTGTTATCTTGGCTTGTGAGCGCTACATTTGCGGTATCTTGTGGTGTTTTGATAAGCTTCGTCAACATACCGCGCTGCCACGCGAGGCACACACCACCCACCAGCACAAGTACCAGCGCCGCACTCATCAGCCCCCAGCGGTTGCTCTGCGCCCAGCGCGTTAGATTTTTCGTCCATTTCTTTGATTTTGCCATTGTTTTAGTATAGCAAATAAACGCGTGTTGTTTCTTCTCTTGATAAGGCCATCTTTTGTTTTCTTTTTAAATCTCTGTAGTTATCGCGTCCACTCCGAGAATGTGACAAAGCTAGATTCTGGAAGGATGAGGTTTCTTTTGGTTGACAACTCCCTCTTCCTCCACTATGGTATATATCATGACAAATTCTCCAGATGATACCACTGCTACCCAGCAACAAAGGCCACAGGCAAGCCAGCTCCCAATCGACCCAGTCAAGATAAAAGCGATGATCGACTATTATATTGCGGAGTATCGCGAGCAGTTGCTCGATCGTGATTTGCTTGAGCAGACAGTTGCAAAGGACGAGATACTCTGGGATCTCGATATATCGACGACAGTCACCGGACTCACCACTGCTCTACATAAATCCAATTGTGATCCTTATTATTATCGTTATCTCGATGAACAGAACACTATAAAGTGTAGACGCTTCGCCACCGATCTCCTACGCGACCTGCAGAAGATTAGCAAAGATATCCCTGGTCTTGCTGCGAAGCTTCCTGAGATTAAGCAGTACGTCTGGAAGATTCTTGATGTCATCTTGCCAGATTCACAGCCAACACAAGCAATGCGGTCGAGCACTCTTGGGCTCCAGCGCGATGAGTCTGGCACTGTGTCACTCCAGACCATCCCTGCCGACCTTGAGCCACACGAGCTCTTTCACCAGCGATATCGTGAGTGTATTAGAATGGGTAATACACCAGATGGCGCAGCCCGCTTGCAGGAGCTACGCGAATCGCTCGATGCCCGCACCGCTGCCGCCAGAGATATGCAGCGCGATGATATCGATTGGCCATTTTATCACCTTCTCAATGATATTAATACACTCCACTCACATACTCATGATGCAAGCGACTTCGCTCGCATGTGCACGATTGCGAGCCTTTGCCAAGAGATGGCCTATCGGCACTTTAGATATAACCCTGCGACAACAACACCCTCGCAAGATCGAGAAGTTAGCCGATATATTTCATCAGCTCAGCGAAGACTGCGCACGATCATCGAGCTCATTCTCAAATTCGATGATGATGGCGTAGCGAAGGCGCAGCAACTCGAACGGTATGTCGTTAGCCCCTACATCAAGGCAGAAATCGATGCCGAGTACGTCATACATGGCAAAGATTCAGACGGCACACACCAAGCTCGCGCTATCGCCTATGTCATTGTACCCGAAGATGAAGAGTATGTGCTCCATCCTATTGTTAATTCCTTGAACGACCAGCGCTTTATCTTCGACCAGCAGATTCGTGATGCCTACATTGCCATCATCACCAAGCATCCATCAGAGCGATCTTCTTCACAGTTATTTGACGACTACTATCTTGTAAGGCTCTGTGCCGAGCACGGCGAGCAAGCGGCCGCTCGGAAGGCCGCTTGGGACATGGTGAACTATTATTTCTATCAAACAGATAAGATAGAGGAAATCCATTTCTATGTGCTTTTGCTCAAAGACGAGCTAGGAGAAGATGAGCGAGTCAAACAATGGGTTGCGCAGCAATTTCGCGACAACCCAAACAGCGAGCTTGCAACGCTTTATTTCGAATGCATTGGTTATGATCATGATGTATTTCGCTTTTTGCAAGAAGCAACTGCGCGCGAAGCAGCGTCCCCAATAAAGGCGCTCGACCAGCAAGTTGAGAATCTCAATACACTCGAAAGTACTGTCAGCAAATGCCTCTATAACTTTGTTGAGAAGCAAGAAGCCGCCGAAGAGCAGCGACGTCTCCACTCAGAATCAGCACAATAGTCGCTTTATTACACCGCGCGCCGCCCCTCGAGCGCGTGGCCGAGGGTGATTTGGTCGGCATATTCAAGGTCAACGCCAACGGGGATGCCGCGGGCCAAGCGCGTCATCCGCACCGTTAGGCCCGCCTCGGCAATGTGCCGCTGCAAGAAGAGCGCAGTCGACTCGCCCTCCACACTTGCATTGGTAGCAATGATCACCTCTTCTACTGCGTCATGAGTAATCCGCTCCAGCAGCTCGGGGATGTGCAATTGCTCTGGCCCTACCCCATCAATCGGTGAGATCACGCCACCCAGCACATGGTACGTCCCCTTATAGTGGCCAGTACGCTCCAGTGCCACGATGTCGAGTGGCTCCTCCACCACAGCAATCTGCTTACGATTGCGCTCTGGGCTGCTATAGAGCGGCGAAATATCTTGGTCAGGATCCATCAGAGCAAAGGTAACGGGGCAGGTTGCAACAGCAGTGTGGAGCTGTGTAATGGCCTGGGCAATCCCCTGGCTCGTCCGTCCATCGACTCGCAGCAAAAAGTACGCATAGCGCTCCGCCGTGCGTGCACCTACCCCTGGCAAGTGCCCTAGCTCGTCTATCGCCCGTTGCAGGGCCTGAGGCAGAATATCTGCCATACTAGCTAGAACCCGAGGTTGCCAAGCCCACCCATCAGTGGCTGCATTTTCTTGGCAGCAATCTCTTGCGCCTTGGCCATGCCATCGCGGATTGCAATCTCGATCCAGTGCTCCAGCTGGTGGATGTTATCTAGGTCTACCTTAGTTGGGTCGATCTTCACACTCTTAATCTTCAGCTCGCCAGTGATCTGCACAATCACTGCGCCATCGCCTGCCTCGACCTCCACGATCTCCTTCGCTAGTGCCTTCTGCGCCTTGCGCAAGTCATTAAGCATCTTCATTTGGTTCATGCCCATTGCCATACTTCTTCATTTCCTCCGTTTCTTGGCTGTCGTACTCGATTTATTATACATGATTTGGTGGATGGCTGGAAGGGATACTCGATCGCTCAGCGCCTCTCATCCTCATTATTGATGATTACTATCAAACGAAAAACCATCAACTGCAACCCGCGCATCAGCATGATGGGTATGGTACACCTCTTGATCCAACACACATACTTCGGTCACATCCAAGGCAACAAGCACAACATGATATCCATTTCGAACCGATTGCGCCTTTCGCTCTGGATCTATAGACGAATCAAATTCGTGGCACCGCAACAAAAATGAATCAAGTTCATCATCGCTTACGACACTTGCCCGTCCAGAAAACTGTACGCAGTCAATCTTGTTTGGGTTCGTCTCCGAAGAATCAAATATAACACCAGAAACGTTAGGATCATGTTGGATATCACCGATATGCCGTGAGTAACTTTGCGATGTAAAATATATCTGCCGCGGCCCGCATACTGAGTAAGCAAGAACCGCTGTCCAGGTACTTTCATCGTGTTTAGTTGAAAGGACGAGATAGCGGTTATCCTGTACTAGGTTAAATAGCCGTTCTTTCGCTTGTTGTATCATTAACTGACTTCTTTGCACTTCTTTAGGTACATTATATCAAACAGCAAAATAACTTATTGTATTAGCAATCTGTTTCCCCTATAGGAAGACTAGGCGTTTCTTACCTTACACAACACAGTGTAATTTTTATGGCATAATACCCTGCTCTACCAGCCAACGGTAGTTCCAGCCATCGTTTGATTCGGTTTTATAACTCCAGAAAAAGTGGGCGTCGGCGCTGGAAAAAGCCGTTTGCTGCGCTAGTATGTAGGCAGTGATGGTCGGCGGAGTCATGGCAATAGCGGACGGCAAAATCGCACTCCACTCACCAATGATAGTTGGGCGCTGCAACGACTGGTGCATGTGGGTAAATTCATTCACAATACTCGCGTGCTGATCATAATCCACCAGCGCCAAGTTGGCCGCCCCAAAACACTGGTAGTGGTGAATATCGAGCCAATCACGGGACTGAGCCCGGCGCCACCGTGGCAGCTGGTAGGCATCACTGATAATAATGCGCGTTGTGGCTAGCACATTGTGGCGCAACCGGCCAGTTGTACGGCGCGACCACAGCCGCAGCAGCCAATGCTGCAACCAGTTTTTGGTAAAGGGCTCGTTCAGCAGCTCAATCCCCCAGAGCTGCGGGCTTGTACTATAGCGCTCGGCAAGCTGCACAAGAATACGGCGGGTTGCACGGCGGTTTTTGGCCTGATACCAGCCCGTCTGCGGCATGCGGTCACCACTCCCACTGTGGTCACCCAAGTTCTGTGCGCCAGGCGCCGCGTGTAAATCAAGCAAGACGCGCATATGGTATTTTTGAGCCATTGCAAAGCACCAGTCCAGCTGCTTGGTAGCCTCGAGGTAGCCGTCCTGGCTTTCTAGCACCCAGTAACCAACCGGCACACGCAGTGCCTCGATACCGTGCGTATGCAGCCAGGCAAAGTCCGCTTCGGTCATAAATTCCTGCCGGTGCTTGGCAATGCGCTCCGGGCCATCTGGTTGCATCATCAACTGATACTCGTTGCTCGCATCCGTGCCCGCAAAGACCGATGGCGTCATCCAGCGCTCAAGCACCAGCCACCCACCCAAGTTAACACCGCGTAATGGTTTATGCATATGCTTTATTATAGCAAAATATAAGGCTAAACTATAATGACAAGTATGTATACACGCACCCTCACCCTACCCTCCTCCAGCCAGACCCAGACGCTGCGCTTGGTAGCGCCAAGCCCGGCTTATGCGCCGATTACCATCCAGTGGATTCGCCGGCCAGAGGTGACGCAATATTTGGGTGCGGATTTTTCGCAGATGACTGAGGAAGACGAAGTAGCGCATCTCCAAAATATGCTTGATGATGACGATCGGTATAGCTGGATGATTGAGTGTGATGGCAAAATCGTTGGCAATATTGAAATTAACGAGATAAGAAAACTAAGCCACAAATACGGCGTCACAGCGGGGGCATTTTGTACACTGATTGGCGATCCGAAAAACTGGGGTCAAGGCCTTGGGAGTTCTGCCAAGCAAGCAGTTTGCAATTGGGCGTTTTCTGAGGGTGGATTTGCAATAATTGAGGCAAAGGCATACGTGCAAAATATCCGCAGCTGGAGTGCGCTCGAGAGGCTTGGCTATCGGTACGCGGGAATCGAGCAAGGTGAGGCTGCGGGTGAGGCAGTAAAATGGAAGGTGTATACACTGGCAAAGGCTGATTGGGAGAAGCTGAGCTGGGCGGAGTGGTAGTAAATGCTCCATTAAAAAATGACTCCACCGAGCCATTATAATAAATCCATGGTGCGATTTTACGCCCAAGTTCGAACCAGTTTTGAGACAAAAGCCAAATAATTTAGCCGCGCCGCCTAGCACGACAAGCCGTGCTGCGCTCCGCCCAGAAAACCCTTTGCATATTTTTATAATTTTCCCCGCCGTAATTTTATTAGAAAAAGGTAAAGGGTTTTCTGGGCGAGGGCGCCTACCGCAAGCGGTAGAGGTGGCGCGGCTTTTGTCGGCAAAGCCGACGCGCTGCGCGCCCTTCATACTATTATTCCGTAAAACCGTATAGTTGATTTTATATGTTTGATATTATATAATAATTTCAGTGATCAGTAATCCTCTGGTCATTGCACATCTCATGGATAGAGAGGCGGCCATGATGGATAATCAGGGCAGGTTTATTATTGTCGAAGGAATCGATGGCTCTGGCAAAGACACTCAAGCCGAGCTGCTCGCTGAGAGCATGGAACAGCATGGCCACAAGGTTTTGCTGACCGGCAGCCCGACCAAGTGGTACCGCGAGCAGCCTGCTGTCGCATCGTTCATCAAGAACGGTAAGACGCGACTCGGACAGAATACGTTGGCGGCGCTCGGCGCTGCTGATCGCATGATGCAAATCGATCAGGAGATTCTTCCGGCGATACGCCGTGGGGTCGACGTGATCTGTGTCCGGTACGTCTACTCTGCCTACGGCTACTTCCAGAAGCGGGGTGCTGACATTCGATACGTCGAGGCACTCAACTCACTCACGCTCGTGCCAACACACGGCCTTCTGCTCACGCTCAACCCACAAGATGCGGTTGGGCGCGTGAAGGGTCGTGATGGCAACGTAAGCTTCGAGGAGCGTGCTGACTACCTCGCAGACGTACAGGCGGAAATGGTACGACGCTGGCCAAGCAACTATCTGAGCATCAATGCATCTCTTCCTCGTGAAGAAATCGCAAAAGTCATGCTCAACTACGTGCTTGCATAATGAACCCCTGTCGTGTCGTATCTCTCCATATAGTCCCTGCTCCCCACGGGGAGCAGGGACATCAGCTCTACCGTTCAATATTATTTATAGATTGCGCTAGGTCGGATCTACGTTTCGCAACTGCAAGAAACGCTCGCGTATACCCTATCATGCTACCTGTTTCATGCCACTCTGCGGACACTCGTTGTCCAAAGAGTGGCTGTTTTTGACTGTATTCATTTAGGGCAGTAGACAGATATATCTCTCCATCATTCGAAAGTTCAGTGTTTCTAAGTGTAGCAATCACATCCGGCGTAACTACATAGCCTCCCACAGAAGCAAGCCGAGAAGGGGTGTCTTTGACCGAGGGTTTTTCAACGAGAGCTGATAATTCGTATAGACCATTACCCCTGTCCCGTTTAATCGCAGCCATTCCACACTTAGAAATATCTTCATCAGCAACTTCAGTGAGTGCAATAACTGGTCTGCCAGTAGCATCAAATGTCTCTATTAGTTGCCTTGCTCTAGGATCTTTACCTAGGAATAGCTCGTCACCCCACACTACCAGGAAAGGTTTGTCAGCTATGATGTCAGCGGCAGTTAATATTGCCCCTCCGTTGCCGGGACGCTCATCTTGATGTATATAATTTAGTTCCACCTTCTTGCCAGAGACAGTCTTAGGAAGTTCGACGGCCGCCAAGTGATGCTCAATCATTTCCTTGCCCGGTGCCGTTACTAGAATAATAATCTCAATACCAGATTGTATTAGCTCACGAACGATCGTTTCGACTATTGGACCATCGACAGTCGGCAACATCTCTTTGGGCATTACGAGTGTCAACGGTCGCATTCGCTTTCCCTTGCCAGCAACTGGGATTACTGCAGTTCGTAATTTACTATTTGTCATTGCCACCCCTCAATCCTAGAATATAATCGACAGCCTCTATAATTGAAGAAAAGACCTTCAGGCCTTTCAATTCATCGCGTGCTACCTGATTGTATTGATGCACTCCGCGCCCACTCAATACAAGTATTGGGGTTACGCCAGCGGCACGCGCCGCAGCCACGTCGGTCATTGCGTCACCGATAAGGAAAGACTGATGTAGGTCAATCTTATGTTCGTCAGCCATTTGCAAAAGCATCCCAGGACTTGGCTTGCGACAATCACAGCCGTCGGTCTTTGAATGAGGGCAAAGTATGGAGGCTACCTTTTGGCTCGGTGATATTGCGCTTTCGACTGACCTTTGAATATTCCATGCTTGCTCAAGACTGATGAATTTCTTTGCTACCGCCGCCTGATTTGTTACTATCACAGGCAAAAAGCCGCCTTGAAACAGACGACTAACAGCGTTCTTTGCTCCTGGAAGGACTGTAATCTGATCCAAAGTCCGCACATAATCACCGTCTATGTTTTCGATAAGAACACCGTCCCTGTCGAGAAATACGGCTGGATAATTACTATTTTGCTTGACCTGCATAAGTCTCCTTAAGCCAATCAACGACAGTGCGCGCGCCATCCTCGAATCTAACCTCGGCCTTCCAGCCCAGCTCTTTTTCCGCCTTCGCAACGCTCAGTAGGACGCGACGAACTTCACCTGGCAACGGATAACCGTGTGTCGGTTCAGTATCGAGGTCAAGAATACTGCTAAGTACTCTGAAGACGTCGAGAACACTCGTTTCAATACCTGTTCCGATATTGTAAAGTCCTTCACCTTGTTCACCTGCGACAACAAATGCCTTTACTACATCGCTGACGTGAATATAGTCGCGAGTTGTTAAGCCATCGCCATTTACAATACAAGGTTCGCCGCTAAGAAGTCGTTGACCAAAAATGCCCACTACGCCAGCTTCACCAAAGGGCGACTGACGTGGGCCGTACACATTTCCAAGCGCCAGGGCAACAGATTTTAATCCGAAAGACTTTTTGTAGAGATTCAGATAATCAACCATTACTGACTTAGTTAAGCCATAGAATGATTCAGGTTGACGAGGCGTTTCCTCTGTTAGTGGAAGTTCAGATTCAGGATGATCACCGTAGATTGTGCCGCCGCTTGATGAAAATGTAACTTTACAAACACCGGCCTCTCGAGCGGCTTCGAGCATATTAACAAGACCCACAACATTGACACGTGCGTCAAATAGCGGATCACGCATGGAAACCTTGACACTCCATTGCGCGGAAAGTAAGTGAACGACCTCTGGCTTGCTGTCCAAGATGACTTGCTTAGCTTCAGGCGTGCAGATATCAAGCTCGTGTACGGTAATTTTTTCTGGATATTTACTCTTTGCCTCGTCAAGGTTACGAATATTGCCAGTTGAAAGATCATCAATAACAATAACGTCTTTGCCTTTTTCAAGTAGGGCATCTACGAGGTGCGAGCCGATAAATCCAGCACCGCCCGCTACAACAATTGGCTTCATTTTAAATCTCCTTTATTTTCTTAGATTGCTTACGAAGTTCCTCTAGGGTTGCCGGTAGATCTTCGTAACCGCGACGTAGATGAAAGTCATTATCTATAGTTACCGGACCATCGGCCACAAGTGCGGCAAGAGCCAATGCTGTCGATCCGCGCAAATCAGGACATTCGCCAATGTTTCCACTCTTGAGCATCATATCCGGCCGACCGTCAATTTCAGCATAAAGTGCACGGTGTCCTGCGATAGTGGTATGCGTCAGCTTTACATTATTCAGACCAAGTTTTTTGAGGTTATCAAGACACTGCAACCTGTCAGGAAATACATTATCCGTGACGATACTTTTTCCCTTAGACCGTGTTGCGAGAAGAAGGACTATAGGAGCCATCCAGTCGCTACTGAAGAGCGGTTCGGAGCCAGCGTCTATTCGCACAGGGTTTAGGTAGCCTCTTTTCGGAAACTCTACCGTTATACTTGTGCCAGTGTCGGTAACTTCAACGCCAGCATCGCGCAAGAACTCCACAAACCGCGGCACATTGATATTCCTGTCGGCTGTAACAGTAATTTTTCCGCGAGTTAGTAGCGCGGCTGTTATATATGTGCAAGCATGAACTCTATCATGCAAGACATGCCACTCAACACGAGAGATATAGCTTTTACCGGTAATCTTGATCTCGGGCAAAAATCCCTCGATTTCGATACCCATACTCGCTGCGCAGTCCAGCTCTTCGATACAGCTCGGTTCCACTGAGGCGTTATTCAAAGAGCTTGTTCCTTCAACAGCGGATGCCGCAGCGATCGCTATTACAGTCCCTGTCATAGTGGGATATTCAAATCTAATATCTGCAGGATGGCGATTTTTCCAGGTTAACAATATCTCTTTCGGAGACGCATCGATCTTAACTCCAAACTTCTCTAGTGTCTCAAAGTACCACGAATTCGGTCGATCACCCATATCGCAACCTACGGGCAAACCCTCCATTACCAGAGCATGTCCATGAGACAAGACAGCTGGCATAAACCCGAAGAGGCTACGTGATTTTGAAAGCAATTGACTGCTCAACTCAACCCGTCGAGGCGAAAGGGGTTTTGAGAATCTGAGAATGTAGTTTACCTTGTCATACTCTACGTACTCAAATATAAGTCGAAGAGCCTCGATAAGAGTAGTCGCATCTATGATATTAGGAACATTATACAAGACACCTTCGCTAGCGAGAGCAGCAACTGGAATATCATGTGAGAAACCGTGCTTTCCGCCAGATAACTTAATTGTATCCTCAATTGGTTGGCTGTTGTGACTTACGGTCAGTATATTGCCCTGATTCTTAATGATCCTAGTTGCTTGATCAGTCATTGAGTCTCCTTCTAATTGTATTATACAATGGCGCTAATCTTTTTATCCCCTGTAAACGATAGTGGCTCCATCATAGTCAAACTTTATCGGTATGCACTTGAGTCCTAGACCTACCGTTAAATCTTTCTGTTTAGACTTTGGACAGCTCAACAAAAAGAATCCGCCGCCGCCAGCACCAAGTACTTTTCCACCAGTTGCCCCAAGTGCACGTGCTTTCTTGTATGTTTCATCTAGTTCAGGGTTTGAGATTGAATTCGCAAGAGTACGTTTAATCTCCCATCCCTCGTCAAGATAATCACCAAGCTTTTCAACACTGCCTTGCTCAAGCTCGTTTCGTAGTCGCGGAACCATATCAACCATTTTCTGTAGCGCAGCAACCTTATTGCTGTTATTTAACAGACTTTCTGCCTGCTCCTCAAGTATCTTAGAGGCACTTCGCGTTTGACCTGTGTAAAAGAGGAGGAGCGATTCTTCAAGCTCCATATACTTGTCGTCAGGCATCCGCACGGTCTCCACTTCAACACCCCCATCTGCCTTGAAAGTAAATTGCCTTAGTCCTCCAAAGACGGCCGCATATTGATCCTGTTTTCCTATAGGCTCTCTTAGAATATCAATCTCTATCTCGCACGCCTCACGTGCTAAATCTTCCTTTGAGATATCTTCACCCTTATAGGTATGAATCGCGAGAAGTAATCCGACAGTGAAACTGCTCGACGAACCCAGTCCTGTTTGCGCAGGAATATCACCTACGCTCGTAATCTCCACTCCGCACACGTTTAGCTTCTGTAACACAGCCCTAACAATTGGATGCTCAAGGTCATTGATATCTTCGACTACTTCCGTACGATTATACTTAACTCGTGTTTCATTTGGATTAAAGCTAGGGTGTACCGAAATATACATATACTGCTGAATGGTTGTACTGAGTACTTTTCCGTATGATTTTTCATAAAAACCAGCAATATCACTACCTCCTCCTAGAAAGCTGATTCTGTATGGAGTTCTTGTGATGATCACTAAATTGCTCCTGTTAAATAGTCACAAAGGAAGTGATTTAGCACAAGTTGTGCATCTTCGGCAATTCCATATTTTCCCTGATCAGTAGGAATGTGCACTGTTAGATCACTAGAGGTTTTCGCCTTACCGCCGTCAAAGCCTACGATAGATACAGTAGTAACACCTATGCTTTTTGCTTCTTGAAGAGCTTTGATAATATTAGAAGAATTACCGGAAGCACTGATTACAATCAGAACATCGTTTACTTTAGCGTGCGCCCTGAGTTGATCGCTAAAGATAGAATCATAGCCGATGTCATTGGCGGCAGCAGATATCCAAGCTGTATTATCAGTCAGTGATAGTGCTTTTACTCCTTGACCGATCCTATGACGTAAGCCTTTGCCCAAGTCAGTCGCCCAGTGAGAGGCAGTTGAGGCACTCCCGCCATTACCAACAATAAACACTGTTCGTTGCTTTTGTTGTGCGGCTTGGATAAGGTTTACGAATTGATCAAGTTCAGCCTGATTTATCCTGCGGAGAGTATTATAAAGTTCAGCAACGTAAGCCTCAAAATTCTTATAAGTATCACTAATATCTACGTTCTGATTAACAGTAGTTTTTGATATAGGTAAAACGCTTGGTACTGTATTCACTATACATCCCTTACTTATTCAAGTTAGCTATTTACACTAAACAGATTATTTATTCTACATATTCTAGCATACTTCTTAGGAATATGCAACGCGCCTATCTATCGTGTATACTGTGTTATACAGATATTATAAATAGAGACCAGCGAGGAGACTACGTATGCATGATGACGAGTTATGGCAAATTTACAATAATAACGGCACGCCCATATGCGGCAAGGGAGCACATAAAGAAGAATTTAACTCTGATAAAAATCTAATCATGGGCAATGCTCATGTATGGTTTTGGAAGATTGACGAAGGTAGAGTAAGTATTCTGCTACAAAAGCGTTCATTGACAAAACCCAATAAGCCAGGTTGGTTTCATATTTCGGCAGGCGGGCATATTAACGTCGGAGAAACGCCAGTGCAAGCAGCTGTGCGAGAGACTAAAGAAGAAATGGGGCTTACAATTGATGAATCTAAACTGCATTTTGTACAAGCTGTTCGCATCATCGAGAAAGACCCACGAGACATAGTAAATGTGTTTCTTTACCAGCTCAGTGGCGACGAAAACTTCACCTTTGTCGATGGTGAAGTTGATTCGTATGAATGGCGCTCACTAGATAAGTTCAAAGAAATCACTCAAGATGCAGCGGCTAATAACTTAGTACCTCAAGGTGAGTTGTATTTCGGAACACTTGTCGCGGCACTTGAATACATTAGCCGATAATAGATAGTTCCGCCCAGAAAACCCTTTGCATATTTTTATAATTTTCCCCGCCGTAATTTTATT
>CALEJV010000002.1 GCA_937898545.1 uncultured Candidatus Saccharibacteria bacterium | reverse complement strand
GAGAGGTCTCGTGGGCTCGGAGATGTGTATAAGAGACAGGTCATGTTGGTTGAGCCCAAAAATCTTGGGCTCCCGGAATCCTAGAGGAGGATAACATGAAGTTCCGGAAGATCGCGTCCTTGGGTGCTACCGCTGCGTTGGCGGTGGGCGGGTTCGTTTTGAGCTCGCCGGCGAACGCCGCTGACGGCGAGTGGCCGGCGGATATTGAGGAGGCTTGCCGCCTGCAGGGGCACTCCGGTGTCTACAACTTCTTCGGCGAGCCGTACACATGGACGTGTTACGACATGTCGTACACGTTCCCGTTCGGTGTGTCGTTTGGGTCGGCTGGTAGTGTCGACATCCAGGGCTACTGCAACCGATTCTACCCCGGTTCCAAGGCCGAGGTAACGAACGCCGCGCTCGCTGAGGGCTGGTCCTGCCTGAAGCTGGACTAGCCACCGGAACGCCCACCCAGCCTTATGTTACACAATAAGGCTGGGTGGGCAAACAACATTCAGTAATAACTAATAACATAAGGAGTTGTACCATGACTCATATACCAGCTTATTTTGCTTTGTTGATTCGCGCGCCCGAGGCAAATACGCTTTTTTGGTCGGCCATCGCCTTCCATGTTGTGCTATTTGTGGTGGCTATTTGGCTACTTGTTTGGTTCGTCCGGCGAGTCAATCAGATGAGCCAATCGCTCACATCGATCGATGAGAAGCTAAGCGAATTCCTTGATAAGAGTCGGTAGTGTGGCTTCTAGTGGCCTATACGGCCAAGCAATCCAGGTCGACGAATACTCCTCGCTTAAGGAAGGGCTAAGAAATCGCAAGACCCATAATATCACACCCATCTACCTCTGTTTTTGCGTACAACAAAGTAGGGGTAGGTGGGTTTTATTATGGCATAGATCTATCTTTCGATACTGCTTCTTGCCATATCACCCTCCTCTGATGTATATAAGACTCAATACCAACCTCTCGTACTGGCGCTACAGAGAAGGGAGAATGACGCAAAAGAGAAAAAATTTTTATATCCAAGCCAATAATAATCAACCCTCATTCTCTGCAATAGATCCTACCAGAGGAGTTAGTGGATAAGCCCAAGAGACTCCTCAGACCTACCTTACCCAAACATCATCAGCTGCGCTACCAACCCATCGCGGGTGATGCTGCTGGCGTGGGTGCCAATGCAAACCAGCTTGGGTGCTTCGCCAAGCTGGCCAGTGGTGATCTGAATCTGCTCGGGCGTAGCCTCGATGTGCCGGCGCGCACCATGCTCATCGATAAAGCACCCCTTGAGCCGACGTAGCCCATACGTCGCAAAGAGTTCCAGCCACAGCGTCTCAAAGGCTGCCTCGGTAGCAGTGAGCTGCGACATATCGATGACGCTGTAGGTCGGGTTATCCGGCACGGCGAGCTCACCATCGTACGTATCAAAGAAGGTGAGTAGACTCGACGGCGTTGTGATCTTACTAAGGTCAAAATGCCCATGCGGCGCAGACAGCACCCGCGCGTAGGGCAGGGCGCGGCGCTTAGTATCATAGGTAGTGCGATCATCACCGTGCAGGAGATCTTCTTTGGTAATAAGGATTGTATCGGCGGCTTGCAGCTCCACCTCGTGAGCTGGCTCAATACCGTGCAAAATCTCGTGCGCCGTGATGACATAATAGCTCTGCAGCAGCTCGTATTTGGCGAAGATCCGGGCATTGATGAGCTTCTCTACCAAGTTCATCGTCCGTGCTACCCCTGTTGCCTCGATAAAAACCGGGGCAGGGGACGACTGGCAAAAATCCAGCAGCATGCGCGTCAAGGCATGCTTGGACGAGCAGCACACGCAGTCGCCCGCTAGCGTCGTCACAAGCTCCGCCAGGCCTTCTAGCCGGTAGCCATCGACATTCTCGTTGGCATATTCATTCTCAATCACGCGCGAGCCAGCAAACTCCGGCTGGCGCAAAAGATACTCCAGCACGCTCGTCTTGCCCGCCCCCAGCGAGCCATTGATGAGGTAGAGCGGTACCAGGCCAGGCTGAGCGCGCTGCTCGTCGAAGGCGGCATTGAGGCTAAATTCAAGATCGTTATCGCGCTGGGCCATGGGTTTAGTATAGCATGGCTCAGTATGTCCGCTCGCTCTAACAGAGTATCTTATGGTCTTATATTAAGGAGTGAGGCTGCTGGGTAACGGTGCTATAGTTGAACAAGAAAATATATGGAGGCCAGCTATACAGCAGGCGGATGATCGCTGTAGTATAATCTGGCCGGAACATTTTCGGTTCAGCTATAGCACCACCAATGCAGCCACAACAAAACCTTATCCATGCTATACTAATACGTATGAAATTACTCCTCGCTCTCGGCAACCCTGGCCCGCGCTATGCCGCCACCCGGCACAACGCTGGTTTCATCATCCTCGACGCTTATGCAGCAGAGCAGGGAGTGCAGTTTGCCCCAAAGAGCCGATTTAATGCTGAGCTGGCCGAGTTTTCGCATTGCGGCGAGAAAGTCATCCTCGCCAAGCCGACCACATTTTATAACGAAACAGGAGTCGCAGCCCGAGCAATTATGGATTTTTATAAATTATCACTCGACGATGTGCTCGTTATTCACGATGATGTGGCCCTCGATTTTGGCAAAATTCGCGTTAGGCGAGGCGGCGAGAGCGCAGGCAACAATGGGCTTAAGTCGCTCCACCAGCATATTGGGCAGAACTTTTGGCACATTCGCCTTGGCACAGACAATAAAATGCGGCAGCAAGTCGGCGATATTGACTTCGTCTTGAGTAACTTTACCTCAGATGAGCGAGCCATTTTACAACAGTGGACGGCTGAGCAGTCAGCCTCTCTCATTGCGCAATTCCTTGCGGGAGACATAGCAGCGACGAGTGTGACGTACTAGCCGTCGGTATAGTACATTATTTCGAGCGTATTTTATCTCTCGACGACATGTATCAGTAGTAAGTTTGTGGCTTTTGTTTATAGCAACATCTAATGCTTCACAATCTTCTTCACTCCACGCTTAAAGCGCTGCTCGGCGTGGTGGACGGTGTTTGCGGTTGCAGCCTGGAGGTTAATGGCGCGAGCCTCGAGGATACTACTGCCAACTGCCAAGCTAATAAAGACAAGGCCCAGCCCACCAGTCGCCCATTCAGGCAGCTCCACGTGGAAGAGTTTAGCGATCATCATCACACCCAGCGCCATAATGGCCCAGTGCGCACCATTCTCAAGATACTTATATTTACCCAGTGCACCAGTCCGTAGTAGATAGACCGTAAGCGAGCGCACCCAGATGGCACCCGCCCCGAGGCCCGCTACAATTAAGACAATACTACTGGTGATAGCAAATGCACCAATCACCCCATCAAAGCTAAAGCTCGCGTCCAACACCTCCAAGTACATCAGGCTAGCAAAGGCCGCCCAGCCTGTTTTTGCCTTGAGAGACTGCGCCGTGTCGTCATGAAAGAACGAGCCAAAGAGTTCAAGCCCAATATGCAGCAAGATTCCTAGGATGGATGAGATCAGTACCACCGACTCATATTGCCGCTCTACCGTGAAGTACAGCACTGCTGCCACCGCCAGCATCACACATATTTTGAGGTTCTCGAAGCGCCCCGCTTTGGCTAGCCATGGCTCGACGTGCCGCATCCAGTGCACCCGCTTGTTGTAGTCCATAAAGTAACTTAGGCCAATCATAATCAAAAACGCCCCACCAAAGGCATCGATCATTGGCGACGCAGCGTGGAGGATGTGCCCATACTCCGCCGGCTTATGTAGCGCGAGATCGACCACTGTTGAGAAATCGTGCCCACTTGCCACCATCACAATAACGATCGGCAGCACAAAACGCACCACAAACACTGCAATGAAGATCCCCACCGTTAGGAAGATCTTTTGCCAGAAGGGGCTTAGGGTTGCCAAGACGCGGCTATTGATGATAGCGTTATCAAAGCTGAAGGTCACCTCCAGCAGCACCAGGATGGCAAACACCCACAAACCGCTCGTCCCCAAATGGCCAAAGACCGCCCCGCCCAGCAGCACCGTCAGCAGCGCCGAAAACCAAAAAATACGAAAAGGGTGATGAGAATGCCAGAGATGTTTCATAGTGATTTAGTATAGCACATGCATCAATGTATCAGGAAGGTTGCACCATGTCTGCGGCGAATGTCACAGCTCGCCACAGTGGTTGCTGCTTATCCATCGCAGCAAGCGGCCCCATCATCTCACTCACGCTCCCAAGATATGTCAGACGCGGCTTGTATGTCGCTGTCTTTTTCTCATCAGCAATAATACCATAGCTCTTCAGGGTATCTGTATCAGCCACGACTGTATTGCTTGCCTGTGTTATGCCAACGATCTTCACTTCAGCGCCTGTTGCTGTCTCGACTTGCGCTACGACAATGCCACCAGACATACCAGGCAAGACAGAATCCTCGCGCGCAGGATCATACGGTTCGTTCTCACCCACTGCCTTCTCTATTCCTGCCACCACAGTTATTTTGCCCTCAGGGCCATCTTGCGCTACCGGGAGGAGGACGTTGAGGCGTGGCTGATTAGCTGGCCAGCGCGTGACCTGCGCCGGGCTGTTATTACTGCTATTGATAGGGAAGCCAAGCGCATACATTGGTTGGCCTTGTTGTATAATTTCCCTTGCTTCATCAGGGGTAGCAAATTGCAGTGCAGGAGCAGGCGTATAATTCTGGTGACGCAATGTTAATGCCGCGACATCTGGCACTGTTGGCCTGTGTGGCCCGTCTGCTTTGCCAGTGTAGCAACCACTCCGGACGGCATAGCGATGGCCATTGGTCGTTTCTACCGCAATATTACCTCTCTGGTGCTCAGACGATACAACATGCCCAGCCGTCAGCACCACAGACCAACCACCCGGCGTCTCGACAATAAACCCACTCCCGCCATAGTCTCCACCAGAGCCTGTCACTTCACTGCCATGGACATTAATCTTAACGACCAAAGGCTGCACTGCCTGCAACACTTCTTGCTTATGCCGCTCGAGGACCGTGCGATCGCCAAGCGCCTCAGCAATCGTGACCGAGGGTCGGCGTGTAATCTCTGTCGGCTGTCCCAGATGCGGCTGCGACATTGAATCATCCAGTGTCGTGCAGGCCGGCAACGGCTCCTTCGCCTGACGCGCCTCGAGTCGAGCACCAACAAACGACCACGTCCCCACAAGCGTAGCACCAAGCATCGCACACGATGCTCGCCAACCAATTGCTCGCCACAATCGCTGACGTCGCTCTGCCCGCTCTTGTTGTTGCCGCTCCATCCGCGTCTCTGGCTGAGAATGTGGGGCAAGATTATGTTCTCGAACTGCCATTTCTGTCATGGTTTGGCCATTATAGCGCTTTGCGGGGCTAAATACAAATTTATAACAGTAGTTGACAGAGGAGAAACAGAGGAGACACTACCTCTGCACGTAGTATGGATATTTGTCATACAATGCAAAATGTACTACTATAATAATTATTATGGTCAAGAAGAATTGCGAACCACTACCAGCCCCAGAAGAACAACCATCGCCAGATGAACAGCAGTCTCGTCGCCGAAAGCGCTGGGCGGTAATTGTTAGTCTTGCACTGGCAACCCCTCCGGCGTTATATGGTGCCTACAATAGTCTCCCAGATTTCTACCCAGGCAACGACCCACTACCGGCCTGCAGCGACACTGAGCGAGATGACAGCGTCGACCTTGGCTATGACAAGCCAGCTGTCAGCCATACGCGCACACTGAGCGACCTTCCGTTCAGTTCTAAAGATGAGGCGTGGGAGGATGCCTTCCGCGATAGCGGTATCGATGTAACCGGCTATTCTGAGGGTGCACCAGCTCTTACTGCCACCAAGGTGAAGATATCAGGAGGGGAGACAGACGTGCTCTATTCTGGCGTTATCACCTACTCTGCAAACGATCGTGAGCAGGGCCACCCCATTATTCTCACCGTTGTCAATTCAGAGGACCTCGAAAATCTCACTCCAGACAATATTGGTATTATTACAATAGGTTCCAATGAGTCAGAATTTCATCCCAACGGCGGCTGTACCATGCCGATGCCTGGCTCTTCTGGCAAGCACATTGTCGCTCTGACTCTTGCTGAAAAAAATGAGAACCACGCCTATCGCCGAACAAGCCGCCAGATGTCGCTTGAAGTAAAAAATGGCGTCATTACGACAATTGCTCAAGACGACCTCCTTGAGCAGCCACTTACTGTCGTCAATTATGGCAGCCAAGATAACGAGCGCAAGATTGGTAAACCGATCGTTGCGTCTGGTTTTGTCGTTGGATACAACGATGCTGCCCATACCAAGACATTTCTTGTTGCGACTGCAACATCTTCATCAAAAGAAGAAGCCTTTGCAGACCGCACAGGGCAGGGTTCGCCACTCTTTGTGCAGAGTAACCCAGATAACCCATATGAATTCCAGCTAGGCGGTCTCGTCGTGGAAGGTAGTGTGGCCAGCCCATCGTCGCAACAGCTAAAGCATTACAACCTTGATATTACTGACGAAGAGATTGAAGAGTATGGTCTCCAGCTCATCACTGTCACTGACTCAGCAATCACTAAAGACCTTGTCACCAACCCAGATGTCACAGAGAAGGCTGCTCAAGATGAAGCGCAGCAGAGCACAGCCTCAAACACCAGTGGAAGCAATCTGTATGCATCTGAATCTGATAAGCCACGCCCATACTGGGAAGAGCCAGAAAACCAGGCTCATAGCATCCCCAAGTACTATGTTGATCCAAACGCTACCTCAGACAAGCAGCCAACACGTAGCAACACAGCTCAGCTCTAGTGCTCACTAGCGTATAACGGCGTTTTTTGCATATCCCTCGCTTGAATAAATAATAAGTTCACTGTGCAATAACAGAGAAAAATATGGTGAAAAGTATTGTTCAGCCATATATTTTGTGCGTGCTGGGCTATATAGGTATGCCTGATGTAAGCGTGTGTCAATCACATAGCGTTTCGGCTTGCACCTCTACTTGTCTGTGCCGCGCACATACGTGCGCCCATCGCAAGCCACGATGTTGCTATAGCAACTATACTTCTCGATGCTCGTTTTTCTCATTGAGAAGTATGTAGTTGAGGGTGAAAAATTATCAACACGCAAGGTATTGTATGCTGCACCAGAGAGCGTAGCAGCGCGGAGAAGGCCTTTTTATCAAACCTTACATGCAAGCCTCCCAGTCCCTGTAGTAAGTTCTACAAGCGCCAGGATCGTGGCTACTACCGCAGATACCAGCTACCTTTGCCTTGGTAGCGCATGTCACAAACCAGAGCAATTCACAGCACCTTCGCGCACCAAAGTAAATCAGCTTAAAATAGCCCCTGCTCAGGGTAGACCATCATCAACTCACTCCAACAAAAAAGCGCTCATAGTAAGGGTGGGCATCACTATGAGCGCTTGGCTTGCCCTTCGTCCCACCCAATCAGGGTATACGTGATCTACTCACACATACGAGATCCGCTGGACAAAGGGGTTAGTAAGCACACAACCCTGTCTAACGGTGCTGCAGTGGAGGGTAGATAACTACAGCACAGATTGTGTGCAACCTAACACGTTACCTTTGTGAAAACACTGGGGTAACTATGTTAAAATAGGGGGTATAAGGTACTTGAACGAGCTTGCGCTCAATCAATCACTTATGATACTAGCACCCGCTTGACAAAATGTCAACACTTTTCAGCACAAATTATGCAACAGATCAATCACACCACACCACAAGCCCACCAATATCTCAATCCACTCTGCCATATCGCCAAGCCACCGCAGCAGATTCACTACCTCGGCACACTGCCCGAGGAACGCCGCCCCAGCGTGGCGATCGTTGGGTCGCGCCGGCCCACGCGCTATGGCCGGGAAGTGACGGAGCAATTTGCCCGCGAGCTGACCCGCCAAGGGGTGATCATCATCAGTGGGCTCGCCCTCGGGATTGACAGCATTGCACACCAGGCCTGCGTGGCGGTGGGCGGCACGACAATCGCTGTGCTGGGTAATGGCCTGCCGCGGATCTATCCAGCTAATCATACTGCGCTTGCGGGTGACATCGTGGCCAAGGGTGGGGCAGTGGTGTCGGAGCACCTGGCGGGGGATGGCTACCGCTTTGGCAGCTGGAGCTTCCTCGAGCGCAACCGCCTCGTCGCTGGCCTGGCCGACGTCGTTGTCATTACTGAGGCGGCCGAGCGCAGCGGCACACTCAACACTACTGCCCACGCACTCGAGCAAGGCAAGGACGTCTTTGTGGTGCCAGGCAACATCACCAGCCCACTCTCGCAGGGCTGCAACAATCTCCTCAAGCAAGGCGCTTTGCCCGCCACCAGCCCAGCCGATATCCTCGCTGTCATGACCATCACACCACCCCAGCGCCAGCAGAGCGAGAATGCCACCCTACCACTGGGTAGTACACCGCTCGAGGCTGCCATCATCAAGCTGCTGCGCCAAGGCCTGCGCGACGGCGAAGAAATGCAGCGCCGCCTAGGCACACCCATCAGTGAGTTTACTATTGCACTGACAATGCTAGAGATCAATGGCGTTATCCGCTCACTCGGTGCCAACCAGTGGACATTGGCTTAGTATTATGGTACAGTACCATATACTATGGCGACAGCAGAGCAAACCTCAAGACAACGCAAGCGCGAATATCACATGAGAGATATTCCTACTGTACCGAATGCAATCTCGGCTACTGGGCTTGGGCTAGTAGCTGCTGGTGCTAAGAAATTTGACACTGCAACAAAGGAGAATGACAAAGCTGGCCAGATCATTGGCGCACTCATGATACTTGGTGGTCGTACATGTGACTTAGCAGATGGCCTAGCAGCGCGAAGTCTTGGCCAAGAGAATGACCTTGGTGCGGGGTTTGATGCTTTTTGCGACAAATTCGGTATGGTAGTGATTGGTGTAATAGCAGGCAAAACCCATGTTGTGCCCAAATCAGTTCTAACAACAATTGCTGCTAAGAATGCCGTCAATACTGGCGCGACCGTCTATCATGGCCTCACAAATGATGAAGCCTTCCGTACGCCAAAATCAGGCAAGTTCAGTATGGCAGCAGATAATATAGCAATTGCTGCCTATTTTCTCAAGTCGCTCGCTCCTGAGGGGAGTAAGCTTGAGCGTTGTGCTGGTGTAGCAGCACTAGGGTCGTTTGCTGCAGGTGCTGTCCTTGGTGTCGCCGCTGCGAAAGACTATCTCACTGGCCACTATGCCAAAGCTAAAGACTACAGTAAATCTACCGAGTCCACCTCAGCAGCAAACACCCCACCACGGCAACCTCGCACCCGTATGCGTCGCAAACGCCGCGTGCGTGGGTGATGCGATTGATGATTCGTGTAGCATTCTTTATCGACAGCCAGACTTCTTATATATTTTCCGCACTATCAGCAATGCCCCTGCCTATAGACCAGGGAGGGGGAGAGGGTATTCTTAATGTATCCAATTTGCATTCCATTCTACTTTGCGGTATCATAGGCGCTTGATTAGATAGATTAACAGCAAGCATATAACTATAACAAGCGAGTAGATAATCAATGAGCAAACACACACAACTAGTCATCGTCGAGAGCCCAGCCAAGGCCAAGACAATCGAGCGCTACCTGGGCGGGGAATATCAGGTGCTCTCGAGCGTAGGGCACATTCGTGCCATCCCCAAAAAGACCAAGGATGGACAACCGCCGATCGATATCAAAAACGACTTCAAGACCGTCTACGAGATCGATCCAGACAAGAAGAAGGTGATTACCGAGCTCAAGAAGGCCGTCAAGGCGGTTGGAGCAGACAATGTGTGGCTCGCAACCGATGAAGACCGCGAAGGGGAGGCGATTGCCTGGCACCTGTGCGAAGTCCTTGGCCTAGACCCACAGCGCACCAAGCGCATCACGTTCCATGAGATTACCAAGCCCGCCATCGAGGCAGCCATCAAACAACCTCGCACTGTAGATATGCAGCTCGTGGAGGCGCAGCAGGCACGGCAGATCCTCGACCGCATCGTGGGCTTCGAGCTGAGCCCTGTGGTGTGGCGCAAGGTGCCAGGTGGCAAATCAGCTGGCCGTGTGCAAAGCCCAGCGGTGCGCTTGCTTGTAGAGCGTGAGCGTGAGATTCGCGATTTTGCCAGTAGTGCACAGTTCCGCGTAACGGCGCATTTTGCCGTAGATGGTGAGGAGCTCAAGGCCGAGCTCAAGCAGCGCTTCGACAGCGAGCAAGCCGCCCACGACTTCTTGACGGGGCTGAGTGGTGCTCGTTTCACCGTCAGCAGCATTACCAAGACACCTAGCACGCGCAACCCCGCTGCACCATTTACCACCAGTACCCTCCAGCAGGAGGCCAATAGTAAGCTCGGCATGGGCAGCCGCGCTACCATGGCGAGTGCTCAGAAACTCTACCAAGAGGGGCTCATTACCTATATGCGTACCGATAGCGTCAATCTCAGCCGTCAGGCCATTGCCGCAAGCCGCACATACATTACTCAGCACTTTGGTGCCGACTATTCACACAGCCGCACCTTCGCCACCAAGTCGGCTGGTGCCCAAGAGGCTCACGAAGCCATCCGCCCGACCGACATCGCCCGCGAATCCGTCGCTGGCAGCAGCTACGACCAAAAACTCTACGACCTCATCCGCCGGCGCACCCTAGCCAGCCAAATGGCCGCTGCGAAGCTAGAGAACACCACCATTACCATCAGCATCGACAGCACGCAGCTGAGGTTAGAGAAGACACTCGTCTTTGAGGCAAAGGGTCAGACAGTGCTGTTTGATGGCTTTTTGCGTGTCTATGGCGGTAAGGATTCGACTATCCTGCCATCAGTCAGTCAGCACACCACCCTTGAGCTTACACAGGCCGAGGCACGGCAGGTCTTTGCTCGCCCACCAGCGCGCTATACCGAAGGGACGCTCGTCAAGAAGCTTGAAGAGCTTGGCATTGGTCGGCCCAGCACGTACGCCACCATCATGAACACCATCCAGACTCGTGGCTATGCCGAGCGAGGTGAGAGTGAGGGTGAACCACGCGATGTCATCGTCCTGGAGCGTACGGGCGAGATCCCAAGCGATAATACCCCTGTCGTCACTCGTCGCATCGTCCAAGAAAAAACTGGTGCTACCCGTGGCAAGCTACTGCCTACCCCAGCGGGCGAGCTAATTGCTGGCTTTCTCACTGATCATTTCGACCCCATCATTGACTATGGCTTCACTGCCCGCGTCGAGACCGATTTCGATGACATCGCTGCCAGCAAGCTTGCGCGCAATGCCATGCTGCGCCAATTTTACGAGCCCTTCCACGAGCTCATCGAAAAATCCGGCGACATCGACCGCAGCACCGTTGGTGCTCACCGCGAGGTTGGTACTCACCCTAAGACTGGCAAGCCGATCTTTGCCCGCTTTGGACGTTTTGGGCCGATGCTTCAGCTGGGCAGTAGCGAGGATAAGACAACTAAGCCACAGTTTGCGCCACTCCCCAAGGGTGAGCGCATCGAGACCGTCACGCTCGAGCAAGCCCTCAAGGCCTTCGAACTACCGCGCACTGTTGGCACCACCGAGGATGGTCAAACTATCAAGGCAAACGTCGGGCGCTTTGGGCCGTACATTCAGGTAGGCAAGCTCTACGTCAGCCTGAAGGAGCATGACCCGCGCGAAATTACCGAAGCCGAGGCTCGCGTGCTCTACGCCGCCAAGCTCAAGGCCGAGGCAGAGAAGCACATCACCGATTTTGGCACTATCAAAATCCTCAAGGGACGCTGGGGGCCATATGTGACTGACGGCAAGACCAACGCACGTATACCCAAGGATACTGATCCAACAACTCTGGATGAGGCGCAAGCCCGCGAAATCTTGGCCGCCGCACCACCCAAACGAAGCCGGCGCAAGACCGCAGCCCGCACCACCACCACACGCAAGAAGCGCACCGCCTAGCCCGGCGACCTCTCGTATACCAGCGGCTCCTCTGTACTGGCCGCTGGTTTTTCTATGTCAGCCCGCATTGCTGCGAGCTCGTCAACTGCCCCGTCATGCTCGCCACATCACTTGCAAATGAAAAGCCTCAAAAAATTGTTTACCATAAGCGTAAAGTGTGTGCTATAATAGTTCTATGATGAAACGATTGACTTATATCACCTATTATTCTATAATCAAATGTAAGAAGTGCGAGTGGGCATTCGCAAACAACTGAGAAGGAAATGGAGAACCGAATCATGAACCAAACAACCAAACAACCAACCGAAATTTTTGCTGCGTCGATCGCTACCATCCTTGATGCAGTCGGCGAAGAACACGACCGCGAGCGCGAGATCATCGTGCGTCGCTTTGGCCTCAAAGAGCGCCGCGAAACACTTGAGCAGATCGGCGAGCTGCTCGGTATTACGCGCGAGCGTGTCCGCCAGCTCGAGAAGGCCATCGTGGTGCGCCTCAAGCTTGCTGCCGAAGCAGGCGAGCTAGAGGGCCTGCACGACGCCGAGCGCCTCATCATCCGCGACCTCTCCGAGAATGGCCGCGTAGGGCGTGTCTCAGACATCACACAGCGCCTGCTAGACGTTGAGACACCCACGGTGCAGCAGCGTGCCCATATTGCCTTCATTGGCGAAGTTTCGGCCCGCCTCACCCCCATCAACGAGACCGACAAATACCACCAAGGCCTGGCCATTGCCGAATACGGCGATGAAAAAGCAGTGCGAAGCCGTGTGGATGAGATCGTTGCCGCCATCAAGCAGCATGGCGCGCCCATCAGCCTCGAAGCGCTGCATGACCAACTCACCTACGAGAACCCCAACCAAGTGCGCGGCCTCGCCAGCCTCTCTACCCAGCTGGCCCACCTCAAAGACATGTGGGGCCTGAGCAAGTGGCCAACCGTTAATCCCAAGAATATCCGCGACAAGATCTACGTCGTCCTACTAGATGAGGGTAAGCCGCTACACTTTAGCGAGATTGCTCAGCGCATCAAGGAGAGCACCTTCAAGCGCCGTAACGTCACCAAGCAAGCCATACACAACGAGCTCATCAAAGACAAGCGCTTCATCCTCATCGGCCGCGGTATTTATGCGCTCGACATCTGGGGCTATAGCCAGGGCACTGTAGCTGATATCATTGCCGGTATCTTGCGCGACGAGGGTGGCCCATTGCACCGCGACGAGATCGTCAAGCGCGTTCTCAAGAGCCGCCAGGTCAAGGAGACCACCATCCTTCTTAATCTCCAAAGTAAACCGCTCTTCAAGCGCGTTGCCAAAGCCACTTACGCCCTCGAACCACCCAAGGAGCAAGCAGAGGCGGCGGTCGCAGCAGCGTAGCTCTAGACAAACAATATGCCAATATAGAGACGAAGCGATAAGAGCTTCGTCTCTCTTGGTTATATAGTTTTTCTTTCATCGGCCAATGAAGGAATATATTGCTGCGGCCACGGAGGCAGGATTAGCGGTGTCGGATTTCTCGGTGCCTGAGTAAATTGGTGTCGGGCGAGCCAAACGCATCTCAGTACTCATCCTCACAAAAGTATAAGTCTTTATTTTGGTGGATCACAAACAGCCTGAAAATAAGTGAAAGCTCGAGTCTACAGGCTTGAGAGAAATAATGATAGGGAAGTGACCTCCCCTTTCGCACCGAACACCACATATACTCAGCTATAACAGAGGTAATTTGCTGCGTGGACAAATATCGTATACACATGATGACTGCGGATATTTGCGTGTGATTTTGCGCTCATAGGCTTATTTATCGGCCGTTTTGTGTGCAAGATAATTCCGCCGCAGCCACAATCTACTCATATATACCTCTTACATCCATTCCTTTGCAGAAGCATCTCAAGTACACTGCAAAAGCGGCCGAAAAGGGTAGGGCAAGGCAGGGGAGTCTGCCGCCCTTTCGCCAAAAATTCCTGGCAGCCGCCCTACCCCTGTTTTTGCCTCATTCTTCCAGTCTCTACCACTGATAAGCTCACATTCGAGAGCTGTGTTCTCGTGACATACCTCACCTGAGCTATAGCTCTCTGCTTACCTCCGGCTTCTTCTATGTTTATATCCCTCAGGTTAGTCAGAGAGTCATACTTGTCCTTGCAGAGATATACTACTTGCTTATAACAGCCACACAGCAGCACACACAGCCTAGGTTTGACTAACTATAGGCTCTCCAAATATGTTGGGACATTAACGAGCCCACGGTACCGATTAACATACCACACAATAAAGCAAGCGATCATGCACTGCAAAGTAGCAGCCAACAGCAAAGCATAAGCATAAACATCAGCGTTAATAGACAAGGGAATGATAAGCTGCAGCATGCCGCAATCCACGCGTACACAATAATTCACACCCACGCAGCAGTGGGGTAGATGTAAAAGATGTACACTAGATCATCTTTAGGAGTGTAATATAACTTCGCACAATAATCCTTTTACGATGCATATGTTGATTTAACCCTAGATGTGACTGAAATTGGGCTGGGTTTGGCACTACATGGGCTTTATGGGCATACAACGTATTTCAAGAGCGCATGTCTTCAATTATTGATCGATCCTGCTTCTCATTCAGTAGGTTCCACTTAAGATATCTGTGCGCCATCCAATGGGGAGAGTAAGGATAGAGCCGCGGGCACTTATACGTCCTGCAAAAGTAAAAGCAGACGCTTGTTCTATTGGAGGGAACACACTGCGCGTATATTCATACACGTTCATACGTACGCAAGGCTACGTATATTTGTTCGCGTGCGCGTGTGTTTGCGCGCAGTGTTTGTGACTGTGTGCGCATTGGCTTGATGTCGAATGAATGAGCTGACTGCAAATACCCAAGCACATACATACTCCGGTCTCGTGCTTGCCTGGTATCATGCTGGTGTTGGTACGAGCCCCTCAGTCTATTAGCCATAGTTGCTATGTTTGACATTTTGTTTGCTTGGTACTTTTGTTATGTTTTCTACCCTGCTTGGGTTGACCGAGATTAAAAACTATACGATATCATGATTTGACTTTTTAGCAAAAAACATATCACCTACTCTTTTTTGCATTTTTTGGTTTTTATAGTATAGATATAGTATTTGCATTTTTTGTGCTTTGTTACATAAAATGTTGTAAATTTGTTCTTATTTTACAGAGTAGCTCCCCTGCCCTTTGCTGGATGTGCTGTAGTTAGCCACGAAACCGAGGCTTCATAACCCCAGTAACTTCTCACATTATTCTCTTATGCCACTCCATTCTCAGAAAGGTTTATAGCTTGATGACTTTCGTGAATGTCAGGACGCCAGACTCTTACGTCAAAACTAATCATCCTCTGGGTGTTACTCATGGCAATCGATTTTCGCCTCATCAATGATGGATGGAGGATCTACGGAGAAAAAAGCGGATATCTCAATATCCACACTGTTTATAAGGCTAGCATTTTCCCTACCGATACGCCGCTCGGCCACTGACGCGGACATCGAGATATTTGGGAGTGATGTGGTGCTGCGCCAGATAGCGAATGGCCCGGGCGGCATCCTCGCTCTGCAGGCCAGCCGAGCGATCGACCGAGAACTTAACAGGATACTCCACCCCTGTAAACCAGACATAGATTTGACGAGTCGTGCCAGCAGGCAGCGTAATCTTTTGGACGGTGAGCTGGTGGCGACGGACGGCACCAACGACTTTGCCGATGAAGCCGAGAAATTGGTTACTCGCGACGACTTGGTTATTACGCGTATCGATACCACTGTCGTCCACCACTTCAATGCTTGGCCGTGGCCCATAGGCACGGCGGAAGGCGTGGCCCTCAGTATCAACAAAGAGTTGCTGGCGATTAACCGTCCAGACCACCGCTGCTTGGCGCATGGCAAGGGTGATGGTGCTACGCCCCAGGCCAGCTTGCTGCGTGGCTGGAAGCACTGCGGCCACTTCGGGGCAATCATGCGTCTGGAGATAGGCCGCCAGCCGACTAGTATTGAGCGCAAAGCGAAAACGCTCCAGCGGATGGGCAGTGAGATAGTCGTTGATCTTGGCTTGGTAGAGCTGATGATTGCTGGTGAGATTGCCTGCAACGATTGGCGTAGCAATGACGTTATCGAGCGCAAACCACACTGCAGCCAGCAGCCCCACTACCACTCCAAGCGATAACGCCACGCGGCGGCGCGTCCGGCGCAAATCATGTGCATGCATACGTGGCGACCGCAGCTGAGCCTTGGGCTCGCCCGCACTCGGCACGCGGCTGACTAAGCTACCAGTCAGCGTACGGTTACGCCGGTAGGTATAGGCGGTGCGCTGGGGCTGCTCTTCCCTCTTGTTTTTGGCAGCTCGGCGGCGCGCGGGTGGTGGTGTTTGTTTTGTGCGAAAGCCCATGATGCTACAGGCCATTATACCGTAGATGGTTGGTTGTTGGCAAAGGCCGCGCCCAAATAGTCGGTCAAAATGATATAGACAAATACACCCTTTCATCAAGAGAGCGTTCTGTCATCGTGGCAGGGTTTTTATACGTATCCCCTACCCTACTTCTGGTGCTGTGCAGTTTGCACCACCATTTGCGCTACATCGCGGGCGGCGTGGGGGCGTGCATAGGCGTGGAGGCGCTGAGCGAGCTGCTGACGCTGCGCAGGGTCGCGTATGAGGGTAAGAATGGCCTGGCTAAGGGCATCGCTCTGCTCTAAGGCGTCGTCTTGCAAAACCAGAGCAGCCTTGGCCTCGGCATAGATGGCGGCATTTTTGCGCTGGTCACCCAGGTGATGGGCTGGCACCAAGATAGCTGCCTGCGCGAGGCCAGCGAGCTCCTGCGTGAAGGTGGCACTAGCGCGTGATACTACGACATCGGCCGCGCCGAGCAATTGCGCCATATGCTCGAAAACGAAGGGTACGCAGTGAAAATCGGGGTGCTGCGGCGCTTTGGCCTGGGCGGCATCGTAATTGCCCTTGCCCGCTACCAGATAAACCTGCATGCCAGCAGCCAGCAGGTCATCAGCAGCGCGCAGCACCGCGTGATTGATAATAGCCGAGCCAAGACCACCACCGGTAGCGACAACTAATGGCTTGTGTGGATCAAGCGAGAAGGTCTGCCGTGCCTGCTGCCGCCGAGCCGGAGTGAGTGGGTGAAAATCAGCGCCAATCGGCACCCCCACATAGCGGCTACGCGATGCTGGATAGTGATAATGCTTGAGTGGCCAGCCCGTAGCAATCGCTGCTGCCCAACGTGCCATCACACGGTTGGTCAGGCCAGGGCGAGCATCGGAGTCGTGAATCACTACTGGTACGCGCAGGCAGCGCGCCGCAATGCCGACCGGCAAGCACACAAACCCCCCCTTGGCAAAGATCACATCTGGCCGCCAGCGCAGCACTAGCCAGAGGCTCTGACATACGCCAGCCAGGATCTTAAAGATATCTAGTATATTAGCCAGTACAATACTCGGCATAAGCAACTGGCGTACCACGCTGAGGTGCTGATAGCGCCGGAACTTGCCCGCAGCGATTGTCCGCACCTGCACTGGCACTGCAGCGTGCTGCATAAGCCCGCGCGATTGGCTAGCAAAGGCCTTATCGCAGACGAAGGTCACCTGCACATCGGGCTGGAGGGCTGCGATTTCATTAATGACGGCGACGACCGGCGTAACGTGCCCGCCCGATCCACCGCCGACTGCCAGTAGCTTCATGAGAGGTCTCCTTTTCGTTGATTGGTTGGTAAGCTGCCTGGCGTGATAATTGGAAGGCCAGACCAAGCGCACCAGCAATAAATACCATACTGGTGCCACCAAAGCTCAGCAATGGCAGCGTAATACCCGTCAGTGGGAAGACTCCAATCATCGACGCTACATTTAGCATAACATGTGCGCCCAGCCAGCCAAAGACTCCAGCTACCACCAGGCGCATTGTTGTATCAGGCAAACGCTCGGCAATCCTCAGCAGCCGCAGCAGCAGCGCCGTAAACAGCGCCAGCACCACCACGGCCCCCACAAAGCCAAACGTTTCACCAATGATAGCAAAGACTGAGTCGTTAATCGCCTCAGGGAGATAGCCGGTCGCTTGGATGCTGTTGCCAATACCCAGGCCAAATAGCCCACCTGTACCCAGCGCAATCTTCGCATTCTTGATGTGGTAGCCATCGTCATTGCTACTAGTGGCATGGTCATCCCCCTGGAAGAAGGTCGCCACCCGCTCCATGCGGTGCGGCGCGATGACGATGAGCAGCAGCACCAGCGCCACGCAGCCCGCCGCTAGGTAAGCCAGCCAGCGCCAGCTCATGCCGCTCATCACCACCATACATGCCACCATAGCAGTGAGAGCCAGGCCTGTGCCCATATCCTTTTGCAAAAATATCACGAAAAAGAGCGCGGCGCACATCATAATTACCATGGGGATGATCGTCTGATGGAGGTCGTTTATCACCCCCTGACGCATTCGTGTGCCAAGGAAGAGTGCCATATAGATAAGCATGCCAAACTTCAGCATCTCGGCCGGCTGGAAGCTCCCCAGTGGCCCCAGCGAGAACCAGCGGCACGCCCCCAGGCTACACTGAGCAATCGCCGAGACATGCAGCATATTGCCAAGAACAAACAGCAGTGCACACAGCACGAAGCCGCTCGCTAGCAGCGTACCCGCCTTCTGGCGCAGCCACGCAAAGGGCACGAGCGACAACCCTACAAAAGCGCTAATTGACAGCAGCAAGCTCACCGTCTGCTTAATGGCGAAATAGCCATCGGTGTAGTAGTTGGTGTTGTGTGCAGAGTTGAGCACATTGGCACGCTGCGGGCCAATGGCATACATTACCACCAAACCCAGCAGCATGAGCAGCCCCACCCAGAGGATAATCTGATAATCCGGCCGGTGCAAACGCGGCACAGCGACAGATGGAGCGGAGGTAGCGTTACGTTGCTCGCGGCGCACTGGCTGAGCCGACCGAGCCGAAGCCGATCGGTGAGCAGCACGAGTGCGGCGAGCAGCAGCCATTCTAGATATGCCCCCCACCTAGCGCCATCATCAGGCCAATAAAGCCCGTCACGCAAGAGATTACCCAGAAACGCATCGTCACCTTTACCTCCGGCCAACCGACTGCTTGGAAGTGCTGGTGAATTGGTGCCGAGATAAACACCTTGCGGTGGAAGAACTTCTTGCTGAGGATTTGAATAAGGCTCGAGCCCGCCTCTACCACAAACAGCACACCAATCACTGGCAGCAAAAACAGCGTATTCGTCAGCATCGCCACGACGCCTAGGCTCGTCCCAAAGGCAAAGCTCCCCACATCGCCCATAAAGAACCGTGCTGGATAGATATTAAACCACAGGTAGCTCAGCAGCGCCCCCACCACGGTGAAGCAAAAGCCCGCCAGCTGCAGATGCCCCTGTAGTAAGGCAATCACCCCGAAGATGCAATAGCTCACTGCCAGCAGTCCACCAGCCAGGCCATCCAGGCCATCGCTAATATTCACTGCATTGCCAGTTGCCACCACCGCAAAGATAAAGAGCGGGACAATCCACGGGCCCAGCTGCCAGTCGCCAAGGTATGGCACATGCACTGTTGTATAGCCTAGCTTGACGTAGAAGAACCAAGCCAGTACCGCCGCCATCACCGCGATCATTGAGAACTTCAGCCAAGCGCGCAGACCCGCCGAGCCCGAGCCATCACTGTTGATATTGATCACATCGTCCAGCAGGCCTACTGCCCCACCACCAAGCAGTGCTGCCAGTGGAAGCCAGGTCTGGGCTCGGTCGAGATTAAACCCCAGCGTCACCACAGCAATGGCCACAATACCAACCATCCCTGCCATAGTGGGGATATCGCGCGTGAATTTATCGGCATGCAGCTTAGTAAAGACCGTCAATTCCTCGCCCGTTGTACTCGCGGCCCGCTGCTTTTTCCAGAACTTATAACGATACGCAAAGTAGGTATAGAGCGGCGTGAGGGCCATCGCCAGCAAAAAAGCCGCGACGCTGAGGAGAAATGTCGCGTTGAGCTCGCGAACGAGTGTGGTGAGGTTCATTATGGTGTGTTTCCTTTCGGCTCGAGTTTCATATAGTCGAGCAACCAATTAGATATATCCGTGAAAATCGGGTGAGCGTCTTGACCCCCCTGCATATTCAGCCCTTTGCCCGAAACCTCCACCATAATAACATACGCCGGCGTTTTGCCAACCTCCCCACCAAAACCGAGGTAGGTACCGATGGTTTGGTTGGAAATATACTTGCCGTCCTTGATGGTTTGCGATGTACCCGTCTTGCCGCCAATGTAGAATCCCGCACGGTCACCACCCGCATAAAAGGCCTGGCGCGCTTGGTGCACCATTTCGCGTACAGTGGCGGATGATTGCGGCTTGATAACATGAGCATACGAGGCCTTGCGCGCAGCCTTGGCAAAGGTGCCGTTGTCGTCGATCGTCCCCGCGATGACAGTGGGGCTATGGTACGTCCCACCATTGATAATGGCACTAAAGCCAGCTGAGACCTGCAGCATCGTCGCATCCATCCCCTGGCCAAAGGACATGTTAGAGTAGCGCACCGCATTGCCCTGCTGCTGGGTGGGCGAAATGATATTGCCCTTGGCCTCACCAGCCAGTTCTACCCCCGTCAGCTGCCCAAGGCGAAAGCGCTTGTGGAAGTAGTCATACATTGTGTCGCGCGCCTGGCGAGTAATGTAGCTGCCATTGCCTAAGCGCTGCGCCACCGTGACCATACCAGTGTTGAGCGACCAATTAAGGGCGTGCTGCATGGTAATGTTGCCCGTCTGACCCTTGCTGGCATTACCGATGGTGATGTCGTCTACCTTGATGCTGTCGGTGTTGTTGTAGGTGGTTTGCGGCGTGATGACTCCTTTGTCGATACCCGTTGCCACTGTAAATGTCTTGATATCAGAGCCTGGCTCGTATGGTGTGGTGATGGTGTTGTTGTTGAGTGCGGCGACGCTTTTGATCGTCTTCAGGTTGGACGGATCGTAGGTGGGGAGGTTGGCCATGGCTAAGACTTGGCCATTCTGTGGGTTCATCACAACGGCACTGACATCAGTCGCACCGCTGCGCTTGGCCCCATCGACGAGCGCTTGCTCTACCCTCGTCTGGATGTTGCGATCGATCGTCAGTACCATATTGGTCCCATTCTTAGCAGGCTGGTTGATGTTCGTCCGGCCAATCGTCAGCGGCACCGAGCGGATGTCCGTCACCGTCTTGAGCACCCCATCTGTGCCGCGCAGTTTGTCATCATTCGCCTGCTCGAAGCCGTATTTCCCCTTGCCCTCGGCATCAACAAAGCCCAGCACTTGGCTGGCCAGCTGCCCCTCTGGGTAGACGCGCTGGCTCATCGCATCAAAGCCCACCCCAGCGAGGTTCTCCTTTTTGATAAGCTCAGCCTGCTTGCGGTTCACCTTGGTGGCAAGCACTTGGTAGCGGCTGGGCTTGCGCGTAATGTACTGGCGAAAGTTCTCGCGCACATTACCACCAGCCACCTGGTTGAGCACCGTCACGATCTTATCTACATCCGTCACAGCCATCGGGTCGGCCCACACGGTATAGACCGTCTCATTCATGACGAGCTTGGCAGGAGTAGTACCATCCATGGTGTATATCTCACCGCGCTGGGCGCGCAGACGAAATTGCTTGACTTGCTCGCTATCAGCCTGCGATACATAGTAATCATGCTGCAGCAATTGCACATACCCCAGGCGCAACACAAACACCACAAGCAGCCCGCCGAGCACAGTGGCGAGCGCCTGAGCGCGTGGCGTAGCAAGATGGCGCTGCAGCATGGGCTACTCGCTGGCGTACGCTGTATTGGCTGGTGTTGTCATTGTTTTGGCCACACTACTACCCTGCACTTCCTTAAGGGCGGTCAGACGGGCGTTATCGACCTCCAGGTCCTTCTTTTGTTCGCTGAGAGAGGAGATCTTGTCGTCGATCTTGCTGGCCTCGTAGCCATAGCTGACTGTATGCGTTGCCTGCGCCAGATATATCAAGCCAAGGATGGTGATAAGGAGGGCAATCAGCACTGTGTGGGTGATTGGCCCAAGTTTGATAGCCGAAGCAAAAGCAACGGTGTTGCGGTTGCGCTTCCAGGTGCTCTGGCGTCGACTATTAAATTGCATTGTCCGTGTGTAGGTTGTCATTGTGGTGGTGTTTGTGTTGTTTAGCGTTGGTATGGGGTCGTTTCTAAGGTGGGGCGGATAACGCGCCGCCCCAGCGCGAGGTCTTAGGCCAAGGGCTATTTGCCGTGGCGGACCAATACGGTTGTCGTGATTGATTGATTTTGTACGGGGATACGAACTGGCATGTCCCTACTCCTTTTTTGTTTTTTTATATTTTTGCGGCGACTCGTAGCTTAGCGCTGCGGGCACGCGGATTGTAAGCATCGTCATGGCTGCCCGCGATTGGCTTCTTGGTGAGGATGCGTAGCTCGGCCTCGTAGCCTGCCTGGCGCTGCTCCGCGAAGAAGCGCTTGACGAGCCGATCCTCGAGGCTATGGAAGCTGATCACTCCCACTCGTCCACCAGTACGCAGCAAGGCTGGCACCAGTTGGAGCGTCTGCTCTACCTGCGTCAATTCATCATTGACGGCGATGCGGACTGCCTGAAAGGTACGCGTGGCCGGATGGGTTTTGCCCCGCTTGCCACGGGTAGCGTGCTCGATGACGCGCGCGAGTTCTCCAGTACTCGACAGTGGCCGGGCCGCGCAAATAGCTGCAGCATAGCGCCGTGCTATCGCTGGCGGTTCTTCGCCGTAGCGAGTGATCAGTCGGGCGAGCTCTGCCTCTGCCATGTGGTTGACAATCTGCTCGGCAGTCATCGCCTGGCGTTGATCCATCCGCATATCAAGCGGGCCAGTGTGTGTAAAGGAAAACCCTCGGTCAGCTCGATCGAGCTGCGGTGACGACACCCCCAAATCCAGTAGCAGCAAATCAAACTGCTCACCCTCACGAACCAACTGCTGTGCTGCCTGCAAAAAATCACAATGCATCAGCCGTGCGCCCTGCCCTGCCAAGCTGCCAAGCTGCGACAAAGCATACTGGTCGCGATCGACCAAACACGCTGTGGTATGCGTCTGGGTCTGCTCGAGAATCGCTGTGGCATGGCCGCCATACCCCGCCGTCAGGTCGAGATAGCGCTCACCTGGACGCGGCTGGAGCTGGGCCAACACTGCCTCCAGCAATACCGGAACATGAAGTGGTGGATGTGCTTTGATACTCATACGTTTCTTATGGTAGCATAATATTGCTTTCCTCCCCTACTGGTCGTGGCCTATTTAGCCAAAGAACAACAGAGAAACCGATACTAAGCTTAAGCTACTATACGCCGTCTCATGCCTTGCCTCACCACCTCCTGCACTCGGGATCGCTATAAGGGTCAACATCTCCCAGATGTTGACCTCTTGCGCTGGGCTGATAATCCGTTATTGCAACGGATTATCACACTCCCTCGGCAGGAGGATGGCACGGCAATGCTACCGATAGGTATAGCTATGCTTTTCCATAAAGATACGCCCCGCTCAGGCTACTGCGAGATAGTCCGATGCGGATTCGAGATCACCCACCTGGTAGCGAAACCTGTTTGTTTTCGCATAAAATGTGTTTGTTTTTGTTGACGATCTTTGCTTGTACCGGGCCGAGAGAGCCCGCCAAAGATCGTTTGAGAGACTTATGTGTATAATTGCCGTAGCAATTATGTGAGGTGGAGTTTTTTGGGAGGTGTTTGTGAGGAAGGTGCGCCCGACAGGGTTTTGCGTGGGTCGGGTGCCCACATGGCTCACTACCAGATGGTTGATCTCGAGGATATCAGTTACACGTACTTGTTAAAGAGCGTCACAAAAACAGCCTTGCTACTCGGCCTGCTCTGGTGCCATGAGGCGCCAATACTGGCCGGCGCGCACCGCCACAACCTCGCGCGATATCCCGGCATAATCCAGCAGATGCTGCTCTACCGTTACCCTACCCTGCTTTTGGTCTAGGGTGGCAGCCGTCTTGCCGCGCCGGAACTTGACGTTGAGGTCGGCGACATGTTCATCCAGGATGCTACCCGTCAGCGCTGGCTCTACCTGGCTATCCCACACATCCTGCGCATACAGGTGGAGGTAGCTGCCAAAGCCGCGCGTCAGGACCACGCCGCTGGCGAACTCCGCCCGAAGCTCCGTCGGTATGGTGAGCCGACGCTTGTCATCCAGCTTGCGTTCGAAGTAATCCATGGGGTGTGGCGATCCTTACAGATGAATTATTTTGTTTTTGTGCAGTGGTGTTTGTTTTTCTCGTGGTTACCCACTTTCTTCCACTACTCCCACTATACTACCCACTCTCACCCACACGCAACCCCTTTTACCCACGGCGTTCCCCGCCGCGCTGGCGCTTATCCACAAATCTGTGGAAAAGCTCAACCAGTATCAGGGGTCAGCAGTTTTCCCCACGTTGCATAATGTGGATAAGAATAAGCGAGATTGCTGGGCATTTTGCTCTGACTTAGACGCGCCTATAGCGAACATATCTTACTATTTTATACGTACAAAAGGAGAGAATACGCTGATTTGATGGCATTATAGCCACAATATCTTGACGCGGCTCTCATATATTGATATATATATTAGCTTTTTAGCTCACAGAGGTTTGTCTCAAAGAGCAAAAAGCAGCTCTTTGGCCTCTGGATCCGAAAGGAGATTATCATGGAGCTATACGAAGTTGAAGCTACGATGGTGAATAACCAAACCTTCTTTCTAGCGAAAACTTTCAGAAGCTACACTCAGGCTACGATTTCTCTGCAAGAGACAATAAAACAGAGCGATTGTGTACTCACCAGAAGAGGTGTGTATATCAACGCAGGTCTCATAGTATCGTTCAGATGTCTCAAGATAGAGACGGAGGTGACAGAGGGCTAAAAGCCCACCACACAGTCCGCCATATCACCGCGCCTGATCGAGTACTCTACTACGAGTATTCTCGGGCCTGGAAACCCGATTTGGCCGTGGCAGTTGGTGGGCTGTGTTTTTTGTATAAAGTTTTAACAAGCTATGATCTAATGCCTAGGGAGGTATACTCTCCCTCTACTTCTGTAGAGAATCGATCAAGAACGTAACAAGAAAAAGGGCTATCATTACAATAAGGAATAAAAGCCATAGTACGATCCACCCAGCCACGACAGCGCTGCACACAATACTTGCTATACCCCACGCACGCGATGCGCCTGCTTCGCGTAGCTTATCGTAAGAGTTGATGCCAAGGACAATACCAGCAATACTGGCAACAACGGCAGCAGAAAAAGCAGCACGATTCATATTAGTAGATTCATCTGAAGTAGTACTCGCAATTAGCATGAGAATGCTAATAATGCCACTGCACACACCACCTACACCAAGCACCGTACCTAGGGATGCGTACTGACGAGCCAAGGCGGGTGATGTTGTGGGCTGTCGTGGCTGTGCTTGCTGGGGTGGCTGTGGTTGAGACTGGGCTGGAATTGGCTGTTGCGGCATAGAAAGTGCGCCTTTAAGAATAGTGCTGGTATTAAGCCCCTACCCCTGATGCTTGAGGAGCCAGTTATTGGCTGCCACCCAGGTCTCGAGCGTGCCAGTGTCGAGGTAGTGACCCTTGGTGGGGACGACGGCCATGTGGCCACCAGCGGCGAGGTAGTCGTTGAAGGGGTCGGTGATGTAGTATTCACCCGCGACGTCGTCACGGTCGGCGTGGGCGGCAATGCGCTGCAGAAGGTCGTAGCTGAGGACGTATTTACTCACATTGATCATCTCGCTTGGTGCCTTACCTGGCGCTGGCTTCTCTACCACGCCGCGCAGCCGGCCATCATCGGCAACATCCAGTACGCCGTAGCGGCTGAGCTGGTCGGGCGGCATGTGTACGCCCAGGATAGCCGAGCGGTCTTCCCCTGCTGCCTCAATGAGGCGCGCCACCTCTGATGTGCCATCAGCATTATACACACAGTCATCACCCATCAGCACCACCACTGGTTCACCAGGGTCGAGCTGCGGCACCACGAGGCTGACCGGGATAGCTGTGCCGTACTTGCCATAGCTCGATTGCACCATATAGTGCAGATTGATCTTCGGTGGAGCGATGAGGGGCAAGAGATCTGCCTTGCCATTGCGTCGCAGATAGTTGTTGAGATCGACGTTGGAGCGGTAGAAGTCGCGAATCTGCGTACTCTGCTCGCTCACCACGAAGTAGATATCGCGGATGCCCGCCGCGATGCAGTCTTGCACGGCGTAGTCTACCACCGGGCGGTTACCCAGCGGCAGCATGCATTTTTCGATCGTCTTGGTGACGGGCAGGCGCCGTGTCCCCCAGCCTGCTACGGGGATGATTGCTTTGGTGCATTGCATACTCGATGTCTCCTTGTATGATATTAGTTGCTTGAGCTAACGTATGACAAATGGGCCAATCTCCCGAGCGCCAATTGATAGAGCGCGGTGTAAGCTGGCCAGTGTGGTCGATCTGCACGCAGCGAATGGGCGGATCTGGCTCGGGCGCAAAGGCGACGGCAACGGGCTTATCGTCGATCAGGTAGATTGTTTGGCCGGGGTTTGCAGCGGCAGCACGGCGCAGCCACTGGGCTTTGTCTTGCAAGGTAGTAATGATCACCTGCCCACCCTGCTGAGCCACGAGCGCACGCACTGCTGGGCACAGACGAGCTTTGCAATGCGGGGTGATGGGATCACCATAGGTCAGTATCTGCACCGTGCCATAGTGGCTGAGCGCGCGCAGCATCGATGCAACGCCTGGGTATTGGAGATGGCCATCGGCAAGAGCCGTCTGCTCGAGCTGCTCTATAACAGACGCCGCATCCAGGCCCAGCGCCGCAAGCTGTGCCGCCAAGACATAGGTCGGCGCAGCGGGGTTCGTCTTGGGCCGGAGCATGTAGCGAGGCTGCGCCGCCAAGAATTCCTTGGCGGTCACCTGCGCCGGGTAGAGCTGGGCGAGTGCCTCCGCTATCTCGCGCAACCACTGCGTGGTGTTGATGATCGTCCGGTCGAGATCGACGTAGATGTGGTAGTGGCCCGTCATATGTTCCATGATCTTTACAGTATAGCCAGTCCTTGATATTTATGCAAAGTATATCCGCATCAGCTGGCGCGCCACCACGTCGGGGTCGTGCCGGATGAAGCTGCGCGTGCTAGCTAGCGGGTCACTAGCCTGGGCACCATCCCACGCGTCTTGTGCAAGGACTGGTGCAGCACGGTAGCGATAGTGCTGGCGGTGCATCTCGTCCATGTCGTACTCGACCATCAGCTCGCCATCGTGAGCATACTTATCCATTAGCTCGGGGCTGGGGCGCGTGTTATTGAAGACGACATAGTCGAGGAACTGGCTGCCCGCTAGGCGCTCGATCTCACTCGCGAAGTCGCTCACCGAGAAGCCGTCGGTCGGGCCTGGCTTGGTAACGAGGTTGCAGACAAAGACACAGCGTGCTTTGGTGGCAGCAAGTGCCTCTTGGATCTCGCGAATGACCAAGACGGGTGCCAAGCTACCATAGAGGTTGCCGGGAGCCACGACGACCATATCGGCGGTGCGAATTGCCTCCACCGCGGCAGGGTTAGCCTGGGCTTCTGGCTCGAGCCAAATCTTGGGCCGACGCGCTAGTGCCTGCTGTGAGATGACATACTCTCCCTTGATAGGCTGGCCATCCTCACCCTCTGCGCAAAGCGTCACATTGCTGAGCGTAGCGGGCACAACGCACCCATCGATATTAAGCACCTGGCTGGCCAGTGCCACCGCCTCGGCAAAGCTACCGGTCATTTTCTCAAGTGCTGTGAGGAAGAGATTACCAAAGGCGTGCCCCTTGAAGCTCCCTTCATCAAAGCGATAATTAAAGAGGTCGCGCACCTTGGGGCTATTGCTCAGCGCCACGAGGCACTGGCGCACATCGCCAGGTGGCAGGACGCCGAGCTCGTCACGCAGTTGGCCCGTCGAGCCGCCGTCATCTGCCATATTGACGAGCGCCGTGACCTGCGACGCATACTGCCTCAGGCCTGTCAGGAGCGTAAAGCTCCCCGTCCCGCCGCCGATGACGACGACGCGTGCTCCACCATTGCTCTGTGCCATATATTATTCCTCCCGATTATTATGACTACGTGAACGACTGCGTGATGCGACTGCTGGCCGGCGTGGCGGTGCAATCACCCCACTCGAACGTGCCGCTGACCCTGGCGTAGATGGTGGCATTTGGGGCGTTTGCGGTGGCGTTGGCGGCGTCGGTTTGGGTGGCACTGCTGGCGTAGAGCGCGGCGATGACGATGTAGCTTGCGCCTGCGCGGTAGCTGGCTTAGCACTTGGCTTCTTGCGCGCTGGTACAGACGGCAGTGGCTCAATGGGCTGCTGCGCCTGTTTCTTCTGCTGCTGCAATACGCGAGCAAACCATAGCGCACTGGGGCGCGGTGTCCGCTTATACGTCTTGTAGTCGACCGCAAAGAGGCCAAAGCGTGGCCAAAACCCTTTGTCCCACTCAAAGTTATCGAGGAAGCTCCAGTGCATATATCCCAGCAGCTCTACCCCACTACCAAGGGCGCGCTGCATAGCCAGGATAGACTGAGTGAGCCATTGCTTGCGGAACTGGTCGCGCTCGTCGGCCACGCCGTTCTCCGTCACGAGCAAAGGCAGCTTATAGCGGCCCCAGAGGCGTTCCAGCACAAGCTCGAGGTGGTCGGGCTGCATTGTCCAGCCGAGATCATTTGGCGTCGTCTCGGGATTGTGTATGCGATAGCCATAGATGCGATTACTAAAGTAATAATTAACGGCAATGTAATCACTCTGCCGCACCACCTTGCGCAGGAAATAATCATCCTGGAAGAACTGCACCACCCGCGCCGTCGCTCGGCTGAGCCAGGCGTCGTCGCCCGGGTAGGTGTAGGCCGAATTCTTGGCCACCGCCACCTTGAAGCGCCGGCTCTTGGCGTGGAGGACTTTGGCTACTTGGTTGTGCGCGTAGGCAAGGTTGCTCAGCACGCGGTAGGTCTGCCACTTGCTGCGGACATTGGGTGGCCAGGTGCCATTGTCGTAGCTCTCGGTCACGTAGACGCAGGGCTCGTTAATGGTAATGACATAGCGCACCGTTGCGCCAATCTCATCCATCAGCTTATCGACAAAGCGCACGAAATACTTCACATTATCGCGCTTCGCAAAGCCCCCCTGGGCAGCAAACCATACCGGCAGCGTGAAGTGAAACAGCGTCACGACGGGCTCCAGCCCAGCATCGGTCAGCGCGGCCAAGTACGCCTTGTAGTATTTGATCGCCTCAGCATTCCACGCGCCCTCTTCTGGCTCGATGCGCGACCACTCCACACTAAAGCGCCACGAGGTTAAGCCCATTTTCTTGGCCAGGGCGAAGTCTTGTGCGTAAAGCTCGGCGTGGTTGGCAGCTTTGCCCGAGATATAATTATTTGGATCTTTGGCGGCACTGGCAATGTGCGGCCAGTTGGGCAAGTCGCCATATTGATATTGGCTCTGAGCAGCGAGGGTCTTGGCCTGAGCTTTTTCCCACTCCGACCACTGGTTGTGCATACCACCCTCGACCTGATGCGCGCTCGTCGCAGCGCCCCAGAGGAAATGTTTTGGAAATTGCACCGTAGATTGTTGCTTAGCCATAATGCTTATTGTACCATCAGCAGAGGATTAAGAAAAATAGAACATTGGGTAGATGCAGTTATCACGAGCGACTACCTCAGAGGCTAGTATCATGCCGTCGAACCGAAAATGTTCCGGCCAGATGATATAACAGAGCTCTCCCACTTGCTTGGTCGCTGGCCTCCAGATATTTTCTTGTCCAATAGCATGATACTAGCTAGACACAGAGAATATCTCTTCCCTACTCTGGCAATTGCTCATTCTCGCGCAAGATTTTCTTGCCGCGCATTTCGTATTTGACGCCAGTCAGGTCGCTCGTGACGTAGTCGTCGTTGAGGAGATTGACAAAAACGGCCGCATCCTTGGCATCCATGATAATGATGCTCCCTGCCGCGTCGTCCGTCATCAGGCCCAAGCCCATTTCGTCAGCGTGGTCGATGAGTTGGTCTTGCGTCACTTGGGCGGGATCGAGTTTTTGCAGTTTAGTCACCAGCGCTGGTGTGTCGCGCACCAGGCGGTCGAGCGTGAGCCCCTCAGGCAAGGTAAGCTTAAACTGCTGAGTGATGGCAGCGATCTTCTCCTCCGCCACAGCGTGCTTCTTGGCATCGTAGCCAAAAAGCCGGACGAATTTACTCTCGCTAAAGGCAAAAATATCGTTGCCAACGATTAATACTTGATTATCCGGCGTGATGCGCAGCCCCGCATCAGCCACAAATGGCTGGAACGACCCACCACTGTACATCCAGGCGGTTGCTCCCTTGAGCACCTGCGACTGGGGCAGCAGCTTGGCCACAAAGAATGGCTCGCCATCTGTGCCCATCCGGAAGCGTGCAATGATACCCTTAACCTTCTTAAACTCATGGTCGCCTTCATTAAAGGTCTCGAGGTCTGCCTCGCTGTAGGTGATCTGCTCGATCACTTCCTGAGCATGCACTACCCGGTCGAGCGTGGTGCGCTCAAGGACATTCTCCTCAGCCTTGGCCGCCTCAAAGTCTCGCACCATCAGGCCAGTCGCTGCACCCGTCTGCACTGCTGTGATCATATCGTAGAGGAAGAGCACCTTGAGCTGTGCCTTGAGCTCGGCTGCATAGTTGGTGGCATACACCGTATAGCCCTTGGTAAAGAGAAAGAGATCCACCTCTAACTGGTCTTTGTCGCGATCGGCTTGGTTGGCCCAGAGGAAGATGTCGGTAGCGTCGGTAGACGTGTCAGCAGTAGGCTGTGTGGTAATATCTGTTGGCTGAGCCTCGGCATGGGCGGCTACGTCTGCATCACTCTGCGGCGCAGCAGCTAGCTCTGGTGACGTTACTGGGGTGGTATCGGTAGTGGGGGTTTGTGTGTTTGGTTCGTTATGCATGTAGCTATTCTACTACAACTATACCTTTATAACTAAACTTGTTACTGTTTGTTAGTTACCGTATCGCCAATATAGTCAGCAAAATCAATATAGACACCATCCCAAAATATCCCTTCTTTGCCATCCATACGGCCACTCGCAAGAGAGTGACCTTGCGAGTTAAGCTCATATGGCAAGAGGAGGACTTGTGCGTTTTTGCCCAGCTGCGCTATTGTAGTATTGATCTGATCCATATAATGCCATTCTCGAAACACTCCCCGTCGCTTACCATAATCCTGATCATAGCAACTCGATGCAGGATATGAAACAACATACAATGGCGTACTTTGGGTGTCGTCTTTTTCTACTTGGTAGCGAAAAGTATAGAGGTCCCGATTGACCGGACTATCTTTTCTTGTTATGCGGCTATCCTGACTCAGAGCATCATAATGCGAAACAAATGATTGAATTTTTCCATCTCGATTTTTTGCAAAACCAGCCACACCAGTGCAGCCCATCAACCCGCTCGTCGCTATCACACCCGTCTCGTTTTTTTCAAGAGATACCCTTCCAGACGAGTTCATCTCTACATAGGCAATATCATGTGAATTAAGCTGCATGGTCGCTTGAGATTCCTTTACATACCCCAACATAATGAAGCTAGTGTCTTTCATCTTTTCTCGAGCGCTAAAGAGAACACTATCCTGTCGGATGGAGGCGACACCTGTCGGTTGTTTTATGATGCTAGCTGTACCCAGTGATGTATTTTCTGGTGTGATCACGCGATGGGTCGACAACCGGCCCAACGATTGGATGATCATGGAGTCTTCTATACTTCGGCGCTCAGCACTACCTGTTAAGGCTCTCTCTCTCTCTGGATTTGCCATATTTTCTCCTTATTGTCTAGATTACTTTATTGTAAGAGATATAGAGGAGGTTTGTCAATTAGTAACTTACGGGAGCTACTGAGAGGTTTGCAGCTCTTGTGTAAGAGCTGCATATGCTAGAATAATATTCATATTTGTTTGCTATATTTTACGAAAAATATGAGACGACCCCAGACTTTGGGATAGCAATGCGCTACTGCACCGCATCCTCGCCAAAATGCTTTTGCAGTCGCATTTTTATCGAGCCTTCGTGCCGGCCGAGAGTACGGCTGAGCTGGCGAATACTCACACCCTGGACGAAGGCCTGCTTGAGCGTCTCATCGTCAACTTTTGTCCATGGTTTGTAGGCGTTGGGGTGGGTCTGGCGCATTGTGGCGATCTTAGCCGCCCAGCTAGTGCTGCCAGTTTTACTCGTTGGCTTCTTCTGCGGCGTCGTGGCACGCTGAGCAGCCTGTTCGCGCAGATGTGCAAAGCGCTCGGCATCTTGGGTGGCACGGGTGCGCAGCTGCGTGTCGATGATGTACGCTTCATCACTCATGGTAAGTGCCATCCGATTGATACCAGTAAGGTATATATTATCGAGGCTCTTAACGCGGCTCAGTGCTACATAGCCCATACCCGGAACAAAGGCTTTGCGTAGATCGATGCGTGCGCTATCGAGCGTCATCCCCTGGCTTTTGTGCACAGTAATCGCCCAAGCCAGGCGCAGTGGCAGCTGCGAGATACTGGCCCGCTTACGCGTACCATCGCGCAGTTCCCAGGTATCGGGCTGCATTGTCACCACATGGCCATTACGAAACTCCACCACGGGGTAGTCTGTGCCTGGCTCGAAGTCTGCTATCAGGCCAATGCTCCCATTAGCAAAGCGCCGTGCTTGGTCGTTCTTGATAGCCATCACCAGTGCACCCCGCTTGAGCACTAGCACTTCTGGCGCAAGAATGCTCCGCTGGAGCGTATCAACATAATTTTGCCCACCAGTGCTGCTGCGCTGGTACAATACTTCATCGCCAGGCAGCTCAGCGAGGCGAGCTTGGTTGATCCGATCGACATCGATATTGACGGTATGGAGCTCGGTTAGGTCGCTCTCGTGAGGTGGCTCTACCTCTGTGCGGGCCAGTAATTGCTCGGCATGGCGTCGGCGCAAATCACCAGCCCGCATGGCAGTCAGGATATCGAGCAGGGCGTCACCCTTTTGCTGGCGGTATTGCTGGTCGAGGTATAGAATGGCTGGGTCGAGCTGTCGCCAAGCTTGCGACTGCACCACAAAGCTCCCCTGCCGCCCGCCATCGCGATTAACAGGCGGCAGCTGGAAGAAGTCTCCGCTCATCACTACCTGCAGCCCGCCAAAAGGCTGATTCGGCATCTCGCGCACGCGGCGGCACACTTCGTCGATCATATCCAGGCGGTAGTCGTGCAGCATACTAATCTCATCGATGATGAGTACATCTGTCTTAGTAATAATATCGCGCCGTGTCTTCGACAGGTGATCAAAAAAATTGTTCGGCAAGCTATCGTGGATGCCAATCCCTGCCCATGCGTGGATGGTGCTGCCGCCCAGGTGTGTCGCTGCAAGCCCCGTCGTGGCAGTGACGGACACATACTTGCCATCCGCCTTACACTGGCGGATGAACTGCCCCAACACATACGTCTTGCCCGTGCCCGCTGGCCCTGTCAGCAGTGCACTCTGGCTACTGAGCAAAATCTCCTGTGCAAGTGTCTGATCCATAGGCTCTAGTATACAAGGTTGTGGGGTGAGAGGCAAAGTATGTGTATGTTCTCTATATATAGGCAACTCATCATTAACAAAAACACGTTAACACCTATTTCACTCACAAATCCACAACCTTGACATTGCAGCAACACCCTTCTACCATAGATACATTACTTATTTAAGCGAGAGGAGAGACATATGGCACTGCTATCTCGATACAACTACGCCCCCGAGGATATAAATGACGGAGTACATGTATGGGCCGATTGCCCACAGCCCCTGCTTGACGCTGTCGATCCAGACGCTGCCATCGCCTACACTCGCACTCGCAATCACAAGGTACCACCACGGCTTGGCGAACGAGATGTAACGCTGCCTGAAGAATATGCGGAGGCTGGCCTAAGCATTGCTACGCTCGGTGCATGTGCAATGGCTGCGGCAACCTACGCGTATGGATTTGACGGTACACCAATGCAAGAACTGGCAACAGGTTTTACGATTGGGTCTGCTGTATCACTGATTGGCACTCCTGCTGCTGTTTGTGGCCGAGCTATGTTGGTCGATCATGGCCACTATGGCCCATTTGCTCATTGGCGTGCCCACCGGAAGACGCGGCAGTTGCGCAATCTCATAGGTGAGCAATACCAGCCTGTCACCAGCACAGTGCGAGACTTGCAACATATGATAAACGAGCGTAATAGCGAGCAAGACTCATCCGCACTAATCAACCCATTCGACACAGCTGCACTGGCGCAAGTCGTGGACCGTGTTATGCCAGGCCAGTCTGCCCTCCTTGCCCAGTATGAAATGAGTGATGCGCTGCGTGACCCATCAGGCTATAGCGCGCTACGGCACGACGTGCACGAAACACTCTCTCCTCATCTCGACGCCGTATACAAGAGCTACGAACAGCACGATACTACTCATAGTACAGTTTGGTAGCTACTCGCTTAAAAGATATAACTATCTTTTAGAAAGGCACAACGAAGTGGAAGTAGAAAGAATAGCATAAGATTTATATACTCGCATTCTACCAGTAAGAGCTCAGCCTCGCCATTCTACCGATCCCACACAAACCCCTCGCCAAAGTGCCCCCAGCGGGCGGTTGACTCGTAGATGGGCTGGGTGAGCTGGAGCGTAGTAATGATGCCATGCGGGCTGAGGTCGTAGCCTGTGATGGGCTGCTCTACCCCATCGATGATGGCAGTCGCCTCGACGGGCTGGTCGTGGCCGATTGCATACGCCAGGCGCACCAGCACCTCCTGCGCGTGGTGCTGCCGCAGATAATCCACTGCAATACGCCGCGCCATGTACGCCGCCGAGCGGTCCACCTTGGTGGCATCCTTACCGCTAAAGGCCCCACCACCAATCGGCACGCGTGGCCCATAATTATCGATGATGAGCTTGCGTCCCGTCAGGCCAGCGTCAGCCGCAAAGCCACCGATCTGCCAGTCCCTTGCTGGGTTACAGTGCAGTACTGGTGCATCATATTGCTTATCCTTAAAAAATGTGTTCACATACGTCTGCTGCTGGAGCCACTCCTTGACTGCCTCTGTTAATTCGTCTTTTGGTGCGTGTTGGAAGCTTGCAACAATTGCCGTTATCTGCCCGCCACGCAGTGTTACTTGCGTTTTGCCATCGTAGGGCCAACGTTGATACAAAAATTGGTTCAATCGCCGCGCCAGCACTGTTTCGAGTGGGAGCAGCTCAGGCGTTTCGTTGCAAGCATAGCCGATCATCACGCCTTGGTCACCTGCCCCGCCATCATTCACACCGCGAGCAATCTCTGGGCTCTGCTGAGCAATATGCTCAATTATCTTTACCTCATTCCCCGCCAAACGCTGCACAATCGGTGCCACTGCCACCGTCGCCTGCGACGTCACTTCGCCCGTCACAAACACCATGCCATGGCCGCCGCACACTTCCACTGCCACGCGCGCCTGTGGGTCGCGGGCTAGATAAGCATCAAGGATGGCGTCGCTCATTTGGTCGCACAGCTTGTCGGGGTGGCCTGGGCTCACGCTCTCGGCGGTGCGGAATTGTGCTGATGCTATAGTAGTTGCTGTCATAAAAAACTCCCTTCTCTTATCCTGCATGCCAGGTGAGAAAGGAGCTGCTCTCTTACGCGTCTCATATCTTTCCTGCGCACAGGCTGGAATTAGCACCTTACTCGCTTCCCGAGCAGGTTGCTGGCGAGTCATCGGGCCAGTCCCTCGTCGCACTCTGGATATTAGTGATATTGGTAATAGTATAGCATAAGGCAGCGTCTGCATGTGCTATATCTGCAACAGATATCTTGACACTACTGCGACCTCCTCTTTACAATAAGTACACATTTATATCAACTTACAAACATTTTTTCCAAGGAATAACTATGGCACTACTATCAATGGCTCATGAATACGCACCAAAAAGTCGTGATTCTCGCATGTTTTATAAGACCGAAAAGGTTTTGGGTTAATTGCCAACAAAAAGAACTTGACGAATTGTCGGAGGCGGCAGTCTGTAGTTACATTGTTAATGGCAAAGTGTCTCCAGCATATGTCGAGCAGATATCGATACTTGATCATGAGAGAGCATTTATGCTAGGTTCTGCTGCGCTTGGTCTCTGCATAGCAGGTGTAACTCATAACTTTATCGACAACCAGGGGGACAGTATCGATGTGTTCGGCAGCATTTTCAGTGGCTTGGGCGGTTTTGCGATGCCCCTCCTTGCGACCGGAACAAATATGTTCCTCGCAGATCACGATATCTATGGTCCGTTAACACACTTTCGTGCTCATCAACAAACAAAACAGCTTAAGGAATTGATTGGCGATGGTCATCAGTTAGTTACAGAAACTACTTACGAATTAAGATGCCTTATTAAAGCACAAAATAAAACACTCTCTCAGCAGTATCGCCTTGATCCTGATGATATGACAACACTCGCCTCTGTTCTCGACCACGTTGTCCCCGATAAGTCCGATGTTATCGAAGCCTTTGAGGAAAACTCCCGCGCACCAGATAACGAGCGCGTAATAGGGCCAGCTGCTAAGTCACTTCACAGCGAAGTAACTCGTACTATGGAGCCTGCGCTAGCTGGTGCTTATGCTAAGCACCGCTACCTCGTCGATACAGCAAAACGCGACAAGAAACGCGCAGCAATAACTCAAGCAGAAGCTGATGCCGCCTATCTAGAAGCTAAAGAGGAGCGTTTTAATCAAATTCTCGGCTATAACGCGCGCCTTCTCGGTGAGCTCGAGTCTGATAAATAAATTTTGCCAGTCTAGAACCAGCAAAACATTCTAACATTCTATTACCTCAAGTTTTTCCCCGCTAAAGGAGAGCCAAAACATAGACAGATTACAAGTACTTAAACTTCAAATCTACAATAAACAAGGTTGATGTCTTCGAGCTAAAAGACCACTACTTATTTTTCCTCTAGCCGCTCCCCGGCTCGCGCTCGGTTGGCCCATTGGTCGGCGAGCTCATTTTGCTTATGGCCGTTGTGACCGCGTACCCAGATGAGCTTCGGCTGCACAGTGGTATAAAGCGCATAGGCTTCTTGGACGAGCTCAAGGTTCTTGATCGGCCCGCTGCTCTTGCGCCAGCCCTTGGCTGCCCAGCCAGATGCCCACTTGGTGAGGACATTAACCCAAAATTCGCTATCGGTATGGATCTCGCATTCCTCAGCCCCAGCCAGCCGCATGGCTGCGATGAGGGCCATCCCCTCCATGCGAATGTTTGTCGTGTTGCCTGGCTCGCTGCCCAACGCCACGGGTTTGCCCTGCTCGATGACGGCATAGCCACCCGGGCCAGGATTGGGGCTGGCACTACCATCAGTGTAGAAGATGCGTGGAGTGGCTGCCATGCTAGTTACCGCGGTCCACGCGCTGGAACTCCATCCAGTCTGATGGCCGATACCACTTAGTGTCATTGTTATAGCGTTCATCAAATTTCGCCTGGTGCCGCGCCAAGAAGTAATGCCTGCCACCATCGTGCTCGGCTTCGTAGCGGATATACATTTGGTCTGGATAATTCTTGGGTGCGCCGCTGTAGAGCGTCACATCTACTGTGTTGCCCGGGTTAAGCGTGTGCGACTCATTGCGCATATTCCCTAGATACTCCCAACTCACAACCTTCACCTGCCGGTCCGAATCATTCTTGATGCGTGCCCATACATCTATTTTCGACACACTCTCATTCCGCACATCAACACGCTCTACGCGCACTACCGGAAAATTACTCATCTGCTTGTCTCCTTGTTTATGGGGTTATCGAGGTAATTATACCATATGGTGCGTGGAGTACTTGCTAAATACAGCTCTACTTTGATGCTGCACACCATCACTACCTCTGTCGTAATCAAGAGCGCTGTCCCTACCTACGCTATATGTAGTGTGCCCATATCTAGTGTCTAGGATGGTATGGAAAAGTCGTGGAGATTTTTTACCGACACTAGACCACTGTTAGGTAGTCATTTTTCGCTTTTACACTGCTCTATAACCGTCCAACCCACTATATCTTTCACCCCGAGTGATGATAGGAAGTGAAAACAAGGTAGCACTCTCATCACGCAAAGCAACCATTTCATAAGCCTAGCGACACGTAATTTACATACCGAGTCACCACTTATCTTATTGAGTAGCTGCATAGGACACCAAGCTGGATATTCTATCAATAATACCTATACCCCTACTATCTATATACCATTGACCTATTTATAATCTGTTCTCACAAACATCTCTCTTTGTCATAACGAGCCATACGTTGCTACAATAGTGGTATATAATTGCTATACGAATTATCTGGTAAGGTTATTATGAAACTCCAGCGCCTGCTCGCCATTCTGTCGCTCCTCTGCGAGCGAGACAAAGCCACTGCTCAGGAACTAGCCGATCGCTTTGAGGTGTCGAAGCGTACTATTTTGCGCGATATCGAGACGCTGAACCAGGCAGGTATTCCTATCATCACTCGGGCTGGCCGCGATGGTGGGCTTGCCCTCATGCCACACTACACGCTTGATCGGCGCATTCTCTCCACTACCGACAAGCAACATCTAGCGAGTGCGCTGACGGGTCTCCAGAGTGTCGCCCGTCAATCATCGATCACTACCTTGCACGCTAAGCTTCTCCCCGAAGATAACCAGTCTACGATACCGATGTATGCTATCAACTTTGCACCCTGGGCGGCGGAGCACCCAGTTCAGCACAAGATTGAGCAATTGCAGCAGGCGATCGAGGAGCAATACTGCATGCAGATGCGCTACATTGGCTATGATAGCCAGACAGAGCGGGTGATCGAGCCGCATCAGCTGGTGTTTCGGCAAGCGAGCTGGTATGTGTGGGCGTTTTGCCGGCTGCGCCAGGATTTTCGTCTCTTCAAGTTGCGGCGCATCATTCGCCTCTCACCGCAAGAGGAGAGCTTCTCGCCCAGGCCTTACCCAGACGCCTCCACTAGTGACGACTACTCGAGCAGCGTTGTCTTCTCGCGCCAACCAATCGCTGGCTACACGCGCGTAGAACTCCGCTATGCTGCGCACGATACGCTGGCGGTAGCGGAGGTGCTTGACGGATCATTTCTTGATGTCGACCATACTCGTGCTACCTTTTATACACCGCAGCTCGCAATCGCCTGCGAAGCAATCTGCCACCTCCCGCCCAGTGTCATCGTCGATGAGCTAGCGCAGCTCCGCGCGATGGTAGCGCAGCGCCGAAGCGCAGAGTGATATCAAAAAACACAAAACATCAATCAATACTGACACACTGCTGTCATCATTTGTGGCATATACTTGAGAGACAATACACTAATCGGTATATCGCAAGGAGGTACCACATGATCGACCACTTCGGCATCATCGTTAAAGACATTGAAGCAAGCAAGGCCTTTTATGAAGCGGTATTGGCACCACTGGGCTATGCCAAGACAATTGACGAATCATATGGCGTGGGCTTTAGTAATCCAGACCAGACGCAACACACCGGGATATTTTGGCTTGGGCAAGGCGAGCCATCATCGCCACTACACTTTGCTTTTGCTGCACCGTCGCGGGCAGCAGTTGATGCGTTCTATGCGGCTGGCCTAGCAGCAGGAGCACAGGACAATGGTGCACCAGGCGTGCGGGCGATCTATCATCCAGACTATTATGGTGCCTTCCTCATCGACCCAAACGGGCATAACATTGAGGCGGTGTGTCATGCTGCTGCATAGGGGCGCCCCTATCCTATCGGTGGGTGGCAGGGTATCTACGTGAAGATTATTTTCTCAATCAATAGTAGCTAAGCATGGCAGTTTGATCTCTCCGCGAGTAGCAATGCTTCGGCCACTGCCAAAAGCAAAAAAGCTCGTATAAACGACCGAGCTTCTTATGTTTCCACAGGCTTGTAATATAGCGTAACTATACCCCTTGCGAGGCATGAGCTTACGGCAGGAGTATTGCTACGTCACCACGCTTTTTATGCTTGTTCATGGTTTTTTGCAGTGTTTTCGTGTCAAAGGTCATATCTGCCTTAGCCTGCTTGTCAAGGAGCAGGTACTGGGCCATTGCCATAGCAGCGAGCTTACCAATGTGCCGTGCGCGCACTACCTCTGGGTTGTGCCGCTCATTAACCATACCTCTCTTTGCAACGTCAACCGGCCGAATAAGTGCGAGGACATTTACTACTCCATCACCATCACCATCACCATCACCATCACCATCACCATCACCATCACCATCACCTTCGCCCACCCAGCCACACAGCTCGCTTGTCATACCAGGCAACGCAGTAGCTGCAAAATCACATGTTGGCACAATGCGCCGATCGACAAAATCCATATAACTGCCCTGCGTCGTATGGACGGTATCTACCACTAGGCACTGCTTGGGCCCCTCACCTTCTAGACGTATGTCAGTTGCCAGGCTAACTGGTGCAGTATGTGCACCGTCGTAGCGCTTGATTGATGGTGGAATAACAGAATCAGTATGAATCTGTACGTAATTCGGAATTGAACTTTTTTCAAATAATTTCATAATGTTCCTTATCATATATGATATATTGATAATTTGCAAGTCATGTTACCTCTGTTTTTACCAATACCCTATAGGCCATACCCTATATAGACTCATAGATGGATTTAATAGAATTGCACTATAAGCAAGATACAGCTAGTATCTAGCTACAACTATTGCTCAAAGCTATGTGCTATAGCCTACTGCCTATGTAGGTTAAGGGGTATATTATGCACAAGAATAGACAATCAGGACGCGCTCTTTAATACATTACAATCCTTTGTGTCTGCGCTAACCTCTTCCCTGCTGCTTCATCTGGTACATTTCTGGTAAATTGCATCACTTAGCTAGCTTTCATCCAGCTCTCAGCAATCGATACAACGCACATATCGGTCATTCATAGCTTGATGGAAGTGTCACAAGCGGGATATAGATAAAACTGAGTCTAGAGCTCTCACCGCTGATAGCGCTGCACAAACTGGCGCAGAATCTTGACTGGTTCGGTGACGGTTTGCTGGCGGGCATTGGCAATGAGGGCATCAGCCTCATCTGGAGCACAGTAGCCAGCGTGACGATAGATATCGACGCGCAAGGCAAGGCTCTCCGGGTCGAGCTCGGGGTGAAACTGCGTGGCATACACGTTGTGCCCCACTCGCAGCATCTGCACGCACCTGCGCGAGCGCGCTAAGACGGTACAGGCAGCTGGTGGCTCGAGCACCCCTTCTTTGTGTCCAACGAAGCCGTCGAAGGTAGTGGGTAAGCCAGCCAGAAGTGGGTCATCCCTAGCCGCTGGCGTGAGGGTGATCGGCACAGCACCAATTGCCTCACCATACGCAAAGCTAGGCGTACCACCCAGTGCCGACACCAGCGCGCCAACCCCCAGGCAAGCACCAAGAAATGGCATATCATGGGTAATAATCTCGCGCAGCAGTGGCATCATCACGGCTTCGAACTCGCGCTGCTCGGCGGGTTTCTCGGCCGGAGCGTAGGCAAAGTTGGCCGGGCCACCACCCATCAGCACACCACTATAGGCAGCAAGCGACTGCGCGGGGCGCTGCCCCGCCTCGATGCGCACTCGCTCAAGATCGGTCGGTGCGAGGCCACCAAAGTGCAAGAATGCCTGATATTCGTTATCCGACGCCTCGTCCTCGGGGCGCGACTGCAGTAGTACAAATGGTTTCGTCATACCCCTTAGTGTAGCATGGCCTGGCGGTAGCTAATACCCCTCGCAGACACGTGCTATGGGGCATGGGGTATTACTGTGCAGTATCACCTGGATAGACATAATCTTTGAAGAAGTCTGCGTCAAAGTCTCTATCGACCCACAGCTCCAGCCAGCCAAGAAAGTCCTGGCGCTCGCAGCACGGGCCAGCCCCTACGTCGCAGAAGTTCCACACTTCGCCAGCCCATTTGCCAGAGGTGATAAGCTGGTAGGTATCGCCACAGCCTTGGTCGAGTAGCAGCACGCCTTCGTTACCCAGCCGCTCCTCAAATGCTTCGTTTGTGAGCAAAGCCTCATCCTCTTCTTCCTCCCAGAGCCAGTACTCGTCGATCGTCACACTGCGCGAGAGGTCCTTTACCTCGGTATCAGCCAGTCGTTTGAGGCCATAGATAGAGATGCCACTAGGCTGCCGAATATCTTGGCAACCATCGCCTACCTGCTGGAGAAAGAGTCGATAAGCCTCGGGCAAGCGCGTGTTGCAGGCAGTTTCGAAGGCAGTAATGTCTGCTTCGCTGAGCGTTGGCCCCATCACGACACCCTTTTTGGCTAGCTTGGCTTTGAGGCGCGCGATGATAGCGGGATAGTCGGCAGGGTTATGGATGGGCATAGTTAGTTCCTCCTTGTGTTTTTCTCATCGTACCATGTATAGTACTGCCTCGCAAATGCGTGCTCACACCAAAAGAGCTGCTCTAATGTGCAGAGCAGCTCTTGTAGCCATCAAGAGGCGGGGGTTATTTATCCATCTTGCCTTTTACGTAGCCCTTGGTTTCGTGAGCTTTGTTTTCGATGTCGTTCGCCTTGTCCTTCACAGTATCGACGGCGTTTTGCGCAGCATCTTTGGCCTTCTCGGCTACTTCTTCAGCTTTGTCTTTTGCGTCACTGGCTGCTGCTTTGACCTTAGCTTGTGCGTCATCGGCTTTGGCTTTGATGTCGTCAGTAAGTCCCATGTGATGTCCTCCATGGTTAATGTTAGTACAGTTGTATTATAGCAATGTTGGGCGATAATAGCGAGCCACCTACTAGCGAAAAGGGAGCTGCTATAGCCGTATACTTCTATTCTATGGGTAATACCCCTGTTATCTATTGTTTTTATTGATAAAGCACAGGGATGATTCGCTATCGTGGTAATCTTTTACTCGCCGTGTCACTTGGGCTGCTCAAGTATTCTTCCGCATCGCGAATAAGGAAGAGGCTGACGTCGTCGCGGGTTTTGCCAGCCTTATGGAAGGGTGTGCTGATGACATGGATGAGGATGATCATATACACCAAGACGAAGCTAATCAGCCCCACCACCGTCAGGCTGGCGACAAATGGGTCGATGTTGGTAATGAGCAACAAACCAAGCAACGCCACCACAATAGAGCGCGCCAAGATAGATGCTGAGGGAATAAAGCGGATCCGTTGGATGTAATCCACCCGATGGCGGTGGCGAAGCAGCACCGTCTGCTGCTGCTTGAGCTTGACGATGAAGTTGGGTGGCACATTGCCCTGCTCCATCGTGGCAAAATACGGCGTTAAGCCTCGGATGTCCTGCCGGGCATCGTAGGCCGAGTGACGCACATCGCTCGAAAACCCCTGGGCTACAGCATACAGCTGGCGGCGAAAGCCATCGAGATCAAACACCGGATAGCTCTGATGAATTGCCGCGGCGTCATCATACATATCCTCCAGTAGCGCCGCAAACTCCGCCGGGATCCGCTCCGACTCTTTGTAGTCTGCGATCGTAGCCGAGAGCAAAAAACCAATCACAAAGGTCACGCTGGATATGACGCTATTGTGCAATGAGCTCTGCTCAATCGGCTCCCACCCCAGGCGGTGCAGGACGAACTTCACGCTCACCACCACTGTCGCCACTGCCAGCGCCTGCCAAAAAATCCGCAGGAGCTTACCCTGTTGCTTGATCTGTTTTATCTGCTTGATAGGTCGATTCATAATTTTTCTATTATACCGTATGAAGCGCAGAAGACAATTGTCCTGCCTTGTTGTGTATACAATCGACTAGGTTTAGCCATATCGCTGGATAGGAGATATGATATACCCACACCCCTACTCCCCCTATAGGCTACCCCTATGGCGCGGTGCAAGCTCATCCACCGAGGCAACATCGCGCAGCCACGGGAAATGCCGCAGTAGCACCGCTGATTGCACAAGCTCCTGCCAGGAGATCGCGCGAGTGGTTATCCGCTCGCCTGCATCACAGCGCGGTGGCATGTGGCGCACGGGTTGCCGGGCCAATACCAGGTGGATGAACCACTCTATCTTTGGCTCGGGCTGCACCACCTCTAGCAGCTGCCAGTCGGCAAACTCCCATCCTGTCTCCTCGCGCAGTTCGCGCTGGGCTGCTGCGATGATGGTTGCATCCTCGGGGTCAACCCGCCCCGCTGGCAGGTGGCCACGCCGCACGATGCCGCCTGGCTGTTCTTCATCGTTTACGAGCACCTTGCCTGCGTCATCGACCGCAATGATGAATACTGTGTCAGGTCGGCGTACCATTTCGAAGGTTGCTACTGAGCCATCATACAGCCGCTGTGGCCACTGGTAAACGCGAAATATCTCGCCCACAAAGACACACTGTGCCTCGGGCGGAATCATCCGAGCATGGGGTGGAATGGTGCATTGTGTCATGATGGTATTATAGCATTGTTCACGTTTCCACGCATTTTTCACTACACATCATCTTCCAAAAAATTCGCTCCCGCACCCCATATCTGCTACAATAATCCTTATGCATAATGATATCGAAACAATCCTCTTTACCAAAGATGACATTGCGCGTGCTGTGGCGCGCCTGGGTGAGCAGCTGAGCCAGGAATATGCCGATAAAAACCCGCTGGTGGTGGGTATTTTGCGCGGGGCAGCGCCCTTTATGATCGACCTGGTGCGGGCGATGGATTGCATGCTGGAAATCGACTTTATGGATGTCTCGAGCTATGGCGATGAGCTTACCTCGACTGGCAATGTGCGTATCTTAAAGGACCTCGATACAGACGTGGCTGGCCGACATGTGCTGCTAGTAGAAGACATCGTGGATACAGGCCACACCGCCCAGGCGCTGTTTGAACTCTTTGCGGGGCGCCACACCGCCAGTACCAAGCTCTGCACCCTGCTAGATAAACCCGAGCGCCGCACAGTGGATGTGCAGGCAGACTACATCGGCATCCCTACCCCCAATGAATTCGTGGTGGGCTACGGCCTAGACTACCGCCAGCACTACCGCAACCTACCGTACATTGCTGTGCTGAAGCCTGGGGTGTATCAGTAAGAGTGCTCTTCGTTATATTGGGCGGCCACTGCGATAGATGCCTGTTGTGTCGACCTTGCCCTGCCAGTCTTGGATATAAGTGGTGTATTAAGCTCTTCGAGTAATAAGTATGCCAATACTTGAAACTTCTCTGGCATGGAAATCAATGAGATAGTCTATAGAAACATGACATCAAAAAATGGCGCGTTCTGCAAACGCGCCATGGATGCTTACGTCTCGGTGACGTGTACCACGTGATACACGTCACTCACTACACTGAGCAAGGCATAAGACTGACTCCACAGACACCACATGTGGTGCCCACTTAGTATATATCAAGTAAGCTGATCAATCAACCAGTCGGTATGGCTCTCGTGAATGAATTCACCTTTTGCAATACGGAGTCGCGCCAATGGGAGATTGTGCAGCACCCGACCAAGATACACTGGCCGCATATACGTCACAAAAACAAGGCGGGTAATAAAGTGCGCCATACGCAACCCATAGTTAGTTTGCGGCTCAACCGTGTCAATCACAAGTGTATGCTGGTACCCGTGCTCACGCGCCTGCTGTTGCATGTAGTGCTGCATCTGACGCGCCGTTGCCGCCTTGATCGTCTTGTTGCTCACAACGATACGCACATCCTCATGACACTGCACCAGCGTATCGAGCAGCAACCGACGCAGCAGCACCTGCCGCATATGGATACGTGCTGCTTTATTGCGCATTCGCGTCTGCTCTTTGTCGCGCTTCATCACAACATACGTGATGGAGTGATCATCCCGAGCTGGTAGGCTTTTCGTAATATACTGCTCAATATGTTCTTTAACGTACCAATCGACAAGAAATGACCCCGGTTTGTATCGTCGCAAAACGTGGCCGTTTACCCGCCGGATCAGATTCTTCATCCGCTTGAGCGCTTTCTCGTCGTCAATCATCAGCGCTGCCATGACGAAGTACGGCTCACGGCAATAAAATCCCAGCGTACCAGATTCGTGAATATAGATTGTTTTCATCTCGTATATTTCCTATTTGGTATTGTTATTATAATAATACAAAGCAACCACACATGCAAATCCACTTCTAGTATCCTATATCTCCATTATTCAATAGGCACCCAACACCCAACAACCCCACACTATGATAGCGTGGGGTTGCTTGTATGCTGCGGGGCGTGGTTTAGTTATCAAACGTCCCAACGATGTTGACGTGGTTTCGTATGCCATCGCCTCGTGCTTCGTTGGTCACCACTACCGAACCATAGGTAGCGCGCTGTGGGTACTGTGGCGAGGCCCAGTTGGTCTCGGGGATACCCTCGATGGTGCGGTCGGTCGCCCGCAGAGTGAGCACGCCAGTGTCTTGTGGCTTGGTTGTGGTGCGGCGTGTTGCGTGGAACCACTCTGGCGTTTGCTGTGCCTTGCCATAGCCGTGCCACCAGCGCTGGCCAGGCTGAGCAATCTTAGCACCGCGGCGTGGCGTGCTCCACTGCCAGCTCGATGCCCAGATGGCTTTGTCGTTCTTGTCGTACACGACGATGTTGCGATCGCCCTGGAAGGCCAGGCGTGCACCCTTACCTTGAGTATTCGATGCCCACTGAGCTGTACCAGTGTGGCTATAAAGCACCAAGTTGCCATCCTTTTGGAAGGTAAGAAGAAGCTCGCGACCACCCGTCGTCTTGCCACTACTCAGGCAGAAATTCCCTGGCGCAAAGTTGACTGTCTTACTACCCCAGACAAAGCGCCCACTGTTGGCAAATGATTCGTTAGACGCCCAGTCGTACACTTCTGTGCCGGCCACCACCCAGCCATGCTGCTGGCGAAAGCTGTTGGTTGCATCGGCGCTGTGGTCTTCTGGGTAGCCCTCCGGCATCTTCCAGTAGGCATATGCATTGGCCGCTTTGACCTGCCCTACCACTGTGCTACACGCCGCACGTGCTGCGCTCAGCTCTTGGTCGGTAGCATGAGCTGGCGCACCACTCAGGCACACCATGGCTGCGGCCACTGCCACGCCTGCCAGCGAATAGTTAATTAACTTCGTCATACACCCTCCTTTGTGTTAGGTTGTTGTGCCTCTAGTATACCCCACTATCCTCTGTTGTAATAGCCCAAAAGACCACCCCTTATTACCCCATCTCTGTAGCGGTGTAAAAACCACATCGTGCTGTGGAAATCGCGTGGATAACTGCCCACATTGCGAGAATATACAGTGCTCTCTCGCCCTGGCAAAAATATGCATTATGCAGCGAGTCTTGCAAGATTATGGGCCTAACCCCTTGCAAAAAACTAACCATAAGCGTTATAATCATAGCCATAACGTTTTTAGACAAAAACAGGGGGATAATACGGTGGTAAAAAAAGCAATTATTGTGCTTGCGGCACTTGGTAGTGTTGTGTTGCTTGCACTTCTCTATCATGGCACAACGCATGCCGACCAATGGGGTATGGTGTGGCACGACGAGTTTACTGGCTCGGCTGTGTCTGGCGAGTGGGATATACTCAAGCAAAATACTGATAATCTGCGCAATACGCACCTCGCCTACAGCCCAAATAATCTCAAGGTCGCCAACAGTCATCTCGAGATTACCACGCAGCGCCACTGTGTGAGCAACCTCAGTGAGCCACTCACCAGTGCCAACATGAGTGAGCAGCCCTGCCCCAGCGGCACCACGACTCGCTACCTCAGTGGGAGGGTCAAGAACAAAGCCAAGGTTGTCGATGGCACTAAGCCATTCCGAGCCGAGATTCGGGCGAAGTTTAATTGGAATGGCAAGCGTGGTACACGGCCATCGCTGTGGATGGTGAGTGGCAATACGCTCCAAAACTGCAACGACAACCCCAAGGCCAACGACCCCTATGGCGAGCTAGACATCATCGAGTGGTACTCATCCACACCAAATTACGCGTGGTCCACCACCCATATGTCGTGCTACCACCATGGCGTCGATGCCAAATGGAAGACTGGCTGGCGGACGCGTGCCCTATCGCACAGTGGCGAGCACTATGCCGGTGCGCGGCCAGGCTCGTTTGCATACGAGTGGCACACCTGGGCAGTTGAGTATGATGGTACGACGGTCAAGTACTTTGTAGACGACGAGCCCATCAAGGTATATCGCTACCATGTGAGCCCTACCGACGATGGCAACATCCTCCCCAGGACGGATGCCGAACCACTGACGAAGGTCGCCAGCCAAGAGAATATCAATGGTGCATTCCACCGCGGCTGGCAATTCATCCTCAACGACTACGTAGAGATTAGCAAAAATCTCAGCCCTATCGACCCATCCGATCCATTCCCTACCCAGACGATGCTAATCGACTATGTGCGTGTCTTCCAAAAGGGTGCGGGCACGCAACCACCCGAGACGCCAGTGCCAGCAACCGGCACGAAATGGGCTAAGCATGATGCTGCAGGCGACCGCAAATGGTCGGCCCTTGCCAGCTCGGCTGATGGGAGCAAACTGGCAGCTGCCGCCTGGGGTGGCACAATCCATACCTCGCGCGATGGCGGTACAACCTGGACGGAGCAACCAAAGTCTGAGGTGCGCAACTGGGTGAGCATTGCGAGCTCGGCTGATGGGAGCAAGATTGCGGCACTCTACGACTGGGGTGGCTACATCATGACATCGCAAGACGGTGGTGCAACATGGCACAAGCATGCGATGAGTGGGACGATCAACTGGATGTCGATCGCGAGCTCGGCCGATGGAAGCAAGCTTGTAGCCGTCGCCAAGGATCACACTATCTATACCTCACGCGATGGTGGTGCAACGTGGACGGAGCAGCCAAAGTCGGGCAGCCGCAAATGGCGCGCCGTCACAAGCTCGGCCGATGGCAATAAACTAGCTGCAGTCGTCGAAGACGGTGCCATCTACACCTCTTCGAACGGTGGTGCAACGTGGACGGAGCGCACCCAAGCTGGCAGCCGCACCTGGACATCGATTGCCAGCTCACCCGACGGCACAAAGCTGGTGGCAACAGCCGCTGGTGGCTATATATATACTTCGACCGACGGTGGTGCGACGTGGACGGAACGTAGCGTGGACGGCCGGCACAACTGGACAGCAGCAACCATCTCGGCCGATGGCAGCACCCTAGCTGCAACAGCTGGCGGTGGTGGCTATATCTACGTATCGACCGACGGCGGCGCAACGTGGGTGGCTCAGACATCGCCTGGCGTGCCCAACTGGTCTGCTCTTGCCAGCTCAGCCGATGGAAGTAAGCTTGCTGCTGCCGCCTATGGTGGCATGGTGTACACCACTACCCAACAGGTAGAGGACGGTACACTGGCCGCTGCCGAAGCTGCCGTGGCTCGAGCCGAAGCCAGCAAGAGCCCTGCAGATATCGCTGCTGCTCAAGCCCGCATTGCTGCCGTCAAGGACGCACGCAAAAAAGCCGCTCTCCAAGCTCGGCTAAACGCCATCACATCAGCTCCATCTATAACAACACCCAAGCAGCCCACACAGCCGACTAACTCGACTACCATCCCTCAGCCGCTCGGTGGTGCGGTATCGCTCGCTACAGCCGGTACACCCTGCAGCCACATTGCTTCGGCCGAGCCAGCAACCGCCCCCGCACAGTACCAAGGCCGGGTTCTGCGCAACAGCGTGCGCTTCACCATCACCTGTGCTGGGCGCACAGCGCACACTGGCTACACCACTCATGTCGCACTGACACTCAGCACGCGCTATCGCGACCCAAGCCGCCTCACCGTGCTCAAGCTGGCCAAAGGTGGCTCGGTCATCGAAGACATCACAAACCGGATCAACTTTGGCACAAACCCGAGCGGTACACGCACAACAATTGCCTACGATGTGACCGACGGTGGCTTTGGCGACGAAGACGGCACTGCCAACGGCACGATCCTCGACCCCATCGCCATCTACGAAGACACGTCGCACGCCGACTCTACGGGCAGCTCACCCCACCGCGGCAGTCTCCTCGCCAACACCGGCGATAGTATCCTCCCCATTACCCTCGGTGCAGTTGCGCTGGGCGGTGGCGGAGTGTGGGTGCTCCGCAAACGGCGATCGTAGCCGTACTCCTGCCCCACACAACTCTATCTTGGCTTGGATACTATGCTATCCAAGCCACTTTCTTTTGCCACCTCGCGTGTATATAAGCTTGTTAGTACGAGTGAGATTCACGCTCGTTGGCAGTTGTGGGGGGTGGCGCTCTAGCCATCTCCCGCGCTGCTTTGGGCAAGAATAAGAGCACGCTATACGTGTCTCTCCCCTCTCCAAAAAAGTACAAACCACCCTCATCGACGGAAGGCTATTCGTCGGCTTAATGTAATCGCTCACACTGCCATTGCTGTAGCCTACAAGGCCGATGCATTAGTGATTGGCACCAAGATACATCGCACAGGAAGCAAGTTCCATCGGTTGCCATCATCTCTAACCCCGACCATCACCGCGCAACGCAAAGGCCGCGCCAACACAGCAGCAGCCCCACCCATTCTTCCTCAAGAGCCCCTAGCAGCGCGCTAGTGCTGGCGTTTTACCTGTGTAGGGTATTTTCCTTGCTGCTTATGCTCAAGTACTGTGACGGTGTATCACTGCTACATTAGCGCCCAAGCCGCTTTCATATAATGCAATTGCTCTATGATGACCCAGCACCCTACTCTACCAACCAAAAAAGAGAAAGGCATACGGTATGCCTTTCTCTTGGGTATAGAGACGCTGCAGTGCAGTGCTCTAGTTCTTGCGGCTCTTGACGAACCAGAAGCTCCCGGCGCCAAGACCACTGGCTGCGAGTGCAGCAACGAGCCATACGCTGTCACCAGTGTCAGCGAGAGCTGGACCTTCGTGCTTAGCAGGAGCGGCAGCCTCTGCTGCTGGTTTAGCTGCAGGTGCTGGGTTGGCTGCTGGTGCTTGCTCTGCAGCCGGAGCCGGCTCTTCTGCTGGTGCAGGTTCTACAGCTGGCTCAGCTGGGGCAGGTGTAGCTGGAGCTGGGTTGGCAGGCGCAGGATTTGCAGGCGCGGGCGTCGCAGGCGCAGGGGTAGCTGGAGCAGGATTTGCTGGGGTCGGAGTCGCAGGTGCGGGCGTCGCTGGAGCGGGTGTAGCTGGTGCTGGAGTGGCCGGAGCAGGTGTAGCGGGCGCAGGATTGGCCGGAGCTGGGTTAGCTGGTGCAGGATTTGCGGGCGCCGGGGTGGCTGGGGCTGGCTGTACAACTGGCTTATCCTTAGCTGTTGCTGTATTAATGTTGCCACCATTGAGTGCTGCAGCGAGGTTGGCCCCGTCGTTCGACATAACAACAGCCGACCACGCACCGGTAGCAGCGCTGTCATTCTCCATCCAGGTTGCACCACCGTCATCTGAAGTGTAGATCTTACCACCATTGACGGTTGCGGCGAGCTTCATACCATCAGCCGAGCTAGCGATCGATGTCCACTTCTGTGGGGTTGATGCAGCTTGCTCTTTCCAGGTGACGCCACCATCTGTCGAAGTGTGAATCTTGCCACCATTGACGGTTGCAGCGAGCTTCATGCCATCGGCCGAGCTAGCGATCGATGTCCACTTCTGAGTGCCAGCGGCTGCTTGCTCTGTCCAGGTGACACCACTGTCTGTTGAGGTGTAGATCGAGCCGTCGGTTACTGTTGCGGCGAGTTTGGTGCCGTCATCCGAACTTGCGATAGACGACCAGTTTTTTGCACCTGGGTTGGCTTGTTCCTTCCAGGTTGCACCAGAGTTTTCAGAGGTAAAAACCTTACTGCCACGCCCAACAACAGCAAGCTTGGTGCCGTCGGCCGAGCTCGTAGCAGATACCCAGTCTCCAGCAGCTCCTGGGAGACCTCTTTGCTTCCAGGTGACACCTGCGTCATCTGAGGTGTACATATAGCCACCCCACTGGTAGAAGGCAGCAAGTTTGGTGCCGTCGGCCGAGCTAGCAACGGCTGTCCACTTCTGCGGGCCAGCAAGCCCAGTTACTGTTTGCTCCTTCCACGTTACACCACTGTCAGCCGAAGTGTAGATACTCCCTGCATTCGCTGCTGCAACAAGCTTGGTACCGTCGGTCGAGCCAGCCATTGCCGACCAGTTCTTTGCACCAGAGCCAGCTTGGTCCTTCCAAGCTACCTCTTGGGCAGCTCGTGTAGGCTGGCCAAACAATGCCACCATAGCAGCTACCGCCACCAGGCATCCAGCCTGAGACACGCGAGCGAGCGTTCTCCATTTATTATACTTTGCTTGCCTGAGTTCCCTCATGCAAAACCCTCCTTTTCTGTTGTGAAACACAACACCTTAAATATAACGTTCGCATTATATCATTATTACGCTTATGGTAACAAGAGGGTAATTGGGCCTGAAATAAACAAGCCTTCTGCCCTAGACCCCAGGAATTCACCATCGTTATCTGTATGTAGAAAATACATCACTCTGTGGAAATATTGTGGAGAAGTATACTATATTTCCTCAGTATTTTCTTGCAACCACTGTGCGATGTGCACGATATCCCAATGATCGGTGGCAATCTGCACTGCTATATTCTCAAGTTCTTGGGGTGCCGCTCGCAACCAGACATCATTGCGTAATAAAAATACTCCAGTTAGTGTTACTGCAGTCCGTTTATTCCCATCTATAAACGGATGGTCAGCGATGCAATGACGGAGATACACTGCTGCTTTTTTATGCACCGATCCATAGAGCTCACGACCAAACAACACTGCCTGTGGTGTAACGACGAGTGACGCAAGTGCCTTCGCGTCGCGCAGACCATGCGAGCCACCATAGTCCGCAATCACCCAATAATGTAATGCTTGAATCTCATCCGTCGTTAGATAGCGCATCATCGGTCAGCCAAATTCTTCAGCGTTTCACCATACTGCTGCGTGAATGTTTCGTAGTCACGCCGCACTTGGTCAGTTGCTGGTTGCACTGGTGCATGAGCAGAACTCACCGTATCAACCACAATACGCACTTCATCCCCCTCCTGCCAGCCAAGCGCCCGCAGCTGCTTAGCCGGCAGCGTCACGCCACGGCTCGAGCCGATTTTGATGATCTTTTGGATTGTGGTAATCGTCATAGGCTCATTATAACAAAATTGGAATAAGCATGTCACGCGACAATTAATCGTGTCGATCTCGTGCTATATACTTAATGTGTGGTTGATCTGAGTATTACCAGCAATCCCCCCAATATGGCGAAGCTTTACCGCTTGAATACGACGTGTTATATGCATGACTTTACTATACCTCTAGAGTAGTAGTTTAGCGGAATCGACTTTCCTGGATGAGACAGTTCGCTTATGCTCGCTCCGTGACAGATGCAAAAGCAGTGCTTATATAGCAAGCCACAAATACCACCAGCCACGCCACAAGCGAGACAACGCCTACTGCTGAGCTAGCCAACAGTGAGCTCCCACCAACGACCAGAAGTAGCATAACTTGCGAGAAGCCATTAAACGTCCCGTGCAGCACCGCAGCGAGCCACACACTTCGGGTTCGCTCAACGACAAAACCAAGCACAAGCGACATCACCACACAAAATCCAATGAACAACACCGACCCCGGAAGCGCGTTCGCTGTGCCATAGTTATACCCTAGGGCAATCAGTGGAATATGCCACAGCCCCCACAGCACGCCAATCGTCACATATTTCTTGCAAAATGGCCGTCCGGCAAATGCCTGCGCAAGGTAACCACGCCACATAATCTCTTCCGCCATCGCAAAGATCGCATTTACTGTTAGCCCGGCCATCAATGCACCAAAGATACCAAGCGGCAGCATAGCAAGCGGTGTTGGTGGCATATTCATCGCGCTAGTATCGACCGATGCGCCGATGAGCTTCTCAAGGTTGTGTACCAAATGTCCATTAGTCGTTGCCAGGTGCCCAAAAGTCTCTGGCCACAGCCAGCCAAGAATAGCAACGGAGCCTATCATCAATACTACCCAGGCCAAGAATAGCCCAGCGACCAATGCATATTTCTTGGCTGTGATTTGTTTCAATGACAACAACGCACGAAATGGTACTGGCACGCGAAGCATAAATCGACTCAGCAAGAGAGTATACAGTGGCACCGGCATATACAAAATCGCAACGTACGCCAAGCGCAATGCTAGCGCTACCGGCGGCGCGCTACTGCTTGTCGCAGCTACAACCGCCCAGTAGCCGCCTCCGGCGAGTGCCGTCAAGACAAAGAGGGTGATGAGTACTTTGTTGCGATGCTCTTTTTTAATGAGGGGGAGTGAATTAGATGTTTTTCTGTCGTGTTACTCATATGTATACACCTAGCCTTTTGTGATTTTGTTCGTATGAGGTGATTATACCACCTTGAAGCTTTTTTCGCTATTTACTTATATAGATAATTGTCCACCATAACTAGATTAGCTCATTTGCTTTATTCTTCTATCGTCGCTACAATAGAGCTATTAAGACGAAAAGGTTCCGAACGGTTAATTGCCTAAGGACCCTTTTCTTTTTCTATATTTGCGCCAGACGGCTAACTTACTACCTCAGCTATGCAACCGCCATCCCCTCCCTCATCACCCGCACCTGCCACTGGCGTTCGTGGGTGATAGCGGCCCTATCGCCGGGATAAAGGAGATTGATGACCTTGATGGCGTAGTCGCTAGCCACTACGGTGTGCTCTGGCATGTGACCGGTGCCGATGGCTTGGCCTACTACGCGCAGCACTGCCGTGGTGAGCTCATCTGGCGCTTGGCGGGCCAGCTTGTGCACCGCAAAGCCAGCTTGGCGCACATCGTGCATGCGGGCCGCCCCAGCTTGCCACTGGCGGTTGACGGCAAAACCGGCGGTAATGGCCGGGTTGTGCGGGTCATTGTAGCCCGCCGTCTCCATAATGTGCGCTGCCAGCCGCAAGGCATAGCGGCACAGCGCCACCTGGCTGGCGCCCTCGTACAAGGCATCAAGCGCCACCCGGCCTGCGCTATCGTCGTTGATTGTGATTTTTACGCGTGTTGACATAAACTACCCACGAGGTGACTCAGACAGGCACCGCGTGGCATGACGAAAGCCGATCCGCCTATCGCCCTCTTTGATACCTTGGAGCAACAGCGTGACACAACCGTTGTTACCCCATAGAACATATGGAGCATATAGAGACTGCTCTGGTGCTTTGCAGTATGTTCCATAGACCTGATAGCTCGGCGGCTGCGACTCTCCTTCGATAATCCGACTCAGCTCAGCAGTCAGAGCTTCTGCGATGGTTTGGCTGTCGTAACCATACCGCTTATAGAGATTCGGGTCTTTGTCGAGCGGAGATTGATCCTGCCCTTCTGCAGCTACTATATCAAGACTTTTGGTGTGCACTTGATCGGAGCTCTGCTTAAGCTTACGCAGCGAAGGAATCGGAATCCCTTCAATTCCGACAATACCAGGAATAGACACGGACAGTTTTGGATCGATCTCGTCGTTCTCTTTCGATGACTGCTGACCGTTCCAACCTATGAGCGCAGTCGCCATCTGTGATAGCGCCTGCTCGACCGACGGCTCGGGCTCTTTTATCTCTACCCAATCTAGCTTGTGAACTTTTTGGTAACTCATCCCTCGAAACCGCGGCTCTTGCCTGCCAACAATAACACTCGCCGTGCAGGGGATGCCATCAGGGCTATAAAAAACCGCTGTGCCTTCGGGAATTGTATTAAATTTCGGCCACACATCATGGGATAGACTCCTGCGGACATGTAAGCCATATATCGTTCGCTTCATATCGTGTGTTGTATCAATTTGCTGCCGCAATGGGTTGTTCTCGATACTATCATCTTCCGTCGCCCGTCGAAAGGCTTGCTCCCACAGCTTGCGACTGAGATTATATGGTGTCACGACAACACGCGGGTTATCCTCACGCTCTTTGAGCTTTTCATATCGATGAGCCAGGCGCAAAAGTCCTCTTGCGGCACTCGTGCCAAGCGGCGCGCAGCTTTTTAGCCCCATCTCGTGATACGGTTGGCCCGTCGCATAGCTAATGATGCGAGACGTCGATCGCAGCGCCTGAAAGAAAGACTCGCTGAATTTTTGATACTCTTTCTTGTCGAATATCTCACTCTTCGCCTTCTCGACGAACGAGACTTCACCGCGCCGGTCTTGAAGTAACCCCTCTTGGAGCTTCTCTGTCGCCTCGAAAGACACGCCTTCTTTTGGGACGATAAGTCCTGTATATTCACCTGTTAGTGAGTATGTATACGGTTCCCAGCCATTCGGGATAGATTTCTCTCCGTTCATTGGTCGCTCCTTCTGTGTATAGTTCAATTACCGTTTTGTGTTTATTATATTGTGATATTATCGTTTCGGCAAGGGTGCTTAGATCTGAAGCTTGAAACCATGAGGTGTTTGCTTAAGAGCTCTTCTATGTGCCTATATAGACCTCATTTACTAGCTGCTTTGATATTTTCTGCGGTATCCCTTATCTTCCGAGATGCAACATTATTAACTTCTTCTAATTTTTTCTTATAGGCATCTAGTAGTTTCTTATATTTACTGTTGGGGTTCTCTTCGATTCCTAGTATGTATTCTAAGCGTACTATTACCCTTCTAAAACTACACTATCTCTTGTCCTATTCGTTGCATGATCGCTTTATTTATAATAACTTTGATCGTATTATTCACATTAACAATACTCACGCGTGAGAAAAAATCTATAGGGCCCATCTCTAGACATAACTTACCAATAAATTCATCCGCGAAAGACGAAGATATAATATTGATGTTAGTAAAATCTAACTCGATGCTTGGTGCTCCCAAGAGATAATTTACTACTTCATTACGCATTTTTATTCCAGATTGTCGTGTACCAAACCCAGATTTATACCCAGATAGCGGATACTTAATTTGATCACCATGAGTATTTAAGACACTATATGTTTTTATTGAATCTGGTTTATGACCTCCCAAAACGTCTGTTAGATCTATAGGCTTCGAATAGTCAAAGGTAAAATCAACTACTGTACCTCCTTTACTCTCATTTAGATATGGATAACCAACAAAGTTAGCTTTCTTATCAACATAGAACATAGAACATAAAACCACTACTACCTAGTCTTAGACGGCCTTCAGTTTTAGCAGCTATTTCATGAAGACCCCATAGACCATTCCCTTGGCCAATGCTAGGATCACGCGTACACCCTTCTCTTAGGGCCATCTCTAGAGCATCTTTCGGGCTTCGAGGAAAGCTCATTGCAGACTCTAAAAAACTCTTATATATCCCCCTACCAGCATCGGCAACGCAAAATGCAACAGTTTTATTGGATGAATGTACTTGCCCCATAACAAATCCCGCCTCGGTATTTGAGTGCTGTATGACATTATCCATCACCTCATTCAAACACCACTCCAACCAATTAAGGAAATCAGACGAAGGAAACGTATCTTCCTGATATATGTCGTCCATGTATTTAGTTACTATTTTGCTTACATCATCAGATGACTCAAAACACCAAACTTTATTAAGCGCTCGTGGGTAATTATCTATCTTCTCAGCTACTAAGGGTTCGATTAAACCAGTATGCTCTATATTAACTACGTCATCACCTTCTATTCTAAAAGAGACATTGGTTTCGTGATTCTTCATATTATCAATAAAAGCGGCCATCGGAACTATAAGATTTGGGTAGTGTGCCTTTTCGTTAGGTTGTAGATTTGAAAAATCTATAATAACCTCTTCAAAGCCCTGTCTGCGAGCATCAACAGCACAACAAATAAAATCATATACCGCATATGCATAATTTAATCTTTCTGGATATATGCGATCTTTATCACGATTAATATACCTGTCATGGTTTGGGACGCGCCGGTTCTGTTTCCCTTTTTTATAATTAAATGTCTTCACACTTCTACCCATAATAATTTTTAAATATTCACCCGCTTCTGCTCCGTCGTATCCCGCTCGCGCACGGTGACGGTGCCGTCCTCCAGCGTCTGGAAGTCGATCACCACGCAGTACGGCGTACCGATTTCGTCTTGGCGGCGGTAGCGTTTGCCAATGTTGCCGTTGTCGTCCCACATCACTCGGCCGGGGTTGGCTTTGGCGAGGTTCGCGTACACGTCGCGGGCTTTTTCTACCAATTCTGGCTTATTCTTCAGCAGTGGTGATACAGCAAATTTGACCGGTGCTAAGTGCTCTGGCAGGGCTAAGTATACCCGCTTTTCGCCATTTTGTTCGTCCTCGCGGTAGCTACTAGCCAGCACTGCCATCAGCGCCCGCTCCACACCGAAGCTCGGCTCAATGACGTGCGGCACAAATTTCGTGTTCGTCCCCTTGATGGTATATTCCATACTCTTGCCGCTGGCGCGCTGGATGTTCATCAAGTCAAAATCAGTCCGGTAGGCGATGCCCATCAGCTCTTCGCGGCCGATCGGATAGTCGTATTCGATATCGATCGTCTTTTTGCTGTAATGTGCCCGATCCTCTGCCGGCACGTCCAGCTCGTGAATATGCTCCTGTCTAAGGCCCAGTTCTGCCAAGAACGCATGCGTGCTGGCGAGCAGCTCATCAAACGCCTCTTGCCAATGCTCAGGGTTCACGAAATATTCGATCTCCATCTGCTCAAACTCGCGGCTGCGGAAGACGAAGTCGCGCGGCGCAATTTCATTACGAAACGCCTTGCCCTGCTGAGCGATACCAAATGGCAAATTAGGATAGAAACTATCGACGATGTTTTTGAAATTGGTGAAGATACCTTGAGCGGTTTCCGGGCGAAGATATACAAGACTTGCATCCGGTTTTTCGTAATCTACAAGCTCCCTTGTCTCTACAGCGTCTCCATATTCTGGATCTATATTTGAAGCATAATGAACAGTCGTCGTATCAACCGCTCCTATATGAGTACGAAACATCATATTAAAAGTCATTGATTTTGAGAGCGGATTACCATCCGGGCTTTTGATGCCACGCTCGGCAATCACCGCATCCATCTGCTCCATGGTCATGCCGTCCGCGTCAACGCCATTATCCTTGAGAATATGATCAGTGCGGTAACGGCGGTGATTGACCATGTCTTCGCACAACGGATCGACAAACGTATCGACATGCCCACTCGCCTTCCACACCTTCTGATTCATCAAAATCGCTGCATCGACGCCGTACATGTCGTCACGCTCGTCGACGAATCTGCGCCACCATAGGTTCATAATATTGCGCTTGAGCTGCACACCCAGCGGGCCATAATCCCATGTGCCACTCAGGCCGCCGTACACGTCCGACCCCTGGTAAATAAAGCCACGGCGCTTGCACAGGCTGATAATTGCTTCCATTGTTACATTACTCGTTGTGCTACTCACACGCGTCCTTTCTCCGCGTTGGCAACGCGGCAGCTTCATGATTGGTTCTTTGCTATTATTATAGCATTTCTTGAGGTGGGTACGTTCTTCATCGGGTGGATGATAAAACAGTACAGTATACACACCAAACCGAAAATGTTCCGGCCAGAATATATACAGAGCTCATCCGTTTGCTTAGTCACTGGCCTCCAGATATTTTCTTGTTCGGCATGTATACTGTACTGCAGCTACACCCCAGCATGCTGCCGCGCCACCAGCCAGCATTCGGGTAGGATGGCTAGCACGCCACCGACCTGTGCTACTACTGTGGGTGGGCGTGTGGCGAGCAGGCGGAGCAGCTTGATGTGCGCTGCGGCGATGTCGCCTTGGTCGCTGAGGCGCAGGCCACGCTCCGACCCGTCATACATATACCGCCGCTCAGGCTGGAGGGGCTGGCCCAGCACGTCGCGCACTAGGTTGAGCTCGTAGCCTTGCAGCGCCGCATAGTGGATAGCTAGCCAGGCCTGGGTGAGCACGACGGGTACGCTAGGCTGATTGAGCCCCTCATATACCAAGCGCAGTACCTCATACCACGCTGGCTCGTCCAGTATGCGGCTAGCTTGTGTCACCAGCTGAATGGCAGCATAGCCAGCTTGTAGACGATCATAATCGGCCACGATTGTTTGATAATACTTCGTCAGGCGGGCTTGCGTTAGCACGCCCAGCTCACTGCGCCCCTGGCGGATGACGACATCACTGATCGCAAAGAGTTCAACTGCCCCAGCTAGCCGACTCTTCTCGCGCCGGACGCCCTTGGCAATTACTGCCCGCTGCCCCTCTGGTGTAAGCAATTGCAGTACGCGATCGGCCTCACCATAGTTGGTGCGGCGCAGGACGATCGCTGTAGTGCGCTGCATACTCATGTCACTACCTCGCTTGGGGTATACCTGCCTAGTACGTTCGTCACGTCGCTTGGGTGCATCGTTGTTTTGTCGAGCAGGGCAACGACACCGTAGGGTGCGAGATCGGCTAGCGTCATGTCTCTCGCATTATTACTACAGATGATGATGGGGATACGTGCTGTATCGCTATACGATTGCAGTTCGTGGAGCAGCACCAGGCCATTACCCCCTGGCATGAACATATCGAGGATGATCACTGCTGGGAGTGCCTCGTCGAGCGCTGCCATGCCAGCCAGCACATCGGCCGCATAGACAGGCACCATACCAGCCCGCTGCACTGCCGCAAGCTGCAGCTCAGCAAACCATTGATCATCGTCGATGACCAACACCCGCGGTGGCGATTGCGTCATAATAACCTCTGTTGATACACCGCCTGGAGATCGATGTAGAAGGTGGCGCCATCGCGGTGCCGCACTGCCCCAATCTGCGCCTCCATCGCGCTGGCAAATTGCCCCGCAATGTAGAGCCCTAGGCCACTGCTGCCTGGCCGGCTGTGCAATGGCTGTGCGCTGACGCCAAGGCGCTGCTCCAATTGCTGCCAGAGCGATGGCGGAATGGCTGGGCCATAGTCGCGCACCGCTAGGCGGATTACCTGGCCGCCAGCTCGCCGGGAGAGTCGCACCACCACGGGTGCATCGCCTTCGCCACTGTAGTGAAGTGCGTTGTCGGCGAAGTTGCACAGGACGCGCCGCAGGAGATCGCGGTTGCCGAGGCCTACCACTGCCCGCCGCGGCACGCGTACCGCTAGGCGACGCCCCTTGGCTGCGTAGAGTGGCTGGAGCTCGGCCACGACGTCGCGCACCACCAACGCCAGATTGAGCGGCTCGATGCCAAATAGCTCCTCGTGGAGACGGGTGGATTGCGTCAGGTCGGTGGTAAGGCGCAAGGCCCGCTCGCTGGTCAGCGCCATCCGCCGGGCTAGCTCGGCCACCTCGACGGGCGACAGCCCCCCAGCCTCCAAGCTCAGCGCCAATTGCCGTAGCAGCGCCAGTGGCGACTTGAGGTCGTGTGCCGCCGCAACAAAGAGCGACGCCTCCCCCCAGGAAGCGCCGCTCATCATAACCGCATTCCCCTCCGTGCTCATACCAGCTGCATTGTAGCACAGATCGTCGCAATGTTCTATATTTATTCGTTAAATTTAATGGTTTTTATCAGGGCTTCGTAGTCGTTATTAAATACGTCGGCATCCGTCCGCACCGTGAGCGTCCGGTCGCGCATCTTGATCACTACTGCAGTGCCGCGGATATCTTTGCTAAAGTTCCCCTCCAGGCGCGTGCCTGTCAGGCCTTTGTCGTTGCTCCAGGCGCTCGACTTCAGCTCACCTTTTTTGATCTGGCTGTCGTAGTCGGCCACCGCTTTGTCGTAGATCTTTTGCTCGATGCTGATGCGAATAGCAATCTTCTGCGTGTCCGTCACTGGTGGCACCACACGGGGGTTGAGATACGCCTCGTACGTCTTGCCGCCGCCCTCGCTCACATCGGTGGCTTGGTAGGCACTCCAGGTCTTGGGGTAGTCGAAGGTCAGGCGGCCATAGTCATCTGGCCCAACGAACTGCAGCATCGGCTGCTTTTCGCGCTCGGCAAATTTCTTCTCGTCTTCGTCTGCTTGCGTCTTCTTGGCCTCAGCTTGCGCTGCGGTAATCTTGCTATCGAGGTTGCTCTTGGCCTCGGTATAGTTAGTGTAGGCCCAGGCCGAAAACCCACCAAAGAGCACCACCAGCAAGGCTAGCCCGATAATGGCAAAGGTACTGCCACTAAGAAAACTTCGTCGTTTGTAAGATTGCTTCGTCATATCCCTATTATACTTATGCCTGGGGCGATAGACAAGAGCGGGATGCTATTTATGCTGTTCTGCTCGCACTTGATATAGCTTATGCGCGCCTTGCTCGCGCACTGGTGTCCAGCCAGGCACGGCAAAGGCGTAGGAGATGAACCATAGGTCTGTGCCAAGGCGGGTGGCTTGCTGCTGCACATGAGCGGCCATCCGAGCGATGTCGCGCGAGTCGCCAAAAGTGTAAACGACTGTAGTGCCAGCGGGAAAGTTCGTGCGGTAGAGGTTACCACACACCACCATCGCTTTGGTATCGCCACGCAAACGCCAGCGCGAGAGCAGGACAAGGAGCGGGTTGAGCTCCACACCAAAGGCTCGTGCGCCCTGCTGGCGGGCAATCTTTAAGACAACGCCATCGCCCGAGCCCATGTCCACCAAGCAATCCTCTGGCCCAAGGCGATAGAGTTTGGTCAGCGCCTGCTGCACATCGCGGCGGTGCGACGGCACATAGGGCGCGCCCGTCAGTGCCATAGCGCAAAACAGCAGGATAATGACGAGGAGTGCCCACCACATCATCAGGCGGCTGCGTCCTCTGTGATGATGGTTACCTTATTTTTGATCTCTCTCAAGCGCTGATCGATCTGCTCGGCAACGCGCGCGGCCTGCTGGTAGCGCTCTACCGCCGCCTCGAGCTCAAACTCATCACTGTCAAACCACGCCAAGATCTCCTCCAACTGCTCCATCTGTTCACGCAGCGAACGGTCATCTGCGTTGCTCTGCTGGCCAGGCTGCGACGCTGATGGGCCGGCCGATGCACCGCTGGGCTGGCTATAATCCGGCGTGATTCCCTCTGCTGCGAGGGCCATCGCCAGCTGGTCGTCATCGCTCAGCGTGGTGCGCTTGGCCCGGGTGCTGGGTGTGGTGGATTTCGCCTGTTTCGTTGGTTGTTTTGCGTTCGACATGGGTTACCTCCGCTGTTATCATATCGCTATATCGCTCGATGGTGATCGTCTGGCCGATGGTGGCCTGGCCGCGCACCAGGGCGTAGCCACGCGCTAGGGTTGCTGCAGGGTTATACAGCCGGAGCCGAGCCTGCAGTGCTGTGCATTGCTGCTCGAGTACCTGCTGCCGCCTGGCTAGCTTCACTCGAGCCTCGGCCAGCTGATGCTGCACCGCTACTTGCTCATCATCTACTGTGGCGATAATCGTTCGCTTCATTGCCTGCAACTGTTCGGTTAGCCGCGCTTGCACTGCCGTGGCATCAGGTGTGATAAGCTGAGCAGCGTTGGTCGGTGTCACAGCCCGGACGTCAGCGGCGAGATCGGCTAATGTTTCATCGGTGTCATGCCCTACCCCAACCACTGTTGGCACCCGGCTTGCAGCAATTGCCCGCACAAGCGCTTCGTCGTTAAAGACTTGCAAATCATCGGCACTGCCACCACCACGTACAATCACCAGTACCTGCGGCACGGTTGCACGGCGGTTGCAGCGCTCAATAGCGCGGATGATCCGGTCGGCCGCGCCAGCACCCTGGACTGGCACTGCATAGACATCGACCTGCATGCCGCCCCAGCGCTGGCCAATGATGGTCATAAAGTCGGCATAGCCTGCCGCCTGGGGACTGCTCACCACAGCAATGTGCTCGGGCCACTCGGGCACTGGCCGCTTGCGCTCTGGAGCAAAGAGTCCTTCTGCACTCAGGCGCTGGCGTAACAGCTCGAAGTTTTTCTTAATGCTCCCCTGCCCGACTGGTCGCACCTGCTGCACGGTCAAGCTAAACTTGCCGCGCGCTGTAAGCTTCGGCACGGCTTGCACTGCTACCTGCATGCCATCTTCTAGCGCCACCCGGAGCTGCCACACCATCATAAAGCAGCTCACGCTGCCTGTCTCGTCCTTGAGGTCAAAAAAGACAAACTTCCCCTGGCGCACTGCCATACTAGCCACCTCGCCCTCGACCGTTAGTACCGGAAATGCCCCCTCCAGCACCTGGCTCGCACAGGCGAGGAAATCGCTAACGCTCAGCGGTGGGAGGTTTGTCGCGTCCATAGCGCATGATGGTTAGTTGATAAAATGCATAGCCAAACACCAGTGTGGTAACGATAGCGATCACGCGGTAGAGCATCGTTCCAACGATGGCCTGGCCCTGGCTTACACCCGAGAGCGCCAAAATCCCCACCATGACCGCCTCATACGCACCAGCTCCACCAGGGGTAGCAACCACCACTGCCATGGTCGTGGCCACGCCATAGGCGATGAGAATTGATGCAGGATTAACCGATACTCCCAGCGATTGGAAGGTCATCCAGAAGGGCAAGATCTCCATAATCGTAAAGATAATACTCCAGACGAAGGGCTGCCACAGCAGTTTCTTATCGCGCCGCAGCTCGAGGAAATCGGTGTGGAGGTCGTCGCAGTAGCGCCGCACCGCAGCTTCGTCCATCACTGGCTTTGTGCGCCGCAGGATACGCCGCGCTAGGCCATTGACCGTCAGTGTGATCTGATGCGCCGCCTTATGTAGCTGCTGCTGGCTCGTCAGCAAATATACTCCCAGTAGCGTGATCATCGTCAGGCAAAATACCAGTCCCCCACTCATTAGGATGATCCAGCGGTTCACGCCGCTATCGATCGTCACTATTACCACCGCCACTGCCAAGAACAGTACCACCGCCACAAAGCCCATGACATAGCGCACCATTTGGGCCATTGTCGCCCGCCCTGTCGAGACACCGTATTTGCGTAGGCGCCAGTTGGCATACGATATACCGCTCAGGCCACCACTAGGGAAGGCGTGGTTGACGAAGTTTAGCTCCAGCGACAAGCGCATCAGGGCAAAGGGGCTCACATCGCGCACGAAGCCCTTTTGCCGCAGATATGAGAAGATCATCTCACCCGCTGCTAAATACCCCAACGCCGCCACTGGGAAGACGGCAATCAAGACCCATATATTGACTTGTTGCAGCAAGTGCCACGCCTGGAGAAGCTCGTGCCGCGACAAGAATAGAATCAAGGCGATCAGCACAAACGTCATAATACTCAGCCAGGTGCGGAAGGACAGCTGTTTTATTTTTTTGATATATTTCTTCATAGCTACGGTATATTATACCACGAAGCAGCGAGACAAACTGTTTCTAGCGCTTTATATCAAACTGCGTATGAAAGCACGCTGCATAAGCTTGAGAGCGGTCGACTACCCATATTTAATGTATGGGTTCGTGCCATCGCCCCTCCATTCTACCCGTTTTTGCGCTATACTAGGCATATGTATATTGCAATTCTTGGCCGGCAGCCGGCCCTCGGCGTGGTGGAGCTGGAGTGTTTGTATGGCGCGGCGGCGGTGCGTTGGTTTGGAGTGCAGGCCGCTACTATTACCTCTGATACTTTTGCCTTTGAGCGCCTGGGTGGCAGCCAAAAGGCGGGCCGGGTGGTGTTGGAGCTGCGCGGTAACTGGCTGGCGGTGAGTCGGCAGATTGTCCGCCACTATAGCGCGCAGTGGCAGGGCGCGTCGCACAAGATTACGCTGGGCATGAGTGCCTATGGCTTCTCTGTCAGTGCCCGCGAGGTGCAAAAGACTGGCCTTATTCTTAAGACAAAATTGCGCGCAACTGACACCAGCCTGCGCCTTATTCCTAATGCCGCTCCAGCGCTCAATACTGCTACGAGCCACCACAACAAGCTTGGTCGTTCGCCCCACCACATCGAACTGCTGGTAGTGCGAGCTCAGGATGGGCGGGTTATTGTGGCAGAGAGTGTTGGCGCGCAAAACATTTCTGCCCTGGCCGCACGCGACCAAGCCCGCCCGCGCACCGATGCCTTCGTTGGCATGCTGCCGCCCAAGCTTGCCCGCATGATGGTTAATATGGCTGGGCCATTGGTGCAACCTTCGCCTACTACCGAGCACTCAGCGCCGCGCCCCGTGCTGCTCGATCCATTCTGCGGCACTGGTACCGTCTTGCAAGAGGCGCTCCTCCTAGGCTACGATGTGCGCGGCAGCGACCTGAACCCTAAGATGGTCAGCTATACCAGCGAGAACCTCGCCTGGCTGCAGCGCCGCTCTACTGCGGCTACTCCTGGCGCGGTGCAGGACGTTACTCAGGCTGATGCCACTACTCATCAGTGGGCAGACGCCCAGCAGCTCAGCGCCGTCGTCTGCGAGACATACCTTGGCCAGCCCTTCTCTGCCCCACCTGCCCCTGCTAAGCTCAGCACTGTGCGTACCACGTGCAACCATATCATCAGCCATTTTCTCTCTAATCTCCGTCCCCAGCTGCGCCCCGGCACGCCACTGGTCATCGCCGTGCCCGCGTGGCGCAGCAGCGACGGGCAGTTTACTCACCTGCCACTCATCACCCAGCTAGAGCGACTGGGTTACCAGCGCCGCTCACTCCAGCACGTTCACCCTGTCGATCTCTGTTATTACCGCGAGAACCAGGTGGTCGCGCGGGAGTTGCTGGTGATGGAAGCAATGAAATAACCTTGGGGTAAAATCTCATTCTGGTCATCGAGTAATACACATACTTCCTTCTACATGCTAGCAGTTTCAATAAGCAAAAACCTCAGCATGACATAGCTAAGGTTCTTTATGTGAATCTAATACTACAGAACTATTGATGACTATTCTCTTTTGTATCCATTACATTGATGGCTTTCTCCACCTCTTGCTGGGCAACCTCAAGATCACGAGGATTAATACTTTCCAAGAGTACCAAGACAGATCGCAAACTGGTCGCAGTGCCTGTTGATATACCTTCCTGTACAACAAGGTTCTCTAGCTTACATGTTACAATGCTAAGTACATCTGGAGCAACGCGGAGTGTTTCCGCTACGCGCTTGAGAGCCTTTTTTTGCTCTTTCTTTTTGTTTTCTTCTGCTATCTGAGCAGGCTGCTTTAGTGCTTCAATACGACCATGAAGCGCTGCACGTATGTCCTCTGGAGTTGGTGGCGCAGCTGGCGCTGTCGGTTTACGAGGATCAGCTACTTCTCTTAGGCTTGCTCGAAGCGCACCTGCAGCAGACGCACGATCGCCTTGTGGAGTGCCGCCCTCCCCTTGCTCTGATACATCAACATATCGAAGCGCCTCAAGCCGTGCCAAACCTGCCTCAGTGTCCGAGCTGCCACTCGGCCCGCTGCCCGGATACGGCCACTCACCCTGCAGTCCAGATCCTCCCAGCCCTTCATATCCTGCCATCATCACTCCTTTTTCATATCATTATTGCATCTATAATATAGCTAATTATACCACCATAGCGCCAGCTATCCAACTCTGCTCAGTTAATACTGCAGCACATCTGCATCACTGTCTATGTTTTGTCCCCTTTTTGTCATGCCTACAGCTCAATGTCTTGCTCGCTTGCGCACTCCTCTTGCCGCTCTCTTCTCTCGCGTTATAACAGTCGGCATTCTTACGGCTGCTATTCAATCCATACCGCTTGACTTCGCCCACGCCCTCACGTATAATCGTATAGATTGTTTATATTAGCTAAAGGAGTGATATGTCAAAAGTCAAAGCAGGTGGCTCAAGCAAGAACGTCCACAATAACGCTGGGGCGCGCCTTGGCGTCAAGCGCTTCGGTGGCCAGCAGGTCAACGCTGGTGAAGTCCTCGTCCGCCAGACAGGCGCTACGAAGATTGCCGGCCCTGGTACATACATGAGCCGCAACTACACCATCCACGCCGCTCACAGTGGTGTTGTCAGCTTCAAGAAGGTCAAGAAGTCTACCTTCACTGGCAAGACCCAGCCACGCACCCAAGTGTGTGTCAGCGCAGCGTAAGTGTTTTATAGTGCAAACGCAAAACCACCTCATAGTCGAGAGGTGGTTTTCTTGTTTTGACAATAACCCGAGCAAACTCGATACCTGCTATCTATAGGCACTGCCCATACTATTTAGCAACGACACGCTTTGTATTACAGCTATGAATGATACATGCTCATCATTTTTAGCCAGTCTCTCGCCTGAGAAGCAAGGGCTTTGACACTAGTGATTCCAGTTATTGCTGCCCTTTGGAATAAACTGCGGATTATCTTACGCGCTCAAGCGCCCGCTCCACCAGTAGGCTATTATCCACCTCTCCACTCGCTTTTGCCGCCACACTCCCGACTAATTGGCGAGCGCTATCTCCGCTGAGATGCTCATATGTATCGTCTCCTTGAGCGGGCAGTACCTCTGTTTCTTGCTCAGTTGCGCTGCTCTGGCTAGCAGCATGAGTGGCATCGGCAACGGGTTGCAACCTGCCATCCTTCACTATCACGCCATAAGCTCTTTGCAGATATGCATTGGTGAAGTCGATGTTTTGCTCCTGCAGCACCGCGAGCGGTACACATTTCTCGAGCCGGTGGATGTTGCTTCGGTTGACTAGCTTGGTCATCCGCATCAGCGTCACGCCATCTTCGGTAATAATCTCCTCATCAATCCACCCTTCGTCGAGCTGACCGCTGCTGCGCAGTACATTCCACTGGTGGCGTGGCACATCTTGGCGCTTGGGAATGCTGTGCGTATCGGGATGAGTTGCACGCTCTTGTGGCGCACCGTCCGCTGTGATTGGCTGCGTCAAGAGGTACTCGGGCTGTGGTGGTAATGGCGGTGGTGCTTGATTTTCTGCATCATGAGATGCCGAATATTTTTCCGTCATCTTTTCATCGTACCACAAAATAACGCTGAGGAAAAATTACCCAAGAGCGTAGGCCAGCCACACACTGTATTCTCTAGTGTTCTGACCCCTGTTATTCTTGGCTCATACCTAGGTGGTATTTAATGCGGGCCACTACATCACCAATCATCACTTGCGACTTGACGAGGTAGTCATCCACTCCTAGCTGCTTGGCCCGTTCTTTGTCCTTGGGCTGGCTCAGCGCCGTCAGCATAATGACACGGACGTTGGTGGTATCTGGGGTGTTGCGCAAGATATCGAGCACGTCGAAGCCGCTAATCTTGGGGATCATCACATCGAGCAAGATGAGATCAGGCCGAACATCGACCACCGCCGAGAGCGCATCTTCGCCATTGTGCACTTCGCTCACCGCAAAGCCCTCCAGCTCGAGCCGCGAGCGATACACTGCCAGCAGCGCGGTGTCGTCTTCTACTAAGAGAATTTTCTTTCGTCTGTCCATATGCCTTTATGGTAGCGTAGATACGAGGCAAATACAATACTTTTGGCGAACAATTGTTTGCCTTTTGTTGGATATATGTCTACTCTGCGAACTTTTGCAGTGCGCTATCGAGCTGTGGGTCGCGGCCAGCATTGCGATCATCGGTGCTCATTTTGACCTCAGTATCTGGCGCAATGCCACCCTGCGAGATATTGCGGCCATTTGGGGTATACCAACGCGCCACGGTGATTTTGAGCTTACGGCCATCAGGCAGATCAAACAACTGCTGCACGGTGCCCTTGCCGAAGGTCTTTTCGCCCAGCAATGTCGCTGCTTTGTGATCGTGCAATGCCCCCGCTACGATCTCGCTGGCACTGGCGCTATTGCCATTGACGAGGACAGTCGTCTTCATCCCCTTGAGCAGTGCTTGGCCACTACTGTGCACCGTGTCGCGCACGACGTCGCCAGACTTCTCTACCACCACGACTTTGTTCTCAAGCCACAGGCTGGCGACCTCGCGAGCAGCCGTTACATAGCCACCACCGTTGTCGCGTAGGTCAAGCACCACCGCCCGCACCCCCTGCTGGACGAACTGCTCTGCCGCTTGGCGCGCCAGTCGGCCAGTTTGGTCGTCGAATCGAGTAATAGTGAGGATACCCACGCCATCGCGAATCTGGCTACGCACACTGGCGTCACTTACCTTGGCCCGGACGATGGTATATTCCTCAGTCGATTCCTCACGCTGCATCACGAGCTTGACGGTTGTGCCAGCCTCGCCCCGCACTTTGCCAGCCACTACCTCAGAGTTCTGCCCCACCACCGATTGGCCATTAATACTGCGGAAGATATCGCCAGCCCGCAGGCCTGCCTTGGCTGCTGGTGAGTCATCGACGACACGCACTACTGTTGGATGGTTGCCCCGCGATGCAATCTCCACGCCAATACCGCTCACTTCGCCATTGAGACTGCGGTCGAACTGCTCGGTCTCTTGCTTGTCCATATAGGTGGTGTAGGGGTCGCCAGTAGCTGCAGCTAGGCCACGATTAGCGCCATCGATCAGCTTGGTGTCGTCCAGTTTACCATCATATTCTGCTTTAAGCTTGCGATAGGTCTGCTGCACACTGCTCAGGTCAATGCTATCGGCCGACACTTTGAGGCCAAAGACTGGCGCAATCGCCGCATAGAGCTTGTCGGCGTACATCCCTGCCACAAAGCCAGCCCCCAGTAGCAGCACTGCCACGAGCAAGGCTGTTAGCTGCGAGATAGTCAGCTTTTTTGGTTCATCATAGTCATATTTCGAGCGGCTCGCGCTCGCCGTGTCACTCCGTACCATACTATGGTATTATACTACGCCAGGCAGCGCGGCAAAAGAGCACAAGCCGCACACCAGGGCTTCTTGCCCCTTGCATTTTTGCCTCATCCTCGTATAATAGACAATTACCATTTTCTAACAAAACGAGTGAGGTTACCTAATGTCTCTTGCCGTTGTCAGCTCAGAAGCAGCGCCTGTTGATTCATTACTATCCACTGCTGAGGGTGGTTTACAGTCACCTGCCGGGCCTGTCTCTCGAGCTTGCCAGGTTGGTTATCTTGCGCTTGTGCGCGAATCCACTGCCCCATACAAAAGCAGCGAGGGGCTCGATACAATGCGTACCATCGACCACGAACGCCAGCAGCGTGAGCAAATCCTCCATGGCGTCGTTGGCAGCCTGGCAAGCATCATTACCAAGATGAAAGGGAGCGCCCGTGGTGACCAGCCGCCCATCACCATCACACATAGCGAGATTACCTACGCAGTGCACTACTTCTACGAGCGCTGTCTCGATTGCCGCGATTGTAGCCACGGTTTTGATCAAGATCTCTTAGCACAGGAGCAGCACGGCTTTATTTACGGTGGTGAGAAGCCGCCCAGCACAAGCGAAGCAATCAGCAACGTCAAAGAGCTCTTTGCCCTGCTGGCCCAGATGGCTCAGGCCGATGCACGCGCCGCCTTTAGCAACAGCTACATTGCCCAGCTGCCCACTGATACCCAGCCCCTCCGGGGCTGCGAGAACGATGATCCAATTGGTACAGAGTATAACCAGTATGGGTACCGGGTTGGCCCGCCTGAGGTGAGCGACACGAATGATGCAGCCATTACCAAACCAAAGACCCACACCAGCCCACTCTATCTGCAGCGTAGACCTATAAGCTCTCGCCTACTACAAACGACTAAAACGACCACCGTTACTTAGGTGGTCGTTTACGCCATGTACTCTCCTACAGATAAATATACGTATCGTACGTACTGGCGGGCACCGTCATTTCGCTATAATGACCCCAGCCAGGGCCGCCAGCGTTGAAGTAATTGAACTGGCTGATGCGGACAGTGTTGCTGCCAGCGTCGTAGCCTTCGATATAGACAATGTGCCCATACTGCCCTGCCGAGATGACGCCAAGGGCATTGGCCCGTGGGGTGCGGCCGGTTGAGAAGCCAGCATTGCGAGCAGCAGCCGGCCACATATTAGCATTGCCCCAGTAGCGTGGTGCGTAGCCAGTCTTTTGGTAAGTCTTCCAGGCAGTGTAGCTTACACACTGGCGGCAGCCATAGCCCAGTGGATCTTCGCCGCCACCAGATGCGCCACCGTGCGACAGCGCATTGGCATCAACGGTACAGCCACCAGCCCATGGGTAGCCACCCATCGAGCCATCACCAGAGGTAATACCGAGTGAACCACCACCGCCAGCGTTGCGGATGGCCGCTTGGATGGCATCCTGCTGCGCCTTCTGGACGCGGGCTTTCTCGCTCTCGCGGTCGGCGGTGAGCTTTTGGTAGTTTGCTTCTTCATTTTGGGTGCGAGCAAGGAGGTCAGCCTGCTCGCGCTCTTTGGCAGCGAGAGCTTCGCGGGCGTTCTTTTGGTCGGCCAAGACACGCTCGACTTCCTTCTTTTGCTCCTCTAACTGCTTCTTGAGCTTATTGACCCGCGTGATCGTCTCGCTCAGCGTGGTCTGGATGCTATCACGGCGATCTTGCTCCACCACATAGTCGCCAAGGCTCCGGCTACTCGCCAGCATCTCCAGCGGGCTAATGGTGCGGTCGACATACATATCGGCCAGCGTGTCGCCCAAGGCATCTTGGTTGGCCTTGATGTCGCGCTTAGTCTGAGCAATCTTCTCCTGCAGTTGGTCGTGCTTCTTCTGGCTAATGTCGATCTGCGCTTGGATCATTGCCTTCTGCTTCGATAAGACCTCGAGCTCATTTTGCAAGCTCTTTGCCTTCTCGTTCAGCTCCTTGGCCTGCGACTGATACTGCCCAATCTCCTTATTGAGCGCATCGATCTGCCGCTGGTATTCCTCCTGTGACACAGCCGAGGCAGTCCCGGTGGTCACACCGAGGTAGGTGCTAACTGGCGTACTCAGCGCCATAATCACGGCAGCCGCCACGATGACCGACTTGGTGGCAAGCCCCTTGGTTTTCTTAGGTGCGGCCACAGCAGTGTGGGCACGCGAAACAGATGTGGTGGATTGTTTCATATTTCTTATGGTAACAAGCGGTGTGTGCTTTGTCAACACGGGCCTCCTTTGTATCAATGCTAAATCTTTAGGTAACGGCGGGTGGCCACCAGCGATGAGATGACGCCAATGCATGCGCCTAGTGCCATCATCACCAGGGCAATAAGCCACCAGTAGGATGCTGCCATATCAATCGTGGGCTGGAGAGCAACCCCCCACTTCTTGAGCGAATTGCCCGAGAGGAAGAGCGTAATAATGCCCAAGGTGGTTGCAATCACCGCGGCGATCACCCCGTATACCACGGCCTCCACAAGGAATGGCCCGCGAATAAAGCCACGGTCGGCGCCAATCAGTTTCATCATCTCGATCTCATCACGTCGGTTGAAGATTGCCATGCGGATGGTATTGAAGATGATCAAGAACGAGATAGCGATAAAGAGGACGCTAGCCGCTACTCCAGCCTTTTGCGACATCTGTGTCCACTCTGCAATGCGCGTCGTACCGTTGCGCCGCTGGCTCATAAAGGTCGGCGTTTGAGTGGCGCTAATCAGAGGTTTGAGCGCAGAATTAGTATTGACGAAGTCTATCAGCTGCGATGTGTCGTTATTGTCATGCAGCGTGATACGGATCGTCGCAGGCAGTGAATTCGTCGCCTCCTTAAGGGCGTTCAGTTTAGCCTCATCGTCCTTATTAGCCTTGGCGAATTGCTCCTTGGCTTCCTCGGTACTAATGAAGCGGACTGACTCGACGTTGCTGAGGCGGCGCAAACTCACCAGCACCGGCTGAGCGCGCTCTTCCGAGACATCAGGGCGGAGGTAGATCGAGCGATCAATATCCTTGTTGATAGCCTGAGCGGTGTCGGCCAGCGAACGCTGCGCAACAAAGGTCGTAAAGACAATCAAGAGTGTAATTGTCATCACCAGCGTTGCAGCAACCGTCAGCCACGCGTTGCGGCTAAAGTTATTAACGCCATAGCGGCACATCCGGACAAACGTCAGCCACTGGCGACGGCGGCGCTTTTGCTGCATCAGGGCACGGGCGGTATCTTTGCGGCGGCTCATTGGCGGTAACTCCCTCTGGCTTGGTCGTGCGTGATCTTGCCATGCTCAATGGTAATGACACGGCGCTTGAGCCGGTTAACGATCTCGACATTGTGGGTGGTCAGCAGCACGGTGGTGCCATATTTATTAATCTTCTCGAGCAAACGGACGATATCCCAGCTGTGCTTAGGGTCGAGGTTACCAGTGGGCTCATCAGCGATAAGAATCTTGGGCTGGCGCACAACGGCACGGGCAATCGCCACGCGCTGGCGCTCACCACCACTGAGCTGATGCGGAAATTGCTTCTCTTTGCCCCGGAGGCCGACGAGGTCGATCACCTTAGGCACTGTGTTCTTGATCTCGCGGTTGCTCATGCCTGCAATCTCCAGCGCAAAGGCCACGTTTTCAAACACCGTGCGCTGCGGCAACAGCTTAAAATCCTGAAACACCACACCAATCTTGCGGCGCAGCAGTGGAATATGCTTATCCTTGAGGGTGTCGTAGTCGATACCACCGACCACAATCTTACCCGTTGTGGGCTTCTCTTCGCGAGTAAGGAGCTTGAGTAGCGTGCTCTTGCCCGCCCCGCTCGTGCCAATAATAACGACGAACTCATTGGGCTCAACATGCAAGCTCACCCGATCGAGCGCCGGCTTGGCGTCCTTATCATACCGTTTGGTTACTCTGTCTAACAATATCACTATACCAGTATAGCATATGGCTGGGGGATGGAGCGAGAAAGCTGCTACTTCTCCCCCACCCCCATCGCCAGATACGCCTCGATAAAGCCGTCGATGGCGCCGTCGAGGACAGCTTGGGCGTCGTGGGCTTCGTGTTTGGTGCGGGTATCTTTAACGAGGGTATAGGGGTGGAGTACATAGTTGCGGATCTGCGCACCCCAACTAGCGGACTCACCGGTGCGGAGGTCGGCCAGGCTGGCGGCCTGCTGCTCGTGCTGGAGCTGAGCAAGGCGTGAGCGCAGGATAGTGAGCGCGGTCTCACGGTTTTGAATTTGGCTGCGCTCGTTTTGAATCGCAACGACGATACCAGTCGGCAAATGGGTAACGCGTACTGCCGAGTCGGTCGTATTAACGCCCTGCCCACCCTTGCCACCACTGCGGTAGACGTCGATCCGGAGGTCTTTGTCCTCAAGCTGTACCTGCTCGGGCTCAGCAATCTCGGGCATTACCTCCACCAAAGCAAAGCTTGTCTGGCGCAAATGGTCGGCATTAAACGGGCTGAGCCGCACCAGGCGGTGCACGCCATGCTCGCTGCGCAGCTGGCCATAGGCATACGCACCATGGAGGCTGTATGTCGCACTCTTAATGCCAGCTTCCTCGCCCGTCGAGCGCTCGAGGAGCTCCGCTTGGAGGCTGTGCTGCTCGGCAAAGCGTAGGTACATCCGCTCGAGCATTGCTGCCCAATCCTGCGCATCGGTACCACCAGCTCCAGCGCTAATCTTAATAATAGCCGGTTGATCGTCATGTTCACCACTGTAGAGGAGGTCACGGTGACGTGCCTGGTAGTCGTGCTCGAGGGCGGCAAGCTGCTGCTCGAACTCTGGTATCATCGAGTCATCGCCCAGATCCATCAGCTCCACAATGTCACTCGCCTGAGCCTGCAGCACCTGCCATGGCTCTATCTGCCCTCGCAGTGCTGCTGCCTGGCGCGACACCTGCTGGGCGTGGGCTGGATTGGCCCAAATTTGTGAGTCGGCCAGCTGCGCCTCAAGCTGAGCGAGTTGAGTAGCTTTGTCGGTAATCTGCAAACGATGAATCGCATCAAGGATGTCGGCGAGGAGCTGTGCGGCGCGCTTTTTGAGTGGTTGCATAGGTATATTATACCGCACTCTGGAGTGCTGGCTCTACTATACGGCACAAAGCATTGCTGACCACACATATCACAGAATATTGCTGCGCGTTCGCTCACTCCGTTACCTTTGTTTACGTAAAGTGCAAAGTCTCGCTGTTATTACACTATCGCAATACATCGAGCAAAACCAAGAAACCACCATCGTACAGATAGTGGCGTCTCGTATAAGCAGCATTGCGTCGGCCTCGCGACTCCCCCCTACTGCGGTTGGACTGGTGTCGTGGGTTGGGCTGGTGCAGCTGGTGCTTGGGGCGTGAGGAGCTTGGTGGTCATTTCGTCGATGTGATCAAGCCGGCGCACGAGGTATGGGTGGTCGCTCAGGGTCTGGGCAAAGCGGTTCATTGGGCGGTTAGCGGTGTAGCGCTGCCACTGGCGAGCGGTCTCGTTCATACCCTCCGCCACGTCAGGGCCAATATGCACCTTGACAAGCGCATTCTTGACGAGCTCTGGATCTTCGGTATAGGTAAGCGCCAAGCGGTCGGCCGTATACTCGGTGCGGCGCTGCCAAAAGCCCGCTAGCCAGCCAGACACCGAAGAAACAAACGGCAGCGCCAAGAACGGCTGCAGATACAGCATAGCTATGGTGTGCTTATATTTAATGTGCCCCATCTCGTGAATAACGACTGCCTTGAGCTCATCGGGCGTGAGGTAGCGAATCGAACCAGAATGCAGCACAATACAGTATGGATTCATAAAGCCAAAGGCATAAGCATTGATGACCGGGTTCTGCGTGACGAAGATCTCTACCCGTGGTAAGCCGAGGTCGGCCGCTGTGACGTTGGCCCAGTCGCGCAGCCACGCATAATCACTATACTCTACTTGCATAGCATTACCCAGCATCTTCTGCCGCTCCATCCGGATGAAAAACATCCCGACAAGAAGGATGACGCCAAAGAGGATAGCACCGCTAAACAAAGCAATAATAAGCCTCAGCCAAAGTGGGACTTGCTCTACCGCCATATCAGTCCCCTCTACACTAAAGTGCTCGGCCAGCGCCGTAAAAATAAAATACGCCGACGTCATAAAAAAGAAGCCAATAAAGGTGACTGCCAGCACGGTGTTGTCGCTAGACATAGCAGCACGGGCTACAGCAAGCTGCCCCTTGCTATACTGCGGCGCGGCGGCAGGCTGCGGTGAGTTGGTATATGGTTGCTGATTCATTGGGCTATCGATTCCTTATCTTGTATCAGTTATATAGTTATTTGTATATATTATAGTATATCCTGCTCAATCGCAAAATAGCCCTTTTCCCGCCAAGATCATTACTTCATTCGGAGTACACATTGCACATCATAGCTGCGAGCAATTCTTGGCCAAGAAATGAATATTCTGGAGTTATATTCATTCTTACAAGGCCTAAGACATGCGGATGCAAAAAAACAAAAAGCGGCTTATGCTTCACTGCCCTGCACCGCTGCAATAAATTGCTCACCACGGTCGGCATAGCTACGGTATTGGTCAAAGCTCGCGGCAGCGGGGCTTAGGATGACGACATCACCAGGCTTAGCCTGCTGCTTAGCGGTATCCACGACCTCTGTCATAGGCACACTACCAAGTGTTATGATAGGTGCAGCAACATCATAATTTTGTAATACCGCTGCAATCGCCGAAGCATTCGCCCCCATCGTAATGACAGCGCGGACAGACTCACCCTGATCATACACCTCTTGTGCGAGTGGCTCGTAATCACCACCTTTGTCTGCCCCACCAACGATGAGAACTTTGGGCTCCGCAAAGGCACGCAGCGCTGCAATGGCACTGCCCGGTGTGGTAGCAATACTGTCATCATAATAACGTACTTCATCCTGCTCTGCTACGAAGGCTAAGCGATGTGGCAAACCAGTAAAGCTCGCCAGCCCCTCCGCTAGACGCTGCGGCACAGCCTGCGGATCGAAGGCGAGCACTGCGCTCAGCGCAGCACAGGCATTCTCAATATTGTGCGCACCTGGCAATTGTAGGCGGTCTGTTGCGCAAAGCCGCCGCTCACCCTGCCAAAAGGCACCATCTTTCACATACACCAGCCCATCGTCTGGCGTGCCATAGCGATACGCTGGTGGCGGCGTACCCAGGCTGCCACGCGCAACGTCCGTGTCAAGCGACTCAGCAATCTGCGCAGCATATGGATTGCTCGGATGATAAATACACACATCGCCTGGCCGCTGGTGCCGCCGAATGTTCGCCTTGGCATCGACATACTCGGCAAAATTAACGTGTTTGTCGAGATGGTCGGGCTCAATCATCAGCACCACCGCGATCTGCGGTGAGCGCTCGGCATCCCACAATTGGAAGCTGCTCAGCTCATATACCACCACATCGTCTGGGCCAATCTGCCCCAGCTGTGCCAGAGCTGGCCGGCCAATATTACCCACCACATGGACGGTGCGCCCAAGGGCTTGCAGCATAGCAGCGATGAGGCTCACCGTTGTACCCTTGCCCTTCGTGCCTGTCACACCAATGATCGGCGCGGGGCAGCGTGCGAAGAACTCATTCGTGGCCGACCACACTGTGCCGTCCGTCTCGATCCGCCACGGTGCCAGCCCAGGGGTGCGCATGACGATATCGGCATCGCCCAGCTGAGCAAAGGCATCTGGGCCTGTCAATACATCCACCACCCCAGGCAGCACATCAGTAATGCGCCGCTCATCGGCTATCACAATCTCCGCCGCAGGCCACACCTGCCGCGCATAATCATACGTCGCACGACCCTCAACGTCGTACCCAGCAATCGCAACTTTCATACCGCCATTATAGCATACACAGCACCCAAAACACAGAATATACAGAGGTCAGAGAGTGTATCATACTGCCCTTGTTCTTGGTACTCCCTCGTCATTCCCATCGATGGACGGTGACTCCACTTCTGTAGCGGTCTTGTTGATTTTTTGTGTATTTCTTATATAGAGATCACATTGGCATACCACCAAACACAATGCGCCGCAACAGCTCTTCCTCCGTCAATTTGCGCTCACTGCAACTATTGCTATAATATATAGTCTATAGTTAATTTGAGTATCAACAACGAAGATAAAGGACACAAGCAATGGACACTCAGCCCACTCCTAGCCATAACCAACCAGCTATGACCTCGCCAACGAACACCATGAATATAAACGCATCGCAGCCTAGCAATACACCGCCCCACTCGGGTAATCCATTGCTCGCAAACAAGAAACTGCTGTATGGGCTGATTGCTGGCGCGGCGGGCATTGTGCTAGTCATCGTCATTATCATCGTTGTAGCCATGCAGTCTACACCACCAAGCCGCAAAGACTTGCAAGACGCTCAGGCGCTCATCCGCACCCATAGCCGCACCGAGGATCGCCTGCTGCAGCCACTTTCTCGTGGTGAGACGATCGACACCAAAGCATTTGCAGACAACCGCAAAGAACTCATAAGCAAGCTTGGTAGCTCACGCGCCGTGCACGACGAAGACATCAAGCGTGCGTACGAGCAGTACAAGCGCGAGACGGACGAAGCCGTCACTGCACTGGGCAAGCTGCCGAGCTACTACTCCACCGTCGCCACCTTTATCAAAGAGTGCGCTGACACTCGCGTGCTCAACCGCCAGATTCTCAACTTTGACTTCCGCAAGGGTGGCAGCACAGCGCTTACGAGCGCTCCTGCACTAACCGATAGCGAGATCGAAAAGGAAGCAAGCAAGACCTACGGCTCGTGCATAGAGCAAGCCAAAAAAATGCAAAACATCAGCGAAAATGACAATGTACGCAAGCTCGGTACCGAATACCTCACGTATTACCAAGCGGTCAAAGACCACCGTCTCAAAGCCGCTCAATACTACCGCACTCACAGCGACCTAACGAGCCGCAGCAAGTACAGCGGGCAAAACACTGCGCCCAAAATGCCCGACAACAGAGATAGCAAAGCCGAGACATACGTCATCGACGACGGCGTCCTCCACAAGAAGGACAGCGGCCTCACCGAGATGAACAAGCTGCTCAACACGAAGATGGCAGTGTACCGCGCAGGCTAAAGTGTACCATGTACATGTTGACCCTCAAACAAAAGGCTCTTGCCTTGCTACCAACTATCTGATAAAGTAGAATCTACTATGAATAATAATGAATTTACCTCCTCTACTACTTCTAGCAGTGAACTAGAAAAACCCCAAGACCTAACACCAGCAAGAAGTGCTGGAATACCGAAATAAGCGCATTGCACAGGAAGCAGCCGATGAGGCATATCTTCGTGTTATCAATTATATCCCAGGCAGCAAGGATAGAATAAGCGAAAAAATGGGAGATGTATTTTCTTCTCATAGGTCACCAGAGGTGTGTGCCGAACTTGGCCTACCTCCCGAGGCATCCGATGATGACGTCTTCGCCGCAGCTCTCCAGGTGGAAATTAACGCGCTATGTGACACACTTGATTTACCACACACCGCAACAAACGCCGAAATCGAGGCAGCACTAGCACTTCGCGCTTACTCGACACCACTATAGTTTGACTATCCGAGACATAACATAAACACAGAGCTCCTTCTTGGCCTACTTTAATTAGCCAAGAAGGAGTTTTTGCGTTGATTTTATTGATTAAGGAGGCGAAAAGCAGAAACCAACAGAGAGAAGCCAGCCATCTCAATCCGAGCATTGCTATCACTGATACAGCTACAACAAAGCCGATAACGTATCGGTTATTTTTGTGCAAACAGCCCTTCCAGCTGCTCGCCCAGCCGCACGATGTCGCTACGCTCACCACTGCTTACGCCAGCGAGTGCCCAAGTATTAGCGGCAATGAATTCACGTGCTACGGCGTTCATTTGCTCAAGGGTCGTACCTTTGATCTCTTGTGGCACCTTGGCATAGTCCTTCACATACCCATCCCAGAAGAAACGGCTGGTGTAGAACCCGCTAATCTGCGCTACTGTTTGCGCCCCCATTTGGTAACGCCCCAAGCCATAGGATTTGGCTGCCTCCAGCTCGGCCTCGGTAATCTCACCGCGCAGTACCGCCTGGAGCTCACTGACAATCAGGCTAAAGAGCCGCTCTGCCTTGTCGCACTCCACCTCGCCACCAAAGTCCCAGCTGCTCTCATATTTGCCCACCGAGCCATCACTAAACATCCCATAGGCCATGCCCTGCTTGCGCGCCTTACCAAAGATGCGCGAGTGCATCGTGCCGGTGAGGATGTGGTTGAGGCAGTCGAGCGCGGCGTCTTCTTTGTCGCTAAGCTCGCGCGGGATCTCCATCGACCAGCCAAAGGTAAGGTTACTGGCCTCTTTGCGACGGATGAGGGTAGGTTTACCACTGTGAAGTTCGTCGTGCGGCACCGCAAAGCGCTCACCACGCGGCAGTTGCCAGCTCTCGATCATACGCTTGATTTGCGCCTTGCGCCCCGCCATTTTGCCAGCAATGACAAATCGAAGGTTGTCGCTGGTGTGGGTGCGCCGGTAGTGTTCCTGAATATCGCTCAGCTGCACGTGGGCAATGGTGCGCACGCGCTGGTGGAAGGTGTAGATGTCATTCCCCAGTAGCTGCTGGATCTTGGGCCACAGCACTCGGTTATGATTGTTAAGATAGCCGACAAGCTCGCTGCGCACGTTGCCCTTCTCCGCCTCGAGTTCCGTCTGGTTGAACTTTGGCTGCGTAATGGCCACCTGCTGCAACTGCAAAATACGCTCCCACTCAAAGTCCGCACAGTCCGCCACATACACCATAGACAGGTCGCTCGTCCAGGCATTGTGGTAGGCACCGTTTTTAATAAACTCTGCCTCGTACTCATGCTCGCTCGCAAACTGAGCATTGGCACCAAAGGCCATATGCTCCATAATGTGCGCCGTCTCGTAGATGTCCTTGCTCGCAACATAACGGTTGCCCGCCCGAAATTGGAACTGGAAGCTCATCACGGTTGCGCCAGGCACGTCGATGAGAAGGCCACAGGCACCATTCTTTAGCCTGACCTCTGTTACTGTGTGCTGCATTTAGCGGTTCTTTTTGCGATTCTGCCGCTGGGCTTTCTTTTTCTTGCGGGCGGCGTTACGTTTGCGGTTGACGTCGGCAGTAGTTGGTGCCGCTTTTGTTTTGGTAAAGTCGTGGTCACGATTCGCTTCCCCACTCGTGATTTCATTCACGCCGCGCTCCACCGAGGTTTCAGCCAGGCGGGTAAGCTCGGTATCGTGCTCGTCGTCGGTTGCCTCGCGAGTGATGGCATCTGTCCTGCGCACTTGGTAGATCGCGTGGAGAACCTCAGCTCGGAGGTTAGCCTGCAGGCTATCGAACAGCTTTTGCGACTCGGCGCGGTACTCCACGAGCGGGTCGCGCTGGCCCACACTGCGCCAGTGGATTCCTTCACGCAGGTGCTGCATATTCTCTAGGTGCTGCATCCACAGTGTGTCGAGCACCTGCAGATACACTTCACGCTCAATACCGCGCAGTAGCTCGCTACCCAGTTCGTCTTCTTTGTCTTGATACAATTTTTTCGCCGCATCGAGTGCCATCTTAGTCCGGACACGGTCGCGCTTCTCGGCACCGATTTTCTTAATCTCGTCTTTATCCAGTGGGAAGATCGCGCCAAACTCCTCAGCAAACTTCGGGTTTTGCTTGGCTGGTACCTCTGTAAGGCTCTCTACTGCAGTGCGCAGCAGGCGCTGAATTTCTGGCTTGATGTTGTCGCCATCGAGAATCTTGCGTCGCACAGTGTAGACCACTTTGCGGTGGCGGTTGATGACGTTGTCGTACTGAACAACATTTTTGCGCGCATCAAAGTTAAAGCCCTCAACCCGCTTTTGCGCCGCCTCAAGCGTCTTACTGACTGCTTTGTTTTGAATAGCCATGTTTTCTTCTACTCCAAGGCGCTCCATCAGGCCAGCAATACGCTCACCCTGGAAGATCCGCATCAGATCGTCTTCGGTCGAGACATAGAATTGGGTGTCACCCGGGTCGCCCTGGCGGCCACCACGGCCCCGCAGCTGGTTGTCGATCCGGCGCGACTCATGCCGCTCACTGCCGATCACCACCAAGCCACCAAGCTCCTTCACGCCCGGCCCAAGCTTGATGTCTGTGCCACGCCCCGCAATGTTTGTCGCTAGCGTCACGGCACCCTTCTCGCCAGCGTGTGCCACAATCTCGGCCTCACGCTCATTATTCTTAGCATTGAGGATCTCATACTTTATGCCCGCTTTGTCCAGCCACTGGGCGATCAGCTCATTTTTAGCAATCGAGCCCGACCCCACCAGCACCGGCCGGCCTTGCTCATGGTACTTCTTGATGGCAGCCGCCACAGCTTTGAGCTTAGCCTTTTCGGTTTTGTAAATAAGGTCTTGGTGGTCTTTGCGGGTAATCGGCTTGTTGGGCGGCACTACCACCACATCCAGGCTATAGATCTGCTGGAACTCCTCTGCCTCAGTAAAGGCCGTACCGGTCATACCACTGAGCTTCTTATATAGGCGGAAAAAATTCTGGAAGGAGATGGTCGCCAACGTCATACTCTCTTGCTGAACGGGCACGCCTTCTTTGGCTTCGATCGCCTGGTGGAGGCCTTCGTTATAGCGGTTGCCGATCTTGAGGCGACCAGTGTGCTCATCGACGATGATAACCTCGCCATCATTGGTCACCACATAGTTTTTGTCCCGATGGAAGAGTGTCTGTGCGCGCAGCGCTTGGTTGATGTGGTAAACGCTGCGGACATACTCAGGGGTGTACAAATTTTTTATACCAAGGAGTTTTTGCACTTTGTCGATGCCACTGTCTGTTAGTGCCACACTGGTGTGCTTCTCATCGAGACGGTAGTCTTCTGGCACAAGCTTGGCAGCAATCTTGGCAAATTGGTAGTAGCTATCAGGGTTCTCGGCCGCGGGCGCACTAATGATGAGTGGGGTGCGCGCTTCGTCGATCAAGATAGAATCCACCTCGTCTACAATGGCAAAGTTGAGCTCGCGCTGGCGCACTAGGCCAATCTCATTGACCATATTGTCGCGCAGATAATCGAAGCCAAACTCATTGTTTGTCCCATAGGTAATGTCTGCCTCGTAGGCTTCACGCCGTGTACAGGGGCGGAGCTTTTGCATGCGTGGATCAGTATGGTTCTCGTTGGTGTACGTGCCATCGTAGAGGAAGGACGCTTCGTTGATAATCACACCAGTGCTAATGCCTAGGGCGCTATAGATCTGCCCCATCCAGCCAGCGTCACGCTGCGCCAAGTAGTCGTTGACGGTCACGACGTGCACACCCTTGCCCTCGAGCGCATTGAGGTATGCTGCCAGCGTGGACATCAGGGTCTTACCTTCACCGGTCTTGAGCTCGGCAACGTTGCCTTCGTGCAGCACCATCGAGCCAATCAGCTGCACATCATAGTGCCGCTCGCCAATCACCCGGTCGGCCATCTCGCGCACCACTGCAAAGGCATCAGGCAGGATAGTATCGAGCGTCGTACCTTTCTTGTGTAGGCGCTGCTTAAGGACCTCTGTCTGCTTGGCCAGCTCTTCGTCCGAGAGCGCTTTATATTTCGGCCCAAGCTTGTTGATCTCGTCTACCTTCTTTTGCAGACGCTTCAAGATCCGCTTTTGCGGATCGCCAAAAATCTTCGTCAGTGCTTTTTGCTGTGTTGTTGCCATGGTGTCAAACTTCCCTCGCTTTCCTCTCTAAGCGGCCATTCAATTCAAAAAACTCCCCTCATTATACCGGGTTTGCGGCTATTTGGGAAGGGTGGCCTACACAAAGTATGAGCAAGAGGCCGATACCCGACTGATACCGGCCTCTTGGCTCGCGCGCCTTACCTATCGCCTACTCCGCAGGATGATCCTGTTCGCGCTCGAAGCTGCGTTTGAAGCGAGCGAGAAGGCCACGGCGACCAAGGTGCGGCAGCTGGTTTTGCTTATATTTGCGCAACTGGCCAGCCAGTTTGCGCTCAACGATGTCGGTAGCAGCCAGGACGTTGAGCGTAGAGTCTTTGGCCTTGATGGTTTGGTCTGGCACGGTAATGACCACCTCTACCTCATACTTATTGCCATGCTCACCATTGATCTCCTCGATGCGCACCATAGCGCTCACGGTCTTGCGAGCGTGGCGCGACACCATGCGGTCGAGCGCACCGATCTTCTTGCGAATGTATTTTTTGGTTGGCTCGTCTGGCGAGTATTTGCCAATACCAGTAATGTCGATGTTTGCGATCATGCTGACCCCTTTCGTGTTAGCAACTTGTGCTTATAGTATAGCATGGTTGAGGAGAAAACAGGGGTTGTTATGAGTAAATTATGAACTCAGGTAGAGACGCTTGAGTAGCGAGCTTATCTGATAGGCTACCTCTTCGCGCAGCTTTTTAATCTGGTCGAGCAAAGCCTTCGCCTCGTTCTTAGGTGGTGTCTCTGTGCGGCAGTGTGACGTATCTATCAACTTCATCAGGTCTCTCAGCTCTTGTGCGTCGGCATTCTTGTGCGAGGGGTGCTGCTGGCTATCGCCCTCTGTGGGTTGGAAGAAGGTGTATTCTTCTCCATCATTGTATTGCTTGGTGCCTGTGCCGTGGATGCGCACGACCTGCCATTTATCATTGGCATCTGCCCCACAGCGATACACCACCCAGTCTTTACCATCAGGCGCCATAATAGCGACAGTCGGGCCCGAAACAATTGGTAGACTATAGGGCACAACGCCAAATACCGCTATATACTCGCCCTCGCGGCCTGTCAAGAATATCGTACGCTCGGTGGCGTTGGTTTCACCATCTTTGCTGAGCTCTGGGTTGGTTTGGATACGACGCTCCTGCAAAGCACTCTGCCTCCACCATGCATACTCGAAGGGTCTTTCTGTTAAGATACGGCTGAGCTTTTCTTGCAGCCGGTCTGCCAATTTTGACGGGTCTTGCCGCTCTCCGTTTGCTGGTGGCTGTTTTTCGTTCATTCTTGCTCCTTTATTGCAATGCTTTCGTCCTATAGTGCAGTATATTGTGAGTAATGTCAAATGGTCGTGAGCCGAGCTGTGTCGCTACGCTACTTTACGTTTGCTGATTGCGGTAGCGTAGCAATGTCTGGTACTTCGCCTCTATCTCAACGGTGTGTGCTGCAAGGCTGTCGAGCACCTCTATCAGGCGGCCAACCCGTTGTAGACTATCTACTACTGGGACGAAACTGCGCACAACCCCAGCCTGTGGCTCGGTCGACAGTTCATCAAGATGAGCCGGGGCAAGATGCGCCACATATGGCTGCATTGTCTGGCGATCGACCATGCGGCGATACGCGCTTGTTTGGCCCGTTAGCCGATACACGTCAACCGCTTGGCCACCCACACAGCGGTCGGTTGTGCGGTCAACATAGCCAGAAACGATCAGTGTTGTATCGCGGAGCGGGTAATCCTCCCTCGCATGTGTACCAACATATTGGGCAGCTCGGTACTCTACTGCAGGCCTATTATGCTGCCGCGCAGGAAGGACATGAGTCTCTGCCGCCTCCCACTGCGCAGCCCGGGCAAACGCTGCACCGGTGATGTGCCGTACCACCACTTGGCCAAACCACGCTGCCGCGTACCGCATGGAAGAGGCAAAACGCTCAACGCGTGGGCCGTTTGTTTCGGACGCCACTGGCTCCCCTACTTGCGGTGCGCTGCGCCGATTGCTTCGCTAATGGAGACGTAGTCGTCTCGGTCGAGCAGCTCCACCAAGCCTTCGTTGATATCGCCCACGACCTGTGGCCCTTCAAACATCAGCGCCGTCACCAGCGCCACGAGGCTCGCGCCAGCCCGAATTTTCTCGTACGCATCCTCCGCCGTAAAGACACCGCCCACACCAATGATGACAAAGCGGTCGCCATACAGCGCATACGTCTTGTGGATAAGCCGCGTGGTAATGGCCTGAGCTGGCCGGCCGCTAAGGCTACCGGGAGTATCGTCGGGCAAGACACTTGGGTCGGTGAGCTTGCTGCGATCTTTGACGAGGTTGCCGATCGTCAGGCCCGCGACATTATGCTTATCGATGATGGAGAGGAGCTTGGCAAACTGCGTCCACGTCTTGTCCGTCGGCATCTTGATAAAGACGGGGCGCGAAAGCTTCAGCTCATCCACCGCAGTGAGGAGCTTCTTGAGGCGAGCGGGCGTGGTGAAGGGCTCACCGCCATAGGCATTCGGGCAGGAGATGTTAATCTCGTACAGTGGTGCGCAACCAGCTTCTTCAAGCTGGCGAAGGCTGTCACAGTAGTCGGCAATCGCTTGCTTGGGGCGGACTTGCTTGGGGCTGTTCGTCTTGGCTACGGATACGCTGAGCGGAAAGTCGCGCCAGACCCGTGGTGAGTAGCTGCGGATCTGCTCGATCGCCTTGGCGACGCCGCGATTGGCCAGGCCAACATTCACGACAATTGACTGCTCACTAGCCAAGCGACGAAACCACGGCTTGGGGTTACCCTCACAAGGCACGGCTGTTACCGAGCCACCAATCTCAAAGCCGCAACCAATTTTCTTTGCCACAGGGGGCAGATCAAAATCTTTATCCAGTCCAGCAGACAGGCCGATGGGATTAACAAAGTTGAGGCCAAGAATAGTCTGCTCGAGGCGAGGGTTCTTATAGCGCCAGCCGCTAAGGAGCTGCTCACCCCGGATGGCATGCAGTGCCCGCGCCGTCCAGAGCATCGACTGGTGCGCTGCATCGGGCTGCCGCCGGAAGAGAAGCGGCTTAGCAACTTTGGCATAGCCCTTGCGACTCATTTTTCTGATTGTGCGCCCCATCTAGAGTACCTCCCTGTTGTTCAGATATGGCTGCAGCACCGTTGGCACGCGGAGCTGGCCATCAGTTGTTTGATAATTCTCGATAATCGCTACGAGTGCGCGAGCCAAGCTCACTGCGGTACCATTGAGGGTATGCACCACCTGGAGCGAGCCATCGGCCCGGCGGACGCGGATGCCAAGGTTGCGCGCCTGGAAGTCAGTGCAGTTGCTACAGCTGGTAAGCTCGCGGTAGGCACCATCAACGGGCGACCAGTACTCAATGTCATACTTCTTGGCAGCTGGTGCACCTAAGTCTCCCGCCGCGATATTGACCACGTGGTATGGCACGCCCAGGCTCTGCCAAATCTCCTCCTCCAGAGCAAGGATCTTCTCATGCATCTGGGCCGACTGCTCGGGCAGGCAATAGATATACATCTCCAATTTGTTAAACTGATGAACCCGAAACAGCCCGCGGCTAAACTTCCCGGCAGCGCCAGCCTCTTTGCGGTAGCAGGGGCTGTAGCCAGTGTAGAGGAGCGGTAAGTCCTTCTCACTCAGGATCTCATCGGCATGGAAGCCTGTCAGTGGGGCCTCGGCTGTGCCAATAAGCATAGTGTCTTCGCCCTCAATAAAGTACTCGTTACTCTCCTTATCGCTCTTGGGCGCAAAGCCCGAACCACGCGCCACGCGACCACTCACCATGTGTGGCACCGTCATGGGGCGGAAGCCTTTGCCGACAAGGAAGTTAAGGGCATATTGGTAGATGGCATTCTCGAGCAGCATTAGGTCGCCCAGCACATAGTAAAACTTCGTGCCAGCCACCTTAGCACCGCGCTCGAAGTCGAGCCAACCCCGGCTCGTCGCGAAGTCGAGGTGATCTTGAGCCGACTCACGCCGCTCACCCCACTGCTTGATCTCCACACTGTCTGCCTCGCCACCCAGTGGCACGTCTGGCAGGGTGATGTTTGGCACTGCCTCGAGCTGAGTAAAAAAGTTGTTCTCTATGGTGCGCAGCTCTTCCTCTAGCGTGGCGAGCTCGGCTTTGAGCGCCTTGCCTTTGGCGATGAGCTCTTGGCTGGGTTTGCCACCCTTCATCTGAGCGGCCGTCTCGTTGCGCGTGGTACGCACAGCATCCACCCGCTGCTGGAGTTCCCGGCGCCGGTCGTCGCACGCGAGAAGCGCTGCGATGGACACCTCGTAGCCCTTATGGCGCGCAGCTGCCTGCACCTCGTCGGCATGCGCGCGAATATAACGAATATCTAACATAACTATATTATATCAGATACCACGCCAAGCGTAATGGCAATTTGTTCGATAAAACTTCCGGGTGCTGCGCCTGCCCGGCCGGGGTATAATTGGGCACCATTCCCAGCCATTTTTGGCCTCACTTCCCTGCCTACGGGCACGCTATTGGCTAGTAATCCTAGTCGATCACTAGCACAGAACCAGCCATGATAGCTGGTTCTGTAGGGGTTGATAGTAGGCTGACTAGTTTAGTCTGATATCTTGACGATGCTGAGGCTTGCATCGGTGATATTCGCGTCTTGGCCAGCCGAGTAGACGACAAGCTTGAGCGGTGTCCCGGCCGTTACCCGCATCAGGCGAGTGTATGGCATGGTAAAGCGGTAGCCCTGTTGGTTGTTGCTCCACACACCCTCTGGAGTGTCGCGGGCTGTGTCGTTGACAGCCTGGTACACACCGCGGGGTGACGATGTATCGTTCAAGCGAATCCGCGATTGGATCAAGTACACACCATCACTTGGTGCAATGTACGATTTGCTTCCAGCATCCCACGACCCGCCACCGTTGTTTGTCACGACGGTCTTGAGTGGCACTGGCGCAAAGGTATCCTTAGCAATCGTCGCAGCCGTAACGCCGCCATTGCCATTGCCAAGTGTTGCCGTAAAGATGGTCATCTGGGGGAGGCTCCGCCATTCCATGTCACAGTTTGCGGCCGACTTCTTCGACAATATTTGGCCAACCGTACCACCCGCTGGCACCGTGCTACCCGCAAAGGTAAGGCCAAGCTGAGAGGTGCCATTGCCCGTGACGGTCATATTTGGTGAGCATGGCTGAGTGCTGTTGGTAACATTAATCGTTGCGTTGGTGCCATCCTGGCCTTTGGGTCCAGTAGCACCTTGCTGCCCCTGGATGCCTTGAGCACCTTGTGGGCCGGTCTGGCCGGGATCACCCTTCTCACCCTTGAGGTCGGTATAAGCAATGAGGTTTTGCCAGGCTGTTTCGCCAGTGTAGCGCCACTGGATGTAGAGTGTACCCTTCTGGAGCTCGATGGTTCGGCCATCGGCACCAGCTGGGCCGGTTTGGCCTTGCGGCCCTTGCGGGCCGGGCTGACCTGGTTGTCCTTGTGGGCCAGTGTTTCCTTGGTCACCCTTCGGGCCGGGCACGCCTTTTTCTCCTTGTGCGCCAGGTGTACCAGGTGCACCCTGCTCACCCTTAGCACCAGTATCGCCCTTCGGGCCAGTATCACCCTTTTCTCCTTTTTCACCATTTTTGCCGTCTTTGCCAGGCTCACCCTTGTCGCCTTTTTCGCCTTTTTCGCCTTTAGCGGCCGATGCGCCGTCTTTGCCATTGGCCCCATTTACACCGTCCTTACCGTTGGCACCATTAGCGCCGTTTGCGCCATTCTTGCCAGCTGCACCACGAGCACCATCGCGGCCGCGTGCACCATCTGCACCATCACGGCCATTGGCACCGTCTGCACCTCGTTCGCCACTCGCACCAGCCTCACCGCGCGCACCTTGCTCGCCTTTTGCCCCGCGCAGGTCCTCGACCGAGGCAATATCTTGCCACGCGCCATTCATAAATTGCCACTGGATCTTCCCATCGTGCTGGCGCAAGCTCACTTGGTCTGGCCGCACACCCTTGAAGCTACTATTGTAGCCCCATGGCCACCACCACCAGAGCAATATAATGATGATTAATAATATCCCAAACAAGACAAATACAAGCGAACGGCTTGCAAATTTTTTGCGGTGTTCATTCATAACTATACCCCTATTTATACCCTTTTGTCTGATTATAGCACAAGCGTTATAAAATTAAAGAGCGCAAGCCACTCTGCCTTCAAGTCTCAGCTATCTTTAAGTCTCTTTTCTCGCTCTACCCCTGTTAGGTGTACAGTAGTACTCCTCTTAGCTAGCCAAAAAACCCGCTTTGCTTACTCTCGCACAGCGGGTTTTGGCTCTTCGTATCGACGCAGTTTACTCTGTACGCAGCGCTTCGATTGGGTCAAGCTTGGCAGCCTTGCGGCTTGGCAGCCAGCCAGCAATGATCGCTACCAGCATCAGGCCAACCACTACCGCAGCAGCATGCTCTGGTACAAAGACAAGGAGTTTGTGATCACCAAAGCGAAGCTTCTCTGAGATAACTGGGTTAAGCGCCACACCGGTGCCCCACGCGCCTAGTACACCCAGCGCACCACCCAACAGGCCGACCCAGGCTGCCTCATAGCGGAACAAGCGGCCAATATCACGCCGGCTTGCTCCCAGCGCCTTCATTAGGCCAATCTGCTGCGTCCGCTCCAGCACCGAGATGTACTGCGTGTTGACGATGCCGAAAATACTCACTATTAGCGCCAGCGCACCAAAGCACAGCACAATCGCCTGTAAGATATCAACGAAGCGGAAGAGTGTCTGCTGCAGATCCTTGGCGGTAGCTGCGGCGTAGCCATCTCGCTCGAGGGACTTCTTGGCAGCCTCAGCATCCTGCTTGGCAACCGCGGTGGCAGACATGTACTTTTGGTATTGGCTCGTACCCTTGGTACTGTAGTCACTCAGCTCGCGGGCTACTTTGGCATTAATCCCAATGCCGCGCATTGCTTGGGTTTGGTCGGCCGATTTGCGCGTCACGGCCGCAATGGTAAAGGTCTTGTGCAGCTCCTTGCCATTGATCAGCTCATTCACCCCAGCCTGCCCCTTCTCAGCAAAGACCTGGCCAAGTGTTGCTTCGTCGATCTTCTGTGGCATTTGCACCACTGTGACGGTCATTTGTTTGCCCACCATCTGGGCAGGCGATTGCCCTAGTGCCTCGGCATAGCTCTCGGGGATGACGGCTTCGCCGGGCGCGAGCTCAGTACCCTTGCCCAGCTGTTTGCCAGCCACCACTTCGGCCGCGAGCGCACCATCAAAGACGCTCACATCACTGCTGTATTTCTTGTCTTTCTTGGCCGCAAAGCTCACATATTTGGGCTGGAGCTGATAGACTGGCCTCACCTTCTCGAGGTCGGTGCGGGCCGCCAGCCTGTCGATGTCTTTTTGGGTCAGGGCTTTATAATCATTGCCATAGCGGTTGATACTATCAGGATTATACTCACGCAGGTCAGCCTGCTGGCCCGATTGCGCGCCGATGAGCCGCTTATCCTTGACGACAAACACCGCCTTGGCATCAATATTACTGCTAATCAGCCGGTCAATATACTGGCGTGCACCCTCGCCCGCCATCAAGCTCGCCATAATGGCAAAGCCGCCAACCGCGATAGCGATACTGGTAAGCAAGGTACGCATCTTGGCTCGGCGCAGGTTGCGGCCAGCGCGGCGAATGATATCAGTCGTCTTCATGGTTAGTCTGCCCTCCTTGTTGTTGGCTTGGTGGTTGTAGATTTGGCTTTTGCAGTAGCACTTGTGGCTTTTTTCGCCGTTTTCTTAGGCTGCGTGGTAGGTGCTATGGCTTTGGCTGAGCGACGAGCTGGCGCTTTTTTAGCCTTGGGAGAAGCTGTAGTCTTATCCGTAGCGCTGTCGTGATCAATCACCCCATCTTTGATACGAATAATACGCTGGCAGCGCTGCGCTAGATCCTCGTCGTGTGTGACGATGATGAGCGTCGCACCATGCTCCTTAGCATAATTAAAGAGCAGGTCTTCCACTACTCCAGAAGTTGCTGAGTCGAGATTACCCGTCGGCTCGTCGGCAAAGAGAATCTGCGGCTCGGCAGCAATTGCTCGAGCGATCGCTAGGCGCTGCTTTTGCCCACCACTGAGGTCCTTGGCCCGCGCTTTGATCTTATCCTCCAGGCCAACCGCCTCGAGCGCCGCTACGATACGCCGCTTGCGCTGACTGCGCGGTACACCTGCGGTCTCGAGCGACAGGCTCACATTGTCATAGCAGCTCTCGCCGCCCTCCACAAAGAAACTCTGGAAGATGAAGCCCATCGTCCGCGCTCGAAAGCGATCGGTCGCCTTGCGCTTGAGCCGCAAGATATCTTCACCATTGATGACCACCTCACCCTGCTGCGGCTTATCCAGGCCAGAGATGGCATGCATCAGTGTAGATTTGCCCGAGCCCGACTTGCCTAGCACTGCCACGCTCGACCCCTCTTCGATTGCAAGACTTACGTCCTTGAGGGCGGTGAAGGTATTTTTCTTCTTGCCGTAGACTTTTGTAATGTTTTTTATTTCGATCATTGCGCCTCCATAAGCTGCTAATGTTAATAGCAATTATACCGCAATCACCCAGCGAGAGCAAACTAGGTGGACAACGATCGTGGAGCTTTTTCTCACGCTTGAGAAGTAAAATTCTAATCAAGGCAGAGTCGAAAAAAATTCTTGCACATGAACTGTCACTCCCCGCTCAATAGGATGTGAGATAAATATAAAAACAAGCTACGGAGAAATTACACCGGTGCCAACGCGCCCACCGCAAGCAGGATGATGAGTAGTGTACTCAGCGCCAAGCGGTAGGCGACGAACTTATCAAATGAGTTACTCGAAACAAAGCGCAGCAGCCACGAGATCGCCACATACCCCACCACGAAGGACACAACAATCCCCAGTATCATCTGTGGCCAGCCAATTAAGCGGCCAATCTGCTGCGACTGCGTCACGGCCTCCAGCCCACCAGCTGCCATCAATGCCGGAATCCCCAGGAAGAAGCTCATCCGTGTGGCAGTGGTGCGGTCAATATCGCGGAATAGCCCCGAGGCAATCGTCGCTCCCGAGCGCGACACCCCCGGGATGAGCGACAAGCACTGCATCAGGCCCATTGCCATGGCATCGCGCCAGGTGAGGTTACGCTCATGGCGTGTCTCGCGCCCCCGGCGGTCGGCCAAGAACAGTACAATACTCCAAATCATCAGCCCAGCCGCTACAAACCACAGGCCGCGCAGCACCGTCTCGATCGTATCCTTAAGGAGTAGCCCTACCACTGCAATCGGCAGCGAACCAATGATGACATACCACCCCATTCGGTAGTGAAACGTCCGCGCCCGCGGATTTACCACGCCAGCACACCAGGCCGAAGCAATACGCCAAATGTCCTGCCAGAAATAAACAATCGCCGCAGCAATTGCCCCAATCTGCACCACCGCCGTAAAGGCGACAAGCCCCGGGTCGCTCACCGAGTAGCCCAGCAGCTTCTCGGCCAGCATCAAGTGGCCCGTGCTCGATATGGGCAAAAACTCGGTAATCCCCTCGACAATGCCAAGAATAATAATATGCAGCCAATCCATGATGTGTTTTCCTTATGTCTCGTACCAAGTATACCAAGTTCGCCACAAAGCACCAAGCCGGAAATTGCAGAATGTAGCATCATAGGGCTCATTCTCAATCTGATCATCGTACTCTTGGGTTAAGTAATTAATCCGGGTTCAGTTTGAGCATGGTTGGTGGGCTATGTTCTTGGCACATTTGCTTTTCTGTTCTTGCACCAAGAAGCGACCACTATGAGAGAATGGCCGCTTGTTTGTTGTTGCAAAAGAAAGGTTGAGATATAGCTACGCGCTAGGGCGAGCGGGCTCTACCACCCGCCGCCTCCTCCGCCGCC
>CALEJV010000001.1 GCA_937898545.1 uncultured Candidatus Saccharibacteria bacterium | reverse complement strand
CAAGAGGTCGACATCCAGCGAATGTCGACCCTTATAGTGTTCCGGAGGAGGGAGTTGGGAGGGTGAGCGTGAGAGGTAGTGAAGCTGCATTGACTATTGAATTATGCTTGATTCTTGAATCTTGTGACGATCCCATAAGAGAAAGTCTGATTCTCTATAGCCATTTATGATAGTATAAGAGTGCACCATAGTCGGGGTTGGATACGTGTCCATGCCTCGGCTTTTTTGTTGTCTAGCACAGTTCACTTCAGCGTAACGAGCATGCTATACTATACCCATGCCCTGGTAGCTCAACTGGATAGAGCGGCTCCGTCCTAAGGAGAAGGTTGTAGGTTCGACTCCTATCCGGGGTACCAAGATTTATATAAATTAGTCGTGTAGTATTATGGCATGCTAGAGTGTGCTGACTTGCTCTAGCAGAAACTTGCCAAGGTAACGGCGGGTTTTTTGTTTTGCTTGGGTATCGTGTGATGGTAAGCGAAGAAACGTAAGGCTTTTATTACCGCTACCTCCCAAACCCACCAATTACCTCAGCCGCCCATCGCACCCAGTCGGACATATCTTCCCAGCGGCTGCAGGCAGCGCCGACGAACATGATGGCGGAGGAGGAGAGGGCGAATGAGACGACCCAAGCCATAAAGTCGGCTGGCATAGCGCGCGTGCCACCACTCGTCCAACAGAGGTAGCATAGCCAACCAAGCGCTCCCGCCGCAAGCATGCAGAGCGCTCGCACGATGCCATGGCCAAGGCGACGCTGCCAGTCAGGTGCTGCGATTGGCTCGGTGGGGTCGACAGCCGCTGGCGTTGGTACCTTCGGCACTGGTGGCGCAGCTGGTGGGTGGTGTGGCGGTGGCACTGGTGGTGCTCCGGCACCAGCAGTGGTGCGGCGCTTATGAATAAATCGCCCAGCCGTCACCATATGTAAATGCTCCGTAGTATTGTCATGGTTTTTATTATACGCGGGGATTGTGGGGTGGTGTCAAGGGGGTGAATCACTGAAGCTTTTGCTTCTTTTGCGTTTGCTCTACTCCCATCACTTCATCCGATGGGGTGTGGGGAGGGTGAGCGTAAGGAGTAGCAGCCGGCAGCTAGGTTTGGCGCCAAGCGGTGTCAAGTTCGTGCTACAATAGACAGCAAGAAAAGCATAACAATCATCACACAAAAAGGCAGGGAATAATGGCACAGACCAAGGCATTTAATGGGCAGCGCGACGGCGAGGAGCTGCTGTTTGTTTTTCGGCGGCATATTATTGCCATGCGCAAGGGGTTTTATATGCTGCTGGTGCCGCTGGCGGTGGGGGCTATTCCACCACTGATCTGGCAAGACACACTGGAGCTGTTTTTGCTGCCGGTGGTGGGGCTCGTCTTGGGGTCTATTGGCTTTTGCTATCATTTTTTGATGTGGCGCTACACCTACTACATCGTGACCAACCAGCGCATCCGCCAGGTGACGCAAAAAGGATTTTTTGGTACCGATGTGGTGGAGCTGAGCTTGGCAAAAATTCAAAATATCAGCTATAATATACCAGGATTCTCGGGTGAGGTGTTTCATTTTGGTACGATTGTGATCCAAACATTTGTGGGCGATCTCATCATCCGCAATGTCGATCATCCCGAGCAGATCTACAATCAGCTGCAAGATGCCGTCAGCGAGGCGGAGCGCGCAGCACAAGCAGCAGGAGTATCACCATGAAATTACCAAGCAAAAAACCCAAACGTAGCCGTTATGGCACCCAGGCCGCATCAACCGCCTCAGCCACTGGCCTGAAAGATCGCCTCACAGCGCTCAAGCCGCAGCGAAAGGGCAAGAAAGCAGGTAAATCTGCCAAAACAGAGGCGGACACAGCCAACCCCAACACTCCCAAGAAGTTCGAGCGCATCACCAACGAGACAGTAGCAGCACACCGCGAAGAGATATTGGCCGGTGGGCGCAAGTTCAAACATCCCGTCCAGGTGTCGCGCCGGCGGGTGATTATCAACACAATCATTGTGGCGCTGGTAGCAGCCTTACTGCTGGCGGCAGTGGCGTGGCAGCAGCTCTACATTGCCCAGAGTTCCAACAACCTCCTCTACCGTATGACGCAGATCTTTCCTGTGCCAGTAGCTAGTATTGATGGTGAGCTGGTGCGCTATAGCGACTACCTCGTGCAGTATCGGGGATCTAAGTATTATCTAGGCAAGTACGATGAGATTCGCATCGACAGTGATGATGGCCGCGAGCAGCTCAAACACATCAAGCGCGAGTCGCTCAACCGAGCGCTGGTTGATACCTACGCCGCCAAGCTGGCACGCCAGTACAACATCACGGTGAGCGATCAAGACATTGATACCGTTATCGAGCAGCAGCGCAACACCGCTAATGGCAAGATTAGCCAAGAAACGTATGATGCATCGTCGCGCATGATGTACAACTGGTCGCCATCGGATTATCGCCAGGCGGTGCGGCGCAGCATTGTGCGGGCTCGAGTAGCCTTTGCGGTTGATAAAACGGCCGATGAGCTGCAGCGCAAAGCCGCGGGGCTGGTGGCAAGTAGCAATGGTGAATTTGCCAAAATCGCGACCCAGCTTGGTGGCAGTGGCCGGAGCAAACCGCAGGTGGGGGATTCTGGCCTGATCAATCTTGCCAGTAGCTACAACGGCCTCGCGGTAAGTGAGATTGCCAAGCTCGAGCCTGGCAAACCCTCTGGTGTCATCAAGAGCACGACCGACAGTGGCTACTACTTTGTCAAAGTCAACGAAAAGAACGACAGCAAAATCCGCTTCACCTACCTCTACATCCCCCTCACTGAGCTTACCAAGCAAGTCGCGCAGCTAAAAAGCGACGGCAAAGTGCAAGAATACATTGATGTGCCGCAGAAGTAGGGGATAGTTCCTCCGGTGGCGTGTGAAAACCGGTCATTATGACCGGTTTTTAGCCTTGATGCTGGGAGGTCATACTTTGCTAGAAGTGTCGACTCTTTGGTATTCCAGAAGAAGTGTAGAGGAGGGAAGTGTGAGATAAATCGCGTATTAACTATCAGTAAGTACTTGTGGTTATCAGCAGGAAATAGGCGAGGACAGGCCATTTTTAGCGCATTTTCTCTAGCAATCATGCCAAAAATACCAGTCATATAGCACCGTTTTGTGCCTCTCCGCATAGGCTTATCATCTTGTGCGAACAAAACCTAGACAATGCTGCCATTCTACGCTATGATAGCAGTAACGTAAGCATATTCGTACATTGGTACAAAGGAGAAGTATGAAACAACACCAAGCAAAGCAAGAAGGGTTTACCATCATCGAGGTGATGCTGGTGCTGGCGATTGCCGCCTTGATATTCTTGATGGTCTTTGTGGCACTGCCTGCCCTACAGCGGGGCCAGCGCGACACAGCGCGCAAGAATGATGTGCAAGCCATCGCCGCTGCGGTATCGCAATATACATCAAACAACCGCGGGAAGTTCCCCGACAGCAAGGGCCTCAAGGGCTACCTGGGCGACCTCTCGAACCTCGACAAAGAGAGCATCACCGTCCAAGACAACGCGGGCAATGGTACCGTAACGCCTTCTACCGAGAGCGCCATCGTCGTCAAGGGTGTGCGCTGCGACGCCACCAACTCCGACGGTGCGACCCTCAAGAAGGGTACATCGAAGCAATTCGTCGTCGTCACCAAGCTCGAAGCGGGCGGCAACGGCGTGGCATACTGCCTCGAGTCGTAGTAGCTGAGCAGAGATACACAAGAAGATGGCTGGTACCAAAGGGTGCTAGCCTCTTTTTATGTATGAGAGTACACGAATTACTGAGTTGTACTTGTGTAAGAAAATATTCTAGAAGGCTAGCGACCAAGCGGGCGGAAAAGCTCTTGGTTTTATCTGGCCGGAACATTTTCGTTACAAGTATGGCTCAGTAATTCACTACATAGTGAGGAAGGTTTGGCTTGTATCTGCACTGGCCTCCGGTAGCGCGTGATGATGTAGCACGTTCTTGCATATCTTTGCTATACTAGTGAGGTATGACGATCTTGATAGCAGGTGCACTGCTCCTCCTCGGTGTAGTGCTGGGTAGCTTTGCGGGCGCGCAAGTGTGGCGGGTGCGCGCGCGGCAACTGCGGACTGATAAGCAAACCGGCCACCCCTACGACAAACACGAATGGCGTCAACTGCGCGTCCTATTGCAGGGCACGGTGCGAGACGATCGCTCACGCTGCCTGCAGTGTGGGCATGTGCTGGCGTGGTATGATCTGCTCCCAGTAGTAAGCTGGCTGTCGACTGGTGGGCGCTGCCGCTATTGCCAGCAGTTCATTGGTTGGTTCGAGCTGGTGATGGAGCTGGTGCTAGGGGTTGGCTTGGCACTGTCGTATCTGGTATGGCCATGGGCATTGCCAGCCAGTAGCTTACTCTTTGCTGTGTGGGTGGTGGTGGCCTTGGTGCTGATGATCCTCGCGGCGTATGACGCCAAGTGGCAGCTCCTGCCCGATCCGCTTAACTATGGCTTGATGGCACTGGGCGCACTCTTCGTGCTGGTGCGGATGATGACGCTGCACGATGTTGATCTTGTATCGCTCACCGGGGCGGTGGCGCTGCTGGCGGGGCTGTATGGTGGGCTGTATGCCATCTCGCGCGGGGCGTGGATTGGCTTTGGTGATGTGAAGCTCTGTGTGGGCTTGGCGCTGCTGCTGGGCGATTGGCGCCTGGCCTTTATGACGTTGTTTTTCTCCAACATGCTGGGCTGCATCATCGTCCTGCCGGGCCTAGTGCGTGGCCAGCTCAATACGCGCTCGCAGGTGCCATTTGGGCCGCTGCTTATCATTGGCTGCGTTATTTCGCTCTTGTTTGGTGGGCATATCTTGCGCGCGCTGGTGGGCTTTTGAGGCCCAGGCTGGGTAGATTTGCTCCTTCTTGTAAACCTGATGTAATACTTGACAATCCAGAGAGAGAGAGAGAGTACTATAGGCATCATAAACACCTAACTCCAAGGAGATATGATGCCACGATATGACCAGCCACCTAGTGGTGAGACAAAACAAGAACCGTATAAGCCAGAGTTGCGAGGCTTTCCAGTGCCAAAGACTAAGGAATTCAGTGAAGGAGAGGACGCCGAGCGTGCGAAGCTGATAGAGGAGGCACTAGCAAAGGTCGAAGCAAAGCTCGATAAAAAGCGTAAGGAGAAGTACTGCGAAGATATTGTTGAGGAAATACAGCGGCTTGGCATAGTATTGGCAGAGAATGGCTTTGGTAGCCGACCTGAGGACAAGCATGTTGCCGTCACTAGCTATGCTGGCGGCGAGACTAGAGATTCGCGCGGGAACTTTGTGCAGTATGAGACAGCAGTTGTAGCGCGGGTTCTTCGTGAAGGTAGCCCTACTGGTGCTCTAAATCAATGGGCGACAGAGGATCAAATATTTAAGGGTAGTGAATGCAAAATCACTGATCCATACAACGAAGAGCAGTATAAGAATGCACAGCAAGAAGGTATCAATATTAGCGTTGTAACTGGCCCAGCAGTCGAAGTGTATTCCGATCGACCACTAACAGAGGAACGGAAGGATTACTACCGTGATTTTTACCCGGTAGGGACAGTACTGGTAACCTCTGCTGGCCGGTGTAATGACGAGGCAAAGGTGCTTCGTGTTGGTGGCAGGCTAGGTGATTCAACTAACCTAAAGGTGTACGAGCTCGTCCTTGCTGCTATGCAAGATATTGAGGAAGAGCTGCTGGCTAGCAAAGAGACGCAGTAGGCAATAAAATCACTCAAAGTGAGCTGAGTAAAACCAGCCTGGGAGCGGCTGGTTTTTGCGTTCTTTGCCTGAGCTTTGCAGAGGTATTGTCTCTCCCCAGAATTGCCTCATCGCCCTGTGCTGCTAATGCTGCTTGTGCTATACTAGAGAGGTTATGAGTATGCCAGTGAAGCCAGGGTTCACCATTATTGAGATGATGCTGTTTTTGGCGGTGAGTGGGGCAATGGCAGCCGGGATTATGGTGGGTGTGGGCGCGACGGTCAATGCCCAGCGCTACCGCGATGCCACCCATTCGCTGGTGAGCTTCTTCCAGGGGGAGTATGACCGGGTGGTGAATGTCCAGAATGATCACGACCGCAACCTTGGCTGTAGCACCAGCGGCATTAGCCAGAGCATTACTCCGCAGGTGCCGGGCACAAGCGAGTGCACTATTATTGGGCGGTTCATTACCACTGGCCGTGATGGCCGAAGCCTCATAGCGCGGACGATCTATGCCACGCGTGATGGCTCAACTGCAGCAACGGATTATGAGGCGCTGACTCGCTCGGGGCTTGTCCAGTCGGACACCGCCAGCCAAACGACTACCTACGAGCTAGCCTGGGAGACGGCGCTGCGGCAGGGTGCACGCCACTCGTATTTGATCGTGCGCTCGCCCTCCAGCGGTGCCATCAAGACCTATATTGGCAACACAGACAACCCGATGACCGTCCTCTCGCCTGATAATGACGCCCAAAAAGGCGACACCAACCTCTGTATTGACCCCGACGGCTTGGTCTTTACTGGTATTAGTGGGGCGGTGATTGCCCGAGGTGGCAGCGCGGCCAGCAGTGTGAAGCTGATCGGTGGAGGAATAGGCCAATGCTAGAGCGTCGCCATGAGCGGGGTGATACGATCATCGAGGTGATGTTTGCCTTCGTGCTGTTTAGTATGGTGATTGTGGGGGCGTTTATGATTATGAACCAAGGTATGGCGCTGGCGCAGCGCTCTTTGGAGGTAACGCAGGTGCGGCAGCAGATCGACTCGCAGGTGCTGCTGATTCGGACTGCTCAGCAGGCGGTTAACCAGCAGCTGTGGGAGACTATCAAAGGCAAGGTAGGTACGACCACGCCCATCACGCTGAGCGAGCTCGCCGAGAGCAACTGCCGCCTTTCGCCAGATACATTGCGGGGGCGCGGCGCATTCTTTGTTGCACCGCGGGCCGATGCTGCCACGGGCAAGCAGGTCATCCGCCTCTTCGAGCCGACCAACGCGAGCTACCAGCCCGAACCGACGACCTACAGCAAGGTAGACTTTGGTAACGATCCGCGGGCACAGGGACTCTTCGTCCAGATTGTCAAGGCAGAGGGTGCCAATGCCAACCTTGCCTACGATGTGTATGTCTCTGCCTGCTGGCCGACTGTAGCGAGTGATAAGCCAATGACGATTGGCACCGTAACGAGGTTATACGATGTGGCGCGCTAACAGGGGTAAAACACAGGGAGAGAAGCCGCGGCAGCACCTAGCACGGCAGGCCGCACGGCGCGGAGAGCTGGGCTTCACTCTCATCGAACTACTACTGGCGATGAGCTTCCTCTCGGTGCTACTCATTGCCATTACGACCTCCACGCTGCAGATCATCGGTCTGTATACAAAGGGGGTGACGCTCAAGTCGATCAACCTCGCGGGGCGCGATGTGGCCGATTCCTTCCGGCGCGATGCCTTGGCCTCGGCAGATGGGATCCGCTATGTGTCGCCAGACAAAGGTGGTGGGCTGGGGCGCCTGTGCTTTGGTACGATGTCGTATGTGTGGAGCCCGGCTGCCAAGCTACAGCAAGGCAGTGCCATCCGCTACCAAAACGACACACGCCAGGGTGATGTGCGCGGTGATATGATTGTCCTCGCCCGTGTGGCTGATGCTGGTGCACAGTATTGCAACCCAACGGCTCGTGGCACATACTCGACCGATGTATTTCTTAGCAAAGCAACGGAGCTGCTAGGCTCACGTGAGGGGGATTTGGCGCTGCGCGATCTGCAGATCAATCCCGTTATCGAATCGACCGAGGGCACACACACTATCTACCGCCTCCGCTTCGTCATTGGCACCAACCAGCAAGATACGATCAACACTGCCAACCAGACCTGCAAGCCGCCCACGAACGACAGTGCCAATTATAACTTCTGCGCCATTAATATTTTTGAGACATTGATACAGGGGTAGGATGATGAGGGGGATGCAACAGCATAGCAACAAGCAGCGGCAGGCCGGTATGGTGTCGCTCTTTGTGGTGATGTTTTCGACTGTGTTGATTGCAGTGGTGACAGTGAGCTTCATCCGCCTGATGGTGCAGGAGCAACAGCGCGCCAGCAACAACGACCTTTCGCAGAGTGCCTACGACTCGGCGGTCGCTGGAGTAGAGGATGGCAAGCGTGTCATTCGTGCGGCTCTCAAGGGTAATGAGCGGGCTCGCCGCGCCATTGAGCAGCAGCGTTGCAACACCGTGGCAGCAGCTGGTGTGGTGTCGTCCGTCAGTGGTGAGACCACCATCAAGACGAGTAGTGGTAGCAGCACGCTTAACCAAGCCTACACCTGCGTCAAGATCGAGGCCAAGACTGAAGACGTCAAACTCGACCTTGCAGAAGGGGAGTCGACTGTTATCCCGTTGGTTGGTGCAGATGCCTTTGATAGTGTGCAGATCGAGTGGATGCGCAAGAAAAACAGCGACAACGAAGTTGCCTCCATCGAGACGCCAACCTCTGGCGACCTCCGCTCGTTGCCACGCAAAGACCAGTGGAGCCCCAACGCGCCAGCTCTCATCCGAGCGCAGGCTGTCTTGCCCACCAAGACAAGCGTCAGCCTAAGCGAGCTCGATAGCGCCCAGGTGTCGACCAACTTCTTGCGCCCCAGCATCATCACCGACAATGCGAACCCGCTCACCGTCCAACGCCCTGGCCTGCGCGCCAATAGCGACAGTGGTGCTCAGACGACCGTTAATGCCGTGCCGTGCTCCAACGCGCGCTACACTGGTGGTGGCTATGCCTGTCAGGCCGTTCTCCAAATGGCTGGTGGCGAGTCTGTACCAGCTGGCTCGCGTGTGGCGTTCTTGCGCGTGACCAGCCTGTACAAAGCCTCAGCAGTCAAGATCTCGCTCAAACGAGCAAATAGCGTGACGAAGTTCGATACCGTCCAGCCCGAAATCGACTCCACCGGCCGGGCAGACACCATCTTTCGCCGCATCAAAAGCCGCGTCAATGTCGGCTTCAATACCAACGGTAGCTTCACCTTCCCAGAGCAAGGCGTCGACATCACTGGCAGCCTCTGCAAAAACTTCTACGTCACCAACGACGAAGCCGGGCCACTGGGCACGTCGTGTAATCCGTAGGGATCCTTGCCGTAGCTAAATAGCTAGAAATATAATAAATTTCCATGCTGAATCAGCAGTTTTGGGTGATGAACGCAGTACTTAATTAAATGGTGCTATGGCAGTTGGTTTAGTTGCTGAATAAAATAATAGGAGTTAGCGGCTAAGTGGGTGCCAAAATATACGAAACATCTCAGTAGAAACTCCGCTCTCTTTGCGTTAGCTCACCCTCCCCATACTTCATCTGATGGAGTGTGATAATCTGTCATTGTGCTGACAGATTCTCAGCCCAACGCAAGAGGTCGATACTTGGGGAGTATCGACCCTTATAGTGTTCCTGAGGAGGGAGTGTGGGGAGGGTGAGCGTGAGAGAACACCCAGTTTATTCTGGTTGTGAATCTTTACCCCTGTTCTCTCCCGCTATGAAATTGCTCGAAGATGTCGCGCAGGTGTTGATCGGTGACGTGGGTGTAGACCTGTGTGGTGCTGATGTTACTGTGGCCGAGCATGCTCTGGACACTGCGCAGGTCGGCACCGTTCATCAATAGGTCGGTCGCGAAGCTGTGGCGCATAGTGTGGGGGCTGACGTGCTTGGTGATGCCAGCGAGGCGGGCATATTTGCCAATCATCGATTGCACACTGCGCGTCGTGAGGCGGCGGAAGTCGCCACTGGTGTTTGTGGCACCGTGGTTGCGACTATAGCTGATGAAAAGCGGGTCGAGCGAATCATGCCGGGCGCTGAGGTAGGTCTCGATCTGCTCGGCAGCACGGCTACTGACGAAGACTGGACGGTCTTTTTGGCCCTTACCACGCACCATGAACTCGCGGCGCTTGAGGTTGATGTGGTCGCGATTGAGATTGACAAGCTCCGAGACGCGCAGACCACTGGAGAAGAGCAGCTCGATGATGGCTTTGTCGCGCAAGTTGGCTTCTTTGCCATCGCTTGGCACGGCATCAATCATCCGCTCTACTTCGTCATAATGGAGGAAGGTGACTTGCCGTTTGTGCGTCTTGGGGAGCTCGATCTTGCTCGGTGAGAGGCTGGTGATGTCGCGCTTGGAGAGGTAGTTGAGGAAGCCGCGCAGCGCGATGAGGTGGTAGCTCTGGGTGAGCATGCCGAGCTCCTCGCCATAGACGCTTTGGTAGCGATTGAGCCAGAGGCGGTAGCGCCGCACCAACTCGGGCGTGATCTGATCGACCGTCAACTCAGCACCAGCAAACTCAACGAAGCGCTCGAGGTAGTGTTTGTAGTTCTCCGCTGTTTTGGACGATCGGCCGCGCTCCACCTCCATATATTCGATGAAGTCAATGATCAAATCTTGCATATAATAGTGCTGTGCCATTTGCCATAGTATACCACAATATATAGACAGAGAGGTAGAGCATCAGGTGTCGGCAGGGGTATCGTATCTGACCATATGATTGTTTTGTTAGCCAGCGCCGTAGTTTACTGGACCGAAAATGTTTCGGCCAGATTATATGATAGAGCATACCCGCATACGGTGTTGCTGGCCTCCAGATATTTTCTTGTCCAGTAAGCTATGGTGCAATACACAGTTCTGGCACCTTCCATTTTCGCGATCACTCACAATACGCTATAATACAAGCAAACCTAACAATAAGGAGCTTTATGAGCGAAACAACAGCGGTGCCCAACAATAATAATGTGCAAAAGACCTTGGTCGTCTTCAAGCCAGACGCTGTGCAGCGGGGAATTGTTGGCGAGATTTTGACCCGTTTTGAGCGGGTGGGCCTCAAGATTGTGGCTGTTAAGATGATTGCTCCAACGCGCGATCATTACTACCGCCACTACGAGGAAATTGGCAAGATGGTGTCGCGCCGTGGCAAGCACGCCTTTGGGGTGACGCTGGACTTCATGATGCAGGGGCCAGTTATTGCCATGGTGTTTGAGGGAGTAGAGGCTGTCAAGCTGGTGCGCAAGCTGGTGGGCCCCACCGAACCAATGGCTGCCGAGATGGGGACGATTCGCGGCGACTACTCGCACATGAGCTTTGGCTATGCCAACGACGAAGACAAGGGCGTGCCTAACCTCATCCACGCTTCGGGCAACCCTGAGGAAGCCGAGCAAGAGATTAACCACTGGTTCTCAGACGACGAAATCTACGAGTACCATGCATTGCATGAGAAGTTTACGCGCTAAGCGTTGGCATCGGACTGCTGCAAAAAACACCTCTCTCAGAGGTGTTTTTGTGATGTGTGAGGGTTGAGGTGATGATGATGTGAGCTACAACAGGGGTTATTCGTGCACTAAATAAAAACACCCACTTGACGCACTGCAAGAGGGTGTATCGCATCCAATACTGGCGCGCTCGACCGGATTCGAACCGGCGATCTTCTCCGTGACAGGGAGACGTGATAGGCCATCTTCACTACGAGCGCATAGGCTAGATCAATAGTAGCAGCAATTACCAAAAATCGCAAGAGGTTCACGAAAGGAATCGCAGGTTTTTTGCTTTTCCTAGCGCTAGCTCACCCTCCCCACACTTCATCCGATGGAGTGTGAAAACAGATTGCAATAATCTGTTTTCAGC